>NZ_JBFIGO010000126.1:0-6738 GCF_041602295.1 Spongiibacter sp. | reverse complement strand
CTCGTTAGCGTGCCTAAAGTTGAAGAAAAAGAGCCCGAGAAAAAGAGAATCAACGTGGTGTAGTAACCGTGGTGGGTAGGGGCTCGACGGAGCACAGCCCGAATCACTTCGGGCCGTGCGACTAAGGCTTACTCGCCCGTGAAATTGGGCTTGCGGCGCTCGACAAAGGCGCCCAGGCCTTCCTGTCCGTCGCGGCTGCCCACGCAGTGAGAAATGCCGCGGCTTTCCAGCTCCAACTGGCACTCCAGGCCGTTCTCGTAGCTGCTGAGCAGCAGCGCGCGGGCTTGGGCATAGGCCTCGGTAGGGCCGGCAGCCAGCTGGGCGGCCAGTTTGGCGGTTTCTTCTGCGAGTTGATCTGCGGCAACTACCTTGGTGAGCAGGCCCCAGTCCAGTGCTTCCTCGGCGTTGAGTACACGGTTGGTGAAGATCAGTTCCTGAGCACGGCGCAGGCCGACCAAGCGCGGCAGCAGGGTGGTGGAGCCGCCGTCGGGGCTGACCGCGATGCCGGTATAAGCCATGGTGAATTTGGCATTGTCGGAGGCAATGACAATATCACCGGCCATCGCCAGGCTGAAGCCGGCGCCGGCGGCGGTGCCGTTGACGGCGACAATCAGCGGGGCACGCATGCGGGCAAAGCGCGAGTTGGCGGCGTGCAGGTTGGCGGTGATTTCCTTGATCAGCTGCGGCGCTTGCTCGCCAGCTTGGTGAAAGCTTTGCACATCGCCACCGGCGCAGAACATTTTGCCCTCGGCAGTGATGACCACCGCGCGCACATCGCGGTCGCTGTCGCAGAGAATGGCGGCCTGCATCAGTTCCTGAGCCATGGCCAAGTTGAGGCTATTGGCGGCGTCCGGGCGGTTGAGGGTGATGGTGGCGATGCCGTTGTTTTTTTCGAAGCGGAGGGTTTCAAATTGGCTCATGGTGGATGCTTGCCTGTCTGCGTGGGTAAAGGGGGTTCGCGGTGGCCGGCACAGTGCTGGCGATATTCAGGGGAAAGAAGGGTAGTGCAGGCCTGTGATGGGGTCAACGAGCGCGTATACTTTCGGGCTTTGTCGCGGCGATTTACTGGGGAAAATTATGCGGGTATTGCTGTTGTCGGCCTACCACGCCGACAGCCACCGGGCCTGGGCCGAGGGCTTGATGGCAGCGCTGCCGGAGTGTGAGTGGACACTGCTCAGCCTGCCGGCGCGGCACTTTAGTTGGCGTTTGCGCGGCAATAGCTTGAGCTGGGCGATGTTGCAGCGCGATACCTTGAACGCCGACTACGATGTGCTGCTGGCCACCTCGATGACCGACCTGTCGGCGCTGCGCGGCCTGTGCCCGGCGCTGTGCAGGCTGCCCACGCTGGTCTACTTCCATGAAAATCAATTTGCCTATCCGGCCAGCGATCAGCAGCGCGGCGGCGTGGAGCCGCAAATCCTCAATCTCTATACCGCATTGGCTGCCGACAAGGTGCTGTTTAACAGTGACTACAACCGTCAGAGCTTTCTCGATGGTGCTGATGCGCTGTTAAAAAAATTGCCCGACTTCAGTCCGCGCCGCGAGGTGATGGGCCAGCTGCGGCGCAGTGAGGTGCTGCCGGTAGGGCTGGCCGAGTGCACAGCGCCCGTGCGCGCTGCCGGCGAGCGCCTGTCCCTGTTGTGGAATCATCGCTGGGAGTACGACAAGGGGCCAGAGCAATTGCTGGCCCTGTTGCGTGCCTGTGAGGCCGCCGCGCTGCCGCTGGATGTCAGTATTGTCGGCCAGCAATTTCGCCGCCAGCCCGAGGCCTTTGCCCAGTTGCGCGCGCTGCTGGATAACAGCCGCTGTCTGCGGCTCAAACACTTCGGCTACCTGGAGGCGGCCGGCGACTACCGCGCCCTGCTGGCGAGTTGCGATGTGGTGCTGTCCACTGCGCTGCACGATTTTCAGGGGCTGGCAGTCATGGACGCGGTGTCGGCGGGGTGTCGGCCGCTGCTGCCCCGGCGGCTGTGCTACCCCCAGTGGTTTGCTGAACCCTACCTCTATGCCAGCGATTTATTGCAGCCCTCGCAAGAGGCGGCCGCCGCCTGTGCGGCCCTGGCAGAGCTGGCGGCGCAGAAGCGGCGGGGGCCGCTGGCGGCGCCGGATTTGTCGGCGTTGCACTGGCCGGTCTTGGCGTCGCAGTATCGCCAGCAATTACTGGCGTTGGCGGCTGAGCGGCGGTGACACTGGCCGGGTGAGCCAGTATCATAGGCCGCTTTTCACCCTCCGCGCAGACAGGACAGTATCATGGCAAAGACCCGGGTTCTTACCGGCATTACCACCACCGGCACCCCTCATTTGGGTAACTATGTGGGCGCGATTCGCCCCGCCATTGCCGAGAGCCAGTCTGCCGAGCAGGACAGTTTTTTCTTTCTTGCCGATTACCACGCCCTGATTAAATGCCACGACCCGGCCGCCGTGCACCAGTCGGCGCGGGAGATCGCCGCCACCTGGCTGGCGCTGGGCCTGGATACTGATCGCACCACCTTTTACCGCCAGTCCGATGTGCCGGAAATTACCGAGCTGACCTGGGTGCTGAACTGCGTGGCCAGTAAGGGGCTGATGAATCGTGCCCACGCCTATAAGGCAGCGGTACAGGACAACCAGGACAAGGGCGAGGACGCCGATTTCGGTGTGACCATGGGGCTGTTCAGCTACCCGGTGCTGATGGCCGCCGATATTTTAATGTTTAATGCCCAGCGGGTGCCGGTGGGCCGCGATCAGATTCAGCATCTGGAGATGGCCCGCGATATCGCCCAGCGCTTCAATCATATTTACGGTGAGACCTTTGCCCTGCCCGAGGCGGTGGTGGACGATAATGTGGCGGTACTCAGCGGCTTGGATGGCCGCAAAATGAGTAAGAGCTACGGCAATACTATTCCGCTGTTTTTGCCCGAGAAAAAACTCAAAAAACACATCAACAAAATCAAAACCAACCTGCTGGAGCCCGGCGAGCCAAAAGACCCGGACGATTCCACGGTATTTCAAATTTGGCAGGCCTTCGCCACGCCGGAGCAAACGGTATACATGCGCGAGCAGTTTGAGAATGGCATCGCCTGGGGCGAGGCCAAGAAGCAATTGTTTGAACTGATCAACGGCCAGATCGGCGAGGCGCGCCAGCGCTACGAAGAAATTCTTGAAGACGGCAGCTTCCTCGATGCCCAGCTGGCCAAGGGCGCTGAAAAGGCCCGTGCCGAAGCGGCGGTAATGCTCAGCAAGGTGCGTGGCGCGGTCGGCTTGTCACGTTTCGGTTGAACCCTGATCGCGCGAGGCGGCGGGCCACTCTGGTACTTGCTGTTGCGCCCGCCTGTGAGTTGCCGCAAAGCTAGTGGTATTTTTAGAGTTTATGGCGCAGAGCATTGGCGATCAGCCGGCCTGGGACCGGCTGCTGGCTTAAAAGCTGGCGGTGAATGACAGGCCTCGGGGGCCGAGGCTGAACGTCGCGCCACTGCGGTGGCGAAGCGAAAGTTGCAGGTCGCGGCGGTCGGCGCTAAAGCGCAGCGCCGGCATCTTGTTGGGCTGTTGGGCGTCGTTGCCACTAGTCGCTATTGCGCTGCTCACTGTAAGCAGGGGCTGACCGGCGAAATCTTTTTCACTTTGCGCGTTTGCTACTTGGCTGGCGAGTAGAATGGCCAGAGTGGTGAGCATCATTGCATCTTTCATCGCGGTTACTCCTGGACGTGAGCGGCGGTAGTGCGGCGGCGTCTGGGATAACTATCGCGAAATTTCCGGGGGCTAAATATACGGGAAGGGCGAGAAGGTGAGCTGGGTCACGCGACCCTAGGACAAGTGCTTGGGGAGCTAGGTAGTAATACGGGGCGGCTGCGGAGCCGCCCCGGTTACAGTTGGAAATAACTGCGTTTTAGAAGTTAAGGCCTACTTCAAGGAAGACGCTGCGTGGCTCGCCAACAAAGTAGCGGTGATTGCCAAAGGCGTAGTCGGCGCGCTCGGCGTAGTCGATATCTTCCAGATTGTTAATGCGCAGCACGGAGTAAACATGCTCGCCGTAGTGCTGCTGCCAGCGTGCATTGACCAGGGTGTGACCGGGGTAGCCGAAGCGGTTGTCGGCCTCTAGGTAGTAGTCACTTTGGTGCACGGCCTCCAGGGTCAAGACCGTGCTGGGCGTCGCCTGCCAGATGAGTTGGCTGCTGGCCAATTGGCGTGGCGCGGTATCCAGTTCATTGCCTTCTTTGGTGAGTGCGTCGTTGTCGTACTGATGTTTGCTGTAGCTGCCCTGCAGGTTCCAGCGCAGACTGTCGCTAAGTGCCCAGCTCATTTCCACTTCCAAGCCACGGCTTTCGGTGCGGCCACCGTTGAAATTGCGGCGGTTGCTATCCTGGATAATCAATTCATCTTTTTGCAGCCAGTACACGGCGCTGCGATAGGAGAAGCGGCTCCATTCGCCGCGCAGCCCGATCTCGGCGCTGTTGAGCGATTCCTCGTCCAGCTCGGCGTTCAGCTGCTGAGCCTGTAGGCGGTAGAGTTCGCTGGCCTGTGGTGCGCGGAAGCCGTGGGCGAGATTGACGCTGAGGCTGTTGAAGCTGTTCAGTTGGTGGACGAGTCCGCCGTGGAAGGACCAGTTGCGGAAGCGCTGGCTGTCGTCCTCTGGGCGGGCGTAGCGGCAGGCGCCATTGCCGGTGGGGCAGGGGCTGCCGTCAGCCGCAGTGTTGCCGCTGATCATACGGTTGTCGTAGTCGTAGAACTGAATGTCGTAGCGCGCGCCAAAATTGAGGTTGGTGTTTTCGCCGGCCTTGTAATCGCCGCCGACAAACCAGGCAAAGTACTTGGCATCCACTTCGTAGTCGTAGTGCTTGCCCTGCGGGAAGGGGGCGAAGCTGGTGCCCGCCTGCTCTTGCTGCAGATAGGCGCTGGTCAGCTCCATATCAAAGCCGTTGTGAACGGTGAGCTTGTCGCTACTCTGTTGGTAAAATGCCGTTTGTACGCCGACGCTGCGCTCGCCGTTCTCTTCCAGTGGGGTGCCGGGCAGGAAGTGCTGCAGAAACTCCATCTCGGTGTAGCGCAAGTAGGGGGTCACGACAAAGTGGCTGTCCTGGCTGCCGTCGCGCTCAAAGCGGCTGTAGTAGCGCAGACTTCTGCTGTTGCGGTAGGCCTCGGGGTTGCTGTTGTCGCGCTTGCGGCTGTCGTCTTTATAGGCGTCTTCGCCCAGCAGATAGCCGGCAGTTTCCTGCTGCAGGTTGGCGGCTGACAGCAACGACTGGACTGACCACACGATACCGTCGTAGTCGTGACGCAGTGACAGTTTTTGCTGGTCAAAGCCCGAGTCGTCTTTGTAGCCACCGTCGCTTTCGCCGTGGGCGCTGATGCGGTAACCGTGACGGCCCTCGGTGTTGCTGTGGCTGAATTTCAGGCGGCCGTAATCGTGGGGGCCGACTTCGCCGGCGATCTGTGTTTCCGGCGTTTCGCTGGGCGCCCGGCTGATTATATTGATAACACCGTTGAGCGCGTTGCTGCCGTGTACCGCGGTGCCGGGGCCGCGAATCACCTCGATGCGCCCCGCCTGTTCGCTGTTGGCATCGAACAGTTCATTGACGTTGCAAAAGCCGGGGCCACGCAGGGGGATGCCGTCTTCGGCAAAATAGAAGGCGCCACAGCTGCCGGCGCCAGTCAGCACGCCCGAGCGAATGGCAGTGAGGTGCTCTTGGCCGTTGCCGCGGCTGATCCATACGCCTGGTGCTTGGCTCAGTAGTTCACTGATATGGCTGTGGCCGAGGTTGTCGATGCTGTCTTCGTCGATCACGCTCAGGGATATACTCAGGTCCTGTGGGGCGCGCTCGGTGCGGCTGGCGGTGACGGTCAGCTGTTCGAGTTTGTCGTTGCTTGGGCTGTCGCTAGCGGCCAGTAGGGGCAGGCTGATGCTGCTGCCCAGCAAGATCATCAGCGCGGAATTTTTTGTTTTGCGTGTCATGGACTGCAATCCCTTATGTTAGGGGTGAATCTTAAATAATGCGGATAAAAAGACCTTCAGAGGTCGCCAATAGCTCGTCGCCATCACGGCATTCGCCGCGGGCGATCACTTTGCGTTCGCCGCAGTCTTCCAGCCAGGTTTCGAAGCGCAGCGCTTTATGTAAGGGCAGAGGCTTGCGGTAGCTGACTTGCAGCGAGGCGGTGTAGCCAGGGGTGTTGTTGCGCAGGCAGGCAAAGGCAAGCAGTTGGTCAAAGACCAGGCTGGTGATGCCGCCGTGTACACTGTTGGGTGGCCCTTCGTGGCGCTTGCCAAAACGGATGTCACTGACGACGCGATCGCCGTTGTTGCGAACGTCCATGTCGGGCGAATAGGCATTGTAGCGCCCGGTGGCTGGGCCGTAGGGCAGCGCCTCGCGCAGCTGATCGCCGTACTCCATGTTGAAGTAAGGCATGATTTTCTCGCCCTGGTGGGCGCTCAGTTGTTCATTTACAGTCTCTAGCTGGCTGGCCAATTCGGCCAAGCGCTCGGCATCGGCGTTAAGGTCTATGCTGAGTTCTAGGGTTTCTTGCAGAGCCTGCGTCACGCGCAGTAGTTGGGCTGAGGCAGTATTGGCCGACATCGGACTGTCGTTCCTTGTTATTAATGAGAGCAGCAGTGTAATCGCCGGCGCCGGCTCGGGAAAGTCCCGCAGAGGCTAGTGACGATTAGCAAATGGTAATGCGTGCGCTGCAAACATAAGGCGGTGTTGCTGTAATGGTGCTTCGCTGCGCGGATTATCATTGTACTGGTTTTACGATAGTGGCCATTGT
>NZ_JBFIGO010000125.1:0-6778 GCF_041602295.1 Spongiibacter sp. | reverse complement strand
TGTGCGGCAAAGCGCTGGCGCAGGGTGACAGAGTTACACTTGTCGCGTGTTGCGGCCAGTGCCTGCCAGAGTGCTTGCTGTTTGTCCGGGGTTGCCAGTGCCACGTGAGTCTCCTGCTCTTCCCTGTGTGGGTTGCGCGTTGTTGCGTGCCGTCGTTAAGAGTAGCGCATTAGGGGTTGCTGTTGTCTGGTCTTTTATTGCGGAATTAGCTGCGGCGCTGCAGGGCCAGTTCGCTGAGCTGGCTCATTGCGTCGCGATAGGGAGAGGCGGGCAGTGCCTGCAAAGCATTGATGGCGGCCTGGCTGTGGCGTGCGGCTGCTTGCCGGCAGTAGTCGAGTGCGCCGCTGCTCTGTACCGCGGTAACAATGCCGTCCAGTTCGGCGGCGGATTTTTCGCTGATCGCGCGGCGCACTTGTTGCTGTTGGTCTTTGCTGCCGTGGCGCAGCAGGTAGATCAGCGGCAGCGTGGGCTTGCCTTCGGCGAGGTCGTCGCCGACATTCTTGCCGGTTTCCTCGGGGTCGCCTTCGTAGTCGAGGATGTCGTCGACCAGCTGAAAGGCGATACCGAGGTTGAGGCCGTAATCGTACAGCGCCTGTCGCTGTTCATCGTTGTTGGACAGCAGGGCCGAGCCGGCACAGGCCGCGGCAAACAGTACCGCGGTCTTGCTGCGAATGACATTGAAGTAGGTGGCTTCGTCGGTGTCGGCATTGCCGGCGCGACTGAGTTGCAATACTTCGCCTTCGGCGACGGTGTTGGTGGTGTCGGAAAGCAGGGCCATCAGCGGCATATTGCCGATCGCGACCAATACCTGAAAGGCGCGAGAATAGAGGAAGTCGCCGACCAGCACGCTGGGCGCATTGCCGAATTCGGCGTTGGCAGTGGGGCGGCCGCGGCGCAATTCTGATAAGTCGACGACGTCGTCGTGCAACAGGGTGGCGGTATGAATGAATTCAATGACCGCAGCCAAGCGGATATGGTCGTGAGCGATGTGGCCGAGTGCGCCGGCGCTGAGCAGGCTGAGCAGCGGCCGCAGGCGCTTGCCGCCGGCGTCAATTATATAGTGGCCGATGTTCTCCACCAGGCTGACCCGGGAGTGCAATTGCTCGACGATAAAATCGTTGACTGAGTTGAACTCGCTGTCGACGACTTGGCGGATATGCTGCATGGATTCAGTGACTTGCGGCGGTGGAATCGGCTGGCATCGTATGGGGGTGCCGCCGAGCTGTCAAGTTAGGGGCGGCGGGGGATGAAACAAGGAGGAAAGGTCTTGTTTTTGTGGGCAGGAATCAGTAAAATTCGCGCCCCTGAAGCAAAACCAGTCCGTTCGCCGGTTGTTGGCGGTGGATTTGGTGCCTGGACTTGTTCCGTTTGCAGTTTACTGTTGGCGGCCAAACACTCAATTAGCATTGCAAGCAGGCTCTTGGAGATTATGCCCATGTACGCAGTTATTGAAAGCGGTGGTAAGCAGCACCGTGTTATTGAGGGTGAAACCCTCAAGTTGGAAAAAATTGAAGTTGCCACCGGCGAAACGATCACCTTTGATAAAGTGTTGATGGTCAAGAACGGTGAAGAGCTGAAAATTGGTGCACCCTTTGTTGAGGGTGGCAAGGTGACTGCAGAGGTTATCTCTCAGGGTCGTCACGCCAAGGTGAAAATTGTTAAATTTCGCCGTCGTAAGCACAGCATGAAACAAGCCGGTCATCGTCAGTGGTTCACGGAAGTGAAGATCACTGGAATTAGCGGCTAAGGATACGAGGAGTAACTCATGGCTCACAAGAAAGCTGGTGGTAGTACCCGTAACGGACGCGATTCCGAGAGTAAACGCCTTGGTGTGAAGCGCTACGGTGGTCAAGTGGTTAGCGCGGGCAGCATCATTGTTCGTCAGCGTGGCACGCGTTTCCATGCGGGCGAGAATGTTGGTCTGGGTACCGACCATACATTGTTTGCGAAAGCTGACGGTGTTGTTAAGTTTGAAGTTAAAGGTCCAAAGAATCGCAAGTTTGTCAGCATCGTCGCTGCCTGATTGTCGGTTCTATTGATTGCTAAAGCCTCGTCGGTTGACGGGGCTTTTTTGTTTCTGTACATAACGTTAACGGGCTAGCCAGTCACCGAGGTCGAGTGCAATGAAGTTTGTCGATGAGGCGGTAATACGCGTCGCCGCAGGTCGCGGGGGCAACGGCTGCCTGAGTTTTCGCCGTGAAAAATACATTCCCCGCGGTGGGCCGGATGGGGGTGATGGTGGTGATGGCGGCAGTATCATTCTGCGCGCCGATGCCAGCAGCAATACATTGGTGGACTACCGCTTTGTAAAGCATTACCAGGCGCAATCGGGTGAGTCCGGGCGCGGTGGCAATTGTCGCGGTAAAAGCGGTGAGGATCTCGTGCTGATCGTGCCGGTGGGAACGACGGTGATCGATGAGGATACTCGCGAGGTGCTGGGTGACCTGGTGGCGGCTGGTGATGAGCTAAAGGTTGCGCAGGGCGGGTTTCACGGGCTGGGCAATACTCGCTTTAAATCCAGTACAAATCGCGCGCCCCGACAGTTTACCCGTGGCAGTGACGGTGAGTTGCGAACGCTGCGCCTGGAATTGAAGGTGTTGGCGGATGTGGGCCTGCTGGGTATGCCCAATGCCGGCAAGTCGACATTTATTCGCGCGGTGTCGGCGGCCAAACCCAAGGTGGCTAACTACCCTTTCACTACCTTGGTGCCGAATCTGGGGGTGGTGAGCGTGCAGCCGCACCGCAGTTTTGTGATTGCCGATATTCCTGGTTTGGTGGAAGGGGCGGCCGAGGGTGCGGGTTTGGGTATTCGTTTTCTCAAGCATTTAACGCGCACTCGCCTGTTGCTGCATATTGTTGATATGGCGCCCTACGATGGCAGTACGCCGGAGGAGGCAGTGGCGGTGATTGCTGAAGAGCTGCGGCAATTCAGTCCGCTGCTCGCGCAGCGTGAGCGCTGGCTGGTGCTCAATAAGATCGACTTGCTGCCGGAGGATGAGCGCGAGGCGCGCTGTCAGGCGGTTGTCGATGCCCTGGCGTGGGATGGGGCGGTTTACAAAATTGCGGCGATTTCGGCTGAGAATACCAAGCGCCTGTGCCAGGATATTCTCGCCTTTGTGGAGGCGCAGGCTGAGCGGCTGGTGGAGAATCCCGAGGCGGCGGAGGAAGAGTTGCGTATTCAGGAGGCGATGCAGCAGGAGGCGCGCGATCGCATCGCCGCGCTCAATGCCGCGCGACGCGCCCGCCAGCAGGCGGATGGCGAGGATGGTGACGACGATGACGATGATCATGATGTCGAAGTGGTTTACAGGCCCTAGGGTGGTGTGTGGTGGTAGATAGTCGTCGGCAGCTCGCGAACGCGCGGCGTATTGTGGTGAAAATTGGCTCGGCCTTGCTGACTAATGACGGTCGCGGTTTGTGTGTGGAGGGGCTGGATGCCTGGGTGGCGCAAATCGCGGCACTGCGTGCCCGCGGTTGCGAGATAGTGTTGGTGTCGTCGGGGGCGGTTGCCGAGGGCATGACCCGCTTGGGTTGGGCACAGCGTCCGGATGACCTTCACCACTTGCAGGCGGCGGCTGCGGTTGGGCAAATGGGCCTGGTGCAGGCCTATGAGGAGCGCTTTCGTCGGCACGGCCTGCAGACCGCGCAAATTTTACTTGGCCATGATGATATTTCCGCGCGCGATCGCTACCTCAATGCCCGCAATACTTTATTGACCTTGCTGGAGCTGTCGGTGGTGCCGGTGGTCAATGAAAATGACAGTGTGGTCACCGATGAAATTCGGTTTGGCGACAATGATACCTTGGCGGCGCTGGTGGCCAATTTGGTTGACGCCGATGCCCTGGTGATCCTCACGGATCAGCGCGGCCTGTACAGCAGTGACCCCCGTCATCATGCGGATGCCGAGTTAATTGCCCAGGCGGATGCCGCCGATCCGGCGTTGGATGCGATGGTGGGGGGTAGTGCTGGCAGTTTGGGTCGTGGTGGTATGCTGACCAAGTTGCGCGCGGCGCGTCTGGCGGCGCGCTCCGGGGCGGATACCTTGATCGCGGGTGGTCGCGAGCCCGAGGTGCTGTGTCGGGCGCTAGCCGGGGAGTCTTTGGGGACTTTGTTGCTGGCCAAGGAGCCGCCGATGGCGGCGCGCAAGAAGTGGTTGGCCGGTCAGTTGCGGCTGCGCGGTAGTCTGTTGGTTGATGCCGGCGCGGCGCGGGTGCTGCGCCAGCAGGGGCGAAGCTTGCTGGCGGTGGGGGTGACGGAGGTGAGCGGCGACTTTGAACGCGGTGACCTGGTGAGCTGCGTCGATCCCGATGGTCGGGAGGTGGCGCGTGGCCTGGTGAATTACCGGGCGGACGAGGTGCGCAAGATATCCGGCTGCGCCAGTTCCGCGATTGCGGAGAAGCTGGGTTATCTCGCCGAGCCGGAGCTGATACATCGCGACAATATGGTGCTGGTATAGCGCTGCTGCTGCGTTAATGCTCAGGTATAAATACTCAGGCATAAAAAAACCCGCATAATGCGGGTTTTTTTATGCGCTAAGTGGCTTACGCCGCTTCGCCCATCGCTTTGATGCGGGCGTTCAGGCGGCTCTTATGGCGAGCGGCCTTGTTCTTGTGGAAGTTGCCTTTGTCGGCAGTGCGGTCGAGAACCGGCACTGCAGCTGCGTAGGCAGCTTTAGCCGCTTCTTGATCGCCAGACTCAATGGCGGTCACAACTTTTTTCAAGTAGGTGCGGACCATAGAGCGCAGACTGGCGTTGTGAGTGCGACGTTTCTCCGCCTGACGTGCGCGTTTTCTTGCTTGCGGGGAATTTGCCACCCTTGTTACTCCTTTAGAACTTGCGCTGAAAATTTAGGCCGTGAATTATTCAGTTTTGCACCAGGTATGTCAAGGGTTAAGCCACTTGTCGGGTGCAAATATTGCTGGGCGGCCCCCGGCGGTCAGTAGAATCTATCGTAAATGATTAATGCCCAGCTGATCAGGCAGAGAATCATGCTGACCATGACGGCTGCCGAGCCGATATCCTTGGCTTGGCCGGAGAGCGGGTGGGGAGTGGTGCCGATGCGGTCGACGGCGGCTTCGATGGCGGAATTCAGCAGCTCGACGGTGATCACCAGCAGTACCGGGATGATCAGCAGGCAGCGTTCCACGGCATTGCTGCCCAGCCAGATTGCCGCCGGCAGCATGATGGTGGCGAGTACGCACTCCATGCGAAAGCCTTCTTCGTGGCGCCAGGCAGCCGCCAGCCCCTTTACGGAGTAGTTGGTAGCATCTACTAAACGCCAAAGGCCGCTGCGGCCGGGTTTGTTCATCATGGTAATTTCACTGTTGTGGGCAAGGTCGAGCTATCAATCGGTGTACAATGCTGGCGCGGCGCGGCCGACCAACTTGGAGTCGCGTTCCAGTGTATTAAGTAGTGCCTAAAAAAAACAGTGTAGTAGCGGGACGATGACAATTCAGAGACAACTTCTACATCCGCGTCACTGGCCAACCTGGTTGGCGGTTGCGTTGATGTACTTATTGGCAAGGCTGCCGCAGCGCTGCAACTACCTGCTGGGTAAGGGTCTGGGCAGTTTGTTTTATCGCTTCGCAGGCAGCCGCCGCCACGTTGCGGCCACTAATCTGGCCTTGTGCTTTCCGGAATTGGATGCGGCTGAGCAGCAGCGTCTGCTTAAAAAGACCATGCAAGACCAGGGCGTAGGCTTGCTGGAGATACTGCGAAGCTGGTTTACCCCGATTGATCAGCTCGGCTTGGAGCTGGAGCTGATTGGCGAAGAGCATTTGGACGGCGACGGTCAGGGCGTTATTGTGCTGGGTGCGCATTTTACCTTTATCGATTTGACCGGCGCCCTGATTGCCCAGCGCAAACCATCTGACTCGTTTTATCGCCAACAAAAAAACCCGGTGCTGGAGTGGCTGGTCAGTCGCGCGCGCGGGCGCTACGGCGAGCCTATTCACCGCCGCGACTTTAAGCGCGCGCTGAAATGTCTGCGGCAGGGGCGGCGCTTGTTCTATTTGCCGGATCAAGACTACGGCCGCAAATCGGCAGAGTTTGTCGATTTTTTTGGCAACCCGGCAGCCACAACGGTGGCGACTTCTACCCTGGCTAAAAGCGGCCGGGCAAAGGTGGTGTATATCGTTCAGCAGCGCTTAGATAAGGGGCGCCGGATCCGCCTGGAAGTCGTGCCGCTGCCGAGCATTCCCAGCGGCGACCCGGCCGCAGATGCGCGGACGGTGAATGCGCTGATTGAAGATAATATTCGCCGCGCCCCGGAGCAGTATATGTGGGTGCATCGCCGCTTTAAGACCCGCCCAGTGGGCGCGGAAAAAGTCTATTGAGGGCGCCCATGAACGATGCCCTGCAGCTGTGGTTTATTACCGATGGTCGCCCCGGTCACGCCAATCAATTAAAGGGCTTGGCCGAGCGCCTGGCGAGCAAGCGCCGCTGTGAGATTCACTGGTTGGACATCTCCCGCCAGCCGCTGCGAAAAACCGGGCGTCGCGGGCTGATGGCGCAGTTCGGCGCGCAGCAGTTGCCACAGTGGGTGATAGCCGCGGGCAGTCGCTGCCACCTGCCGTTGTTGTGGACCTCGGCGGTTTGTCGCGCGCGCTCTATCGTGTTGATGAAGCCGAGTTTGCCGCGCTGCCTGTTCGATGTGGCGATCATTCCCGAGCACGATTCCCCGCCAAACTCGCCGAAGATTCTCGCGACTCGGGGGGTGTTGAATGTCATGCAGCCCATTCACTCGGGCCGCGATGCGGGTCGCGGCTTGGTGGTATTG
>NZ_JBFIGO010000124.1:0-6891 GCF_041602295.1 Spongiibacter sp. | reverse complement strand
CGTTGTCCGCGACGATCGACTTCCACCGCGCGACGAGCTGTACTACGCCATGTTCGACCCCGCCGCCCCCAAGACGCCCATCCGCATCGACCACTTTCCTGTAGCCAGCCATGCTATTTGTGCGCTGATGCCGGCACTGCGAGAAGCCCTGCAAAACAACCCCGTACTGCGCCAGCGGCTGTTTCAAGTAGAATTTCTCAGCACCCTAAGCGGCGACATGCTGGTCAGCCTAATTTACCACCGCCGCCTAGACGACGACTGGCAACAGGCTGCAGAGCAACTGCGCGAGCAGCTTAATATCGACATTATCGGCCGCAGCCGTAAACAAAAACGGGTTTTAGGCCGCGACTTCGTCGACGAGTGCCTAGCAATCGCGGGAAATCACTATCATTACCGTCAATACGAAGGCGGCTTTACCCAGCCCAATGCCGGCGTTAACTGCAAAATGATAGAGTGGGCCATCGACCACAGCCCAAACGACCAAACCCGCGACCTGCTGGAACTTTACTGCGGCAATGGCAATTTTACGGCACCGCTGTCGCGCTGTTTCCGGAAAGTATTAGCCACCGAAATTTCAAAAACATCGGTAAAAGCCGCCAGAGAAAATTTCGCCGCTAACGGCCTCGGCAATATCGACATCCTGCGCATGTCCAGTGAGGAATTCACCACAGCGCTCAATGGGGAGCGCCAATTCCGACGGATGGCCGACCTGTCGCTGGAGGATTACGACATTGGCTGCGTGCTGGTAGACCCGCCCCGCGCCGGACTGGATGACGGCACGCGCGAACTGGTTGCACGCTTTGACCGCATTATTTATATATCTTGTAATCCACACACCCTGCAGCGTGACTTACAATGGTTGATGAACAGCCATCGTGCCGAGGCCTTCGCACTGTTCGATCAGTTCCCCTACACTGAGCATATGGAGTGCGGCGTCATCCTGCAAAGAGCCGACCAATAACAATCAAAAGAAAATATCGGAGAATCTATGACCGTCAAACTCACCGACAAAGAACTGAGCGACGCCATGAAACGCCTGCCAAAATGGCGCTTGGAGGACGGGAAATTAGCGCGAGAACTTCAATTTGACAACTTTGTAGCCGCTTTCTCATTCATGACACGTGTCGCCATACGCGCGGAAAAAATCGATCACCACCCCGATTGGTCCAATAGCTATAACCGCGTAGCAATCACCCTGATCAGCCATGATGTGAATGGCCTGACCGCCCGCGACCTGGCCCTGGCGGAAGCCATCGATCAGGAGTTCCGCTCTACAGCACACTGACCCCCATCTCCTGAAGCCTGCGGCTGAGATACTCGTCCAGGGCGTCCAGATCCTCCGGGTGTATGTCGATAACCGCTATCGCGCGCTGAGCGCAAATTTCAGCCCGCGCCATGCGGGCTGACAAGGCATCGGAATGCTCCTGGCCTCCCCACACTTCGATACACAGCTGGTACCTGGGCAGATAAAAATCCACATCGCCCGCAGCGGGCGCTGCCAGGGGCTGATCCACTGCGTAATGCAATCCGGCAAAATACAGCCAATTCGCCACCCGGCGATGCGCATCACTGGCGCAGCGCTTGCCGTCCACACTAATGCAGGGGCTGAGCAAATCGTCGGCACTGAGGCTGCGCTGCTGCAGGGCCAGAAGCGGCGGGTGGGCCAACATGTCTTCGGGCCACATGACATAGCTCTGGCCACTCTGAGGATTTTCACAGGGTTGTGCACCCAACTTCATACCGCTGGGAGTTGCCTCCCAGCCACGCTGCCCCGGAGCAATATAGCCGAGAGCACAGAGCAGTCGATTTAACTGCCGCGCCGACACCCCCAAAGGCCGCCCAAGGTCCGCCGCAGACAGCAGTCGCTGGCTCTCCATCGCCTGGAAAAGCGGGTGCTCAATAATGGCCGGCGGCCAGACGATATAACGCCCGTAGCGCTTGCTGTTAACATAGCGCCCACCTTCGAATTCGCCCTTGGCGGTCAACGCCCAATTGTCTTCGGTCTTGCGTATCCAGCCGTAGTCTTTAAGGGTGGCGAACAGCTGCTGCACCGGCAGCTCTAGCTGGCGGGCCAATGCTGATGTCGACAAGCCATCCTGAGGCAAAACTTAAGCCCTCGGGTAACGCGCCTGCAGGGCGCTGTAAACCTGATCGGCAAAGTCAGCGGCCTGATCATCCAACTCGACAAGAATCTCAACAAGGTGGACATTGTCTTCACGGCCGCTCCAGGTTTTCACATAACTGCCGTCTTTGTAGCCGTGATCCTGGCGAAAAAAGTTAAGTACATTTTTGCCGACGTACTGACGGTACAAGCTGCTGAAATCCAGCCCCACCGCATGCAACAAGTCGCGAAACAAGGCCACGGAAAAAGACTTACTACTCAAGCTGTGGCTGGCCAGCGCCTCGGTCGCAGTCAGTACATCGCCGACAACTGGACTGCTGCTGGCCAACTCATCGACCATCCGCCGCGCAATATCTTCGTGACTGAGACCCGGCTCAAACAAGGCGCTCATACCGAAGTGCCAAATATCCACGACCTCCAGCTGCACCTGCTCGAGGTCAGTGGTCTGCTTCTTCCACCATTTGTAGCCTTGGTGATCCATCAGCTCGCCGCACTCAATCCACACCGCGCGATACCATTCATAGCGCTGTGCTATCCACTGTGGATGAACGCGCTGATTCATGCGGTCCTGCATTCCCAGCATGGTTACAAAAGCTTGAAGTTGAACGAGATCGGACACCTGAAAATCCCCATCATTGGCAAACCGCCACATCATAAAGCAATTGGGGAAAAAAGGCGCGAGGCGGTGGCCGGCGCAGTGCAGACTTACAGGTTTCGAGAACGCCGAAACTGCTCGGCCAGTGCCGTCAGCCGGCGCACGCAGTTACTGTCCAAGCCCCGGCGCTCATCACTCTCGACTAGCGGCAAAATAACCGCAGGTATTTGCGCAGCAAAGTTGGCCGCATATACCAAGCGCCGCTGCTCAGGCCAAATCACCACAGAAGAGCTGGGACCGTGCATGGTATAGCGTTTACTTCGTACTCGGTTGGGCTTCCACATAGCTTAATCCTTAAGCACAGTCGCGTTTATGGATGGTTCCTAAATGCACCCTAATATTCCGGCCACAGGAAAAATCGACCACCGGTAGTGCGACATCACATAGCAAGGCGGCTACCGCACCTTCGGGCAAGTCTGGCAGGCAGATTAATTCCTTGGGCTGCTCGCCATAGGGGAAATAGATCAGCAAGTCGTGATGAAGCTGGGGGTTTTCATGACTCGACTCACAGAGTTCAAAGCAGGCACCGTCGATCCTTCGCGGAAACACATGATCCACGCCTAGGTGGCTCACGGTACCGTTATCATTGTAACCAAGGAGATAGCTGGCAATGAGCATGTAACCTCCACACAATTGACTAACAGTGAGGCAAGTATCGCCAGCGACCGACTAAATCACCATCAGGTCATTTACTTATCAAACCCTTACTGTCGAAAGCCACGGCGGTTAAGCCCGCCAGAGGGCTGGGCCTGCGTACTGCGCCAAGGATTAATATCCAGCCCGCCACGACGCAAATAACGCGCGTAAACAGTCAACTGCTGCGGCTCACAAGCCTGCTGCAGATCACAAAATATCTGCTCAACACACTGCTCGTGAAAGTCATCCTGCTGGCGAAAAGACACCAGATAGCGCAACAAACTGACCTCATCCAACTGCGGACCAAGGCAACTAATACTGATGCTCGCCCAGTCGGGCTGGCCGGTCACAGGGCAGCGGGAACGCAGTAAATGGCTGTAATAGGACTGCTCCACAAGGCCGCTACCACGACAGCTGAGCAGCTCCCGACTTGGCTGGTAGCTAGCAACGTCGATATCGAGATCGTCGAGGCAGTGGCCAGCCATGGGCTGGATTGTAAGGGCCTCGGGCCAACTCTCTGGCAAATGCAACAACACCGCGACAGGCGCGCCACAAGCCGCCGAAAGATCGCGCTCGAGGCAGGCCTGCACCTCTGCCGGCGATGACCAACGACTCTGATTAAAGGAATTTAAATAAAGCTTAAAAGACTTAGATTCAACAATGCTGGGCGAGGACGCCGGGAAATGGAACTCGCCGCAGGCAACTTGCGGCTTACCCCGCGTATTTAACCAGGACATTTCAAAGGCATTCCAGATATCCACACCCGCAAACGGCAGTGTGCCAGTGATACCCAAGCGCCGCCGGCCTTCGGCTCTGGCAATAGGGTATAAAACACTGGGGTCGTAATACTCGGGATAATCAACCTGAGCACCTAGTGGGCCGTGACCATTCATTCCTCGCTCCCCTACTGACGCAAGCGCTTACCGCTGTTAAGCAAGTACATGCAATAGCCGTACGCCAATAGCGTGAACACCGCCACCATGGCAAACGCGCTCGCCACATTGACATCGGAAACGCCGAGCACGCCATAGCGGAAGGCGTTAACAATATAAAGCATGGGGTTGAGCCGCGACACACCGGCCCAGAACTCCGGCAACAGATCGATAGAGTAAAACACCCCTCCCAGATAGGTCAGCGGTGTCAGCACGAACACAGGCACGATCGACACATCATCAAAATTATTGGCAAATACCGCGTTGATAAAGCCCGCCAGCGAAAACAACACTGAGGTCATCAGCACGATACCAATAGTCACCGCCACATGCTGAATATGCAGGCGGGTAAAAAACAGCGACAACAAGGTAACGATCAAGCCCACCAACAAACCGCGCGCCACACCGCCCAGCACATACCCCCACAACACGGTGTTGTTCGACATGGGTGACACCAGGATTTCTTCGACAAAGCGCTGGAATTTCGCGCCAAAAAACGAAGACACAACATTGGAATAAGCGTTGGTGATCACCGACATCATAATCAATCCCGGCACCACAAACTCCATATAGCTAAAGCCCCCCATCTCGCCGATGCGCGAACCGATCAAGGCCCCAAAAATAATAAAATACAGCGACATGGTAATTGCTGGCGGCAGCAGGGTTTGCATCCAAATACGCAAAAACCTGCGCACCTCTTTGCGCACTATGGTTACAAAGGCTATCCACTGTTCTCGGGCTGTCATAATCCTGGCATCTCCTTGCGTATGGCCGCTATTTCTTCGCCAGCAGCGATACGAATAATTCTTCTAGGCGGTTAGCTTTGTTACGCATACTCGTGACCTCGATACCCTGAGCGCTAAGCGCAGAAAACAGCGTATTGAGCGAGGCGCCCTTTTCGATCGCGACCTCCAGCATTTGCTCATCGGTCTTCTGAGATTCGAAGCCCTCAAGCACGACCGTCTCCGGGAGAGGCTCCTTGCTATCGAGCACAAAGGTTTCTCGGTGCAACTGCTTCAACAGCGTTTTCATCGCGGTGTTTTCGGCAATTTCGCCGCTGTCGATAATGGCGATGTTGCGGCACAGACTTTCCGCTTCTTCTAAATAGTGAGTGGTCAATATAATCGTGGTGCCACGGCGGTTGATATCTGCTAAAAACGTCCACATCGAACGCCGCAGTTCGATATCGACCCCTGCGGTGGGCTCATCCAAAATCAGCAGACGCGGCTCGTGGACCAAGGCGCGAGCAATCATCAATCGACGCTTCATGCCACCGGAAAGCATTCTCGAGGCAACATTGCGCTTGTCCCACAAATCCAGCTGGCGCAGGTACTGCTCAGCGCGCTGGGCGGCTAGGTCTCGGCTCAAGCCGTAATAGCCCGCCTGGTTGACCACGATGTCCCACACGGTTTCAAAATTGGAGAAATTGAACTCCTGGGGAACCACACCGATCTCTTTTTTAGCCAGCGCCAACTCACTGTCAATAGAGTGGCCAAACACGCTGACACTGCCGGCCGTTTTCTTCACCAGCGAGCAGATGATGCCAATGGTTGTCGACTTGCCGGCGCCGTTAGGGCCGAGCAACGCAAAGAAGTCACCCTCCTCCACACACAAGTCGATACCCTTAAGAGCCTCAAAACCATTGTCGTAGACCTTGCGCAATCCCTTGATCTCCAAGGCTTTGCTCATAGTAATTTCCCATCGTCAAATTAGCGATAACGGCGCGTATTTTGCCACGGTCGACAGATCGAATACACTGACGCGCCAGCCCCCCAATACGGAGCCATTGTGAACAGCCGATCCCAGTACTTCCAACACCTGTTCGAACAGTTTTTTGAGCAGTGCCGCAGCGGCCTGCCCGGCCACGGCAACTATACCGAAGACGCCATCAGTGAACTTCTAGAGGACTTTGCGCAGCTCAGTAACAAGCTGGCCGGCGACGACGCCCTGGAGTGCGGACAGTCACTACTGTGCCGAATCATCGCACACTTTCCCGATCTCACCCCCATGATGCACCGCGATTTGCTGTGGTATTTTGGCGGCGACTGCCTGCACTTTCTCAGCGACAGCGAGCTAGAACAATACCAACAACTGGAAGAACGCTACTATCAGCAAACCGCGGCAGAAGATGACAGCCAAAGCGGCCACTACCGCGACTTGCGCGCCAAGGTATTCGGCATGCACTGAGACAACGCGGGTGCCGCGGCGCCCGCACACTAAATTTCAGGCATAAAAAAAGCGAAACGCTGGCGTTTCGCTTTTTAAATTGGAGCGGGAAACCGGGTTCGAACCGGCGACCTCAACCTTGGCAAGGTTGCGCTCTACCAACTGAGCTATTCCCGCAAATTTCGTCCTGCTGTCCAGCAGATCAAAACTGCGTGGCGGAAATATTATTTCTAACAATTTCCTCTGTCAACAGCGACTTAGAAAATTCTTCTCAAGTCATTTGCTGTGACAATCGAACTGAAAAACTACTTCAACTCGACACAATAAATGGCGTCCCCTAGGGGACTCGAACCCCTGTTACTGCCGTGAAAGGGCAGTGT
>NZ_JBFIGO010000123.1:0-7056 GCF_041602295.1 Spongiibacter sp. | reverse complement strand
TCGAGCTTACCCGCCCCTACCCCGACACCGGCGATGCCATTCAGATGCTGGTCGACGCCCTGCGCGAATTCGGCATGGCCGACAAGCGCATCGGCTACGAGCGCAACAGCTATTTCTTTCCCGCCTATCAGCAGGACCGCATTCACACCACCCTCACCGGGGCAAAATTGCTGGACTGCTTTGGCATTGTTGAAGAAGGGCGGATCTGCAAATCACCCGCGGAAATTTCGGTGATGCATCGCGCCGCCATTGCCACCGAGGCCGGCATGAAAGCTGGCATCGACGCCTGCCAGGCCGGCGCCACCGAAAATGACGTCGGCGCGGCCATTAGCGCCGCGATGTTTCGCGCCGGCGGCGAACCACCGGCGGTTATGCCCTATGTCACCTCAGGGCCGCGCAGCATGATTGGCCACGCCACCTGGGAGGGCCGCAGCATTCAAGCCGGCGACCATGTGTTTCTGGAGGTGGGCGGCTGCTACCGGCGCTACCACACCGCCATGATGCGCACCGTGGTGACTGGCCCACTGAGCGATGCCATGCACCACGCCCAGGAGCGAATGAAATACGCCCTGACCATGGTTCACGAACTATTCCAACCGGGCATGACGGTCTCGGACGCCGACAACCTGATTCGCAACATCATTTCCGACAACCATGTCGACGCCCGGCTGATTACCCGCTCGGGCTACTCTATTGGCATCGCCTTCCCACCGAGCTGGGACGAGGGCTATATCATCAGCCTGAAACAGGGCGAGTCAGCGGTGCTGCGCGAGGGCATGACCTTCCACATTATCCCCTGGATGTGGGGGGTCGAGGGGGATAAAACCGTCGGCATCTCCGACAGCATCTATATTACTAGTGACGGCTGTAAATCCTTTTTCACCATGGATAGAGATATGAGCATTAAACTGCCCCGGCAAAATGCCCAGACGGCGCCGCCCCCGGCAAGCCAGGGCAAAGCTCGCCAACAGCGCGCCGCTTCGCCCACTGCACCATCCCCCTCCGAATAGGCTGTTTCGAGGTCGCCATGCTAATTGCCAGAAATCCGATGAACGGCAACATCATTGCCGAATACCCCGCACTGAATAATGCCCAAATGCACGAGCGCATCGGCGACGCCTACCGCGCCTTCGAAGCCTGGCAGGCCACTCCCATCGTGCAGCGCGGCGAAGTCTTGAGAAAGGTTGCCGCCGAACTGCGCAGCGACAAGGCCCGGCTCAGCGAGTTAATGGCGTTGGAGATGGGCAAGCCGATTAAAGAGGGCGGCCCCGAGGTGGAAAAAGCGGCCTTTTGTTGCGAGTTCTACGCCGATCACGCCGAAACCTTTTTGGCCAGGGAAGAACTGCCCTCCGACGCCTCGCTGAGTTATGTCTGCTATCAACCGCTGGGCACCCTGCTGGGGATTCTGCCGTGGAATGCGCCGCTGTGGCTGGCGTTTCGCTATCTGGCGCCGGCGCTGATGGCCGGCAATACCTGCGCCATGAAACACGACCCCAATGTGCCGGCCTGTGCACTGGCCATCGCCGAGGCCTTTGAGCGCGCCGGCGCCCCCGCCAATATTATGGTGAACCTGCCGCTGGAAACCGCCGATGTCGAGCAGGCCCTGCGCGACCCGCGAATTCGCGCCGTGTCATTCACCGGCTCCGACGTCGCCGGCCGCAAAGTGGCGGCCATTGCCGGCGCTGAACTCAAGCCCGCGGTATTGGAACTGGGTGGCTCCGATCCATTTATCGTATTGGCCGATGCCGACCTCGATCGCGCCGCGGACGTCGCCACACTGTCGCGCACCATCAATGCCGGGCAAAGCTGCATTGCTGCCAAGCGCATTATTGTTGAGGAAGCAGTGCACGACGTCTTTGTCGACAAACTGAAATCCCGGCTGAGCCAACTGCGGCTCGGCGACCCGCTGCGCGACGACACCGACATCGGCCCGCTGGCACGGCAAGACCTGCGCGACAATCTTCACCGCCAAGTCAGCGCCACCGTCGACGCCGGTGCCAACTGCCTGCTCGGCGGCGAAATCCCCGACGGCGAGGGTTTTTTCTACCCCGTGACCCTGCTCAGCGAAGTCAGTGAAGCGATGTGCGCCTTCAACGAGGAAACCTTTGGCCCGGTGATGTGCGTAACCCGCGCCAGCGATGTAGAAGAGGCCCTGCAGCTGGCCAATGAAAGCGACTACGGCCTGGGCGCCGGGGTGTGGACCAACAACGCCGAGCTCGCCGAGCAGCTGGCGCTGCGCATCGACTGCGGCCAGGTGGCAATTAATGGCATTGTCAAAACGGATCCGCGGCTGCCCAGCGGCGGCATTAAGCGCTCGGGCTACGGCCGCGAGCTGGGACCCCACGGCATTCGCGAGTTTGTGAACACCAAGCAGCTGTGGATTAAGTAAAATGCGCGGGGGCCCGCGCGCCACCGTCAAGCGAGCAACTGCTCGCGCTGCATAAACGCCTGCACCTCGGCCATTTCCTCGGCATCGCGATGCTCCGGGCCGCGGCGACTGTCCATCACATCGAGATAGTTCAGCAGGCCCACTTCATTAAAGGCATACATCGGGGTATCGCTGGCAAAGTCGGGCTGCGCCGCCTGGGCGGCAAAGTTCGCCGTTCTGGCGTGGTAGAGCTGGTGGTGATGGCTGTTGTCGATCAGCAGCAGGCCAGGGCGCTGATTGCACAACAGCCCGCTGCCGTCGGCCACGCTCTCGGCCACCAGCTCGCGATGCAAGGCCTCCACACTGAGCCGGGGCTGCGCCGCCTGACGCTGGTAGAAGCGCTGCATCGCCACCTGCGACACTATCCAGGTGGCAAAGTAACGCCGCTCTGCGGGCAGCCAAAACGCGGTGGGATACGGCGGCGTGTCCTGGTGGGGGCTCTGACAGCTATCGGTCATATAACTGTTACTGCTGTAAGCGTGCTGCTGGGGAGCGCGCTGCGCCAGGGTGTAATTACGGGGGTTTAGCGGCAAGCCCGGAAACTCCACCACGCCAAATTCGAAAATCTGCGCGCGCAACTGCTGCAAAAAGCCGTAGGCACTGCCGTTGTAGGGGTAGTGCTGCTGCAGCTCCACGGGCACCTCGATACGCAATCCCAGCGCGCGGCCATCGAGTTGATAATGGCGCTGGGAAATCTGGCATTCCGCGGCGAGGTCGCTAAAACTGAAGGGTTGTCTGGGCATAATAGGCTGCGCACTGGGGACGATAGGCGAATGGGATTATAATCAGCCCCACCGTCGGTCACCACTGGACCGTCAATTCCGGAGCAGCATAATGAACAAGGCCATGGCCCGCCACATTTTGGTCAAAACCGCCGCTGAAGCCAGCGCCCTGAAAAAGCGCCTCGCCAAAGGTGAGGCCTTTGATATGCTGGCCCGCAAATACTCCAGCTGCCCCTCAGGCAAAAAGGGCGGCGACCTGGGCGAAGTGCGCCGCCGGCAGATGGTGCCGAGCATCGACAAGGTGATTTTCACCCAGCCCCTGCGCGAAACTCACGGGCCAATCAAGAGCAAGTTTGGCTTTCACTTAGTACAGGTCTACTACCGCGACTAGAGCCTCGCCGGCGGACGCGCAGGCGACGAGCAGCGATCCACAGCGCCGTTACAGCAAAGCTGAAACCCAGCAGCATCAAGCTGATAAGCAGCACATCCCACAGCGGCCGGCGATCGAGAAAAAACCGAAAATCCATACTGTGCAAGCCGTTGTACAGCCAGCGCCGCAGCCGCTCCGGCCGGTTCAAGCGCCCCAGCAACTCACCGCTGTGCGGATCAACATGAAACCAGCTTTGCAAATCGTCATCAAAGCGCAGACGCAGTACCGGCAGTGGCCGGTAGCGCTGGTGGTGGCTGTAGTAATAAAAGTCGTGATCACTGAGCAGCTCAACGGTGTAGCGCCGGCCCGGCAATAGCATGGCTGCTCCGGCGGCGATGCGCTCGGCCATCACCTCCTCGCGCTGCCAGTCCTGCGGCCCCAGCAGAGTCGGCCGGCGCTCGGCGGTGTAGCCCAACAGGTAGAACTGCCCCGCCAGGCGCTGCCAGCGCAACTCGCGAAACGGCGCTTGCGCCAGTGCCCGCTGCACGGCTGCCAGCGAAAACAGCGGTGAGGCCGCCGCCTCGGCGCGGCCGCGATAGCGCTGCGCCTGCGCGCCGGCGCCCTCGCCGGCGCTAAACAGCCCCCAGGGGTTCATCGACATCAGGCCACTGAACATATAACTGCCAAGTACCAGCAGGCAGCACAGGCCGAGCACGTGATGCAGTTTCATCACGCCGCGATAGGGGCTGTAACGCTTGCCTTTATAGGGCCGGCGCAAACGCAGGCGCCAGATACCCAGCACGCCGCCACTAATAATCGACAGCAAGCCCAGCAGCGATACGCCGATCACTAGCTGTGCCCACAGTTCACCGTGACGGCGCAGCGCCGCCGGGTACAGCCAGTGAAGATTAGCCCCCAACCAATTCCACACACGCTCGTGGCGACTGGTATCGCGCAGCACCTCGCCGGTCAGCGACGAGACGTACAACTGCAGACCGTCGGCGCTATGGAGGTCAACGCGGTACAGCGGCCGGTGGCGATCGAGGTGGCGGGCTGCGCTCCACTGGTCGTAATCGATGCGCTCGATCGTGGTCAACTGCGGCGACTGGCGCACCACCCGGCCGCTGGTCTCGGCAAACAGCCGCGCGGCGACAAGCGCGGCGCTCGCATCCACGCCACCCATGGGCTCACCGCCATCGGCAAACACGCGCTGCTCACTGCCATTTTGGTAGCGGGCCAAATACGCCGGCCGGCCCAATACCGAGTAGAGCCGCAATTCACTCAGCTCAGCGTCGTCGAGCAGCGCCGCCGGCGGCAGGGCAATATCGCCGCGGTTCAGCGTCGGCAAGCCCGCCAGGCGCTCCTCCTCGGCAAGCCCCGGAAAGCCGACATACATCATCACCACGCCGCTGAAGAACCACATGGCAAACAACAGGCACATGGCAATACCCAGCCAGCGGTGCCACAGGTAGAGAGTGCGCTTGAACTTCATTCACCTGGGCCTTTAAAAACGGTAGTTCAGACTAATATCAAGCGCGCGACCATCGGCCAATATCCATTGATCGCCGTAGGGTGCCAACACGTAGTCGCTGCTGTCAGACAGGTTTTTACCGCGCAGGCTCAAACGCAAGGGCTTACTCACCTGCCAGTTGAGCGACGCGTCGTACACCCGGTAGGAAGGCAGTTCCTGGGTATTGCTATCATTGGCGTAGCGTTTGCCCACATAGCGCGCGCCGGCGCCCAGCTGCCAGTTTTGATGCCACTGCCAACGCAGCCACAGATTCGCGGTTTTCTCGGCGACATTGCGCGGCGTGTTGCCGGAAAAATTGTCGCCGTTTTTTACAAACTCCTGATAGCGGGCATCGGCAACCGCGACATTGAAATCCACACTCAGCGTCTCGCTCAACGCCGCATACAGCTCCAACTCAACTCCCCGCGATGACTGCTCGCCAATCTGCCGCTGCACGCCGCCGGGGTCATTGCTCAGCAGGTCGCGCTTAACAATATTGTAAACAGCCAAGGTGGTTTGCAAGCGCCCCTGCCAGTACTGCTGTTTCATACCAAACTCGAGCTGCTCGCCTTCGGCAAGTTTGGCATCATCATTCACCGAAGTGAGCACTGAGCCAATTGGATCCAGGGCGCGACTGTATTGCGCGTAGACACTGATCGTCTCGCTGGGCTGATATACCGCGCCAACACGCCAGCTGCGACCACTGGGCTCGGCAGTGCTGCGCGACGCACTCTGGCCATTGCTGCGCGCCAGATCTTCACGCTCGATGTCGAGGCGGTCATAGCGCAAGCCCAGCACCGCACTCCACTGCGGGCTAATCTGCAAATGGTCGTCAATAAAGAGCGCGAACTGCTGGGTGTCACTACTGAAGTCGTCGGTCGTGGCGCTTTCTACGCCATCGCGCCAGCGACCGGGACTAGGATTCTGCAAGGCCACGCTACTGCTGCCCTGGTAGGGCGAATTATTGCGGTGGCTGAAGTCGATATCATTCAGCTCAAGGCCGACATTAAGGCGATTATCGCGCCCCAGTATCGACTGCTCGACGGTGAGATCCGCGCGATAGCCCAGCTGCTGCTGGTCGTGCAATATCTCCAGATAAAAACTGCGATCCACCTCGCCAGAGGCCGCGTTGTATTGGTAACTCTCGACATTGCGCCAGTGGCGCTCGGCGTGCATATAGTAAAGCTCGCTGCGCAGCACGGCGGCCTCGCTCAACTGCCAGGTCGCCGTCAGTCGCGGCCACAAGTCCTGATAGGAAACAATCGCATCGGCAATATTGTAGTTATTGCGGCGCGTCGACTTGCGCACCCGGCCATTGACCAGCGGTGTTCCCCAGTACGGCGCCGCGTCGGTATCGGCCACGTCCACGGCCAATTGCAGGCCCAGCCGCTCGCTCGCTTGAAACAGCACACTGGCGGCCAGCGCTTGGCGCTGCTCTGCAGCGCGATCGACGTAACCGTTACTGCGGTGATCCACCGCATCGACACGATAGGCGAGGCGTTCGCTGGCCGCGCCGCCCAGCCCCAGCGCAAAGCGGCGCAGGCCAAAACTCCCGGCACTGATATCCAGCTCACCGTTAGGCTGCTCAAACTGGGGTTTCTTCGGCAGGTAATTCACCGTGGCGCCTATCGCCCCGACGCCGTTAATGACGGATCCGGGGCCACGCAAAACTTCGATGCGGTCGATGGTCCAGGTATCTGCCGGAAAGCTGACCGTACCACTGCCCACATACAGGCGATTGCCATCATAGGTACTCACTACCGAACTGTGTCCGGCAAAACCGCGCACCGAGGTCGCACTGCCACCGTTGCCCGGCGAGGCATTGGCGGCAAAGCCCGCCGCCCGCGTCAGTGCCGATAAACCGGAGAAATCGCCCTTCTCGGCGATATCTTCGCCGCTGACAATTGCCACACTGGCGGGAATATCCATAGCACTCAAGCCCAGGCGCGAGCCCGCTTGATGGTGTTCATACAGGGATAAGCCGGCGGCTTTTTCTTTTTCGGCGACCACCGACATCTCTTCAAGC
>NZ_JBFIGO010000122.1:0-7118 GCF_041602295.1 Spongiibacter sp. | reverse complement strand
GCGCGCCGATCACGTCGCCAGAGGCCAGCAGCGGTGGAACCACTATCACGCCAAACAGGGTGGCAAAGCCGGCGCCAAGCACGACAAACAAGATGGGGTATATCAAGGGAGCGTCCTTTGTATCGCAGAGATAGTGACATAAGCCCGTCGCTATGACGGGCGCTTGGGAAACCACGGAAAAAAGCGGTTGGTGGTGGCCTGATAGCGCTTGTAGTCGGCGCGCTTTCTCACCGAGTAATACTCAGCGGGGATGGCCCCGGTTAAATACACCAGGGTGATGTACATCATGAGCGAAGCGCCTATCGCCGCCGCGCCGAGCAGATACCAGAGTGGCGCACTTACGGCGTTTTGTAGTGCCAGCCACGAGGGCACAGCGGCGATAACCAGCCCCGTCCACACCAGCCATTCGGAAAAATAGTTGGGGTGGCGGCTGTAGCGCCACAGGCCGATATTGCAGACCGCGCCTTTGTTTTCAGGCTTGGCAATAAACCGCAGCTTTTGGGCGTCGGCGGTGGTTTCCAGGACATAGGCGGCCAGCCAGATGGCAATGCCGGCAACTTCCCAGCCGGAAACCTGCGCGCTGGGATTGATAGCCAGCATAAACCCCGGCAGGGCCAGCACTGAAAGATTGGCAAAGGCCTGGGCCATGATTTCGGCCAGCATATGCAGGCGCATATGCTTCTCTCCCTGTTTTTCCATCACCATGCGACGATAGATATAGCGTGGGAATTCCGTTTTAAAGATTACCCCGGTGGCCTTTGCCATGGTCAGCGCGCCCAGGCCCATGCGCAAACCAATCAATAAATACACCCCGCCAACCAGTGACTGGCGCAGCGGGTTGCCGTCGGCCAATAGCAGAATCTGCGCGCCGATAAGGGCCACGCCAAAGGGCCAGGCAATGTCGACATAGGACATGCGCCCGGTTTTCGCAAAGGGGATGGCGGCCACCAGCACGAACAGGATGAGCTGCACGGCGGCGTTGACCAGCAGTAGCTGCGTCAGCGGCTCGATACCCGTTAAGAGAACGGCAGACCAGACTGCCGCAAAGATTAAGCACAGGATGCTGCCGAAATTCATATATATCCCCTTTTTATTGATCGCTACCCTAAGTCATTGGCTGCCCTGCCGGCAAGCACAGGCAACCCAGTTTAAGGATGCTTAGCAAGCGCGATACTCCGTTGTTTGCCTCGACGGCTCTTATGGCTTGCGCGAGGACTTGTCGTGGTGGGCTGGAATCCGCTGGCTACGAGCTCGTGCGGCGGGCTACTTATCGCCCCCCCTGTGTCGCAGCTGCAATGCCGGCTATTAGCTATACTCGATGTAGTTGCTTGGACGCAGGCTTGCCGCCATTTTCTGCGCACTTGGTGTGGCGGTACAGCTTTGCGGCGCCAGTTGTCGCCGCCGACGCCAATAGCTGGTGTCGTTGACGATTCGTTTGCTCCACGGCCTGGAGCACATTTTCACGTTAGCGGGATGACTTGCTGGGTACGAAGAGACTGGGAGCGAAGTGGATGGGGAAATTAGCGAAATATCTGACGGCTGGCTCATTGGCTTTAGTGGGGGTGGGCATTGGCGTGGGCATTTTTGCTACGGTGGGTTTTAACGTTGCCATGGAAAAGACCAGCTCAAACGAATTCTGCATTTCCTGTCACGAAATGGCGGCGAATCCCTGGCAGGAGTCGTTAAGCAAGGCGCACGCCCAAAGTCGGGTGGGTTTTACGGTCACTTGCGCCGACTGCCATATTCCCCAGGCCTTTATCCCTAAGATGAAGCGCAAAATGGCGGCCTCGCGGGAGGTCTGGCACCATTTTCTAGGGACCATCGACAGCCCGGAGAAATATGATTTACACCGCCAGAAAATGGCAGAGTCGGTGTGGCAAGTCATGCGAGAGAATGACTCGGCCGCCTGCCGGGTGTGTCACGAGGCGACAAAAATCGGTTCCACCGCGGCCATTAACGCCATGCACCAGCAGGCGCTGGGGCCGGGGACAACGTGCATTACCTGCCACAAGGGCATCGCCCACGACTTGCCGTAGTCACGGGGGATTGATGGCGCGGGCACTATGCAATGGGCGTTAAAAGCGATACTTCAGGGCGAGCATAAGCTCTACTGCGGAGTAGTCTGGGCTGGTGTTGCCAATGGCAATCACATTGGCCATGGTGTTTGGCGTTACCCCGTCGTAGCTGAAATTCTGCGCCCGGTAGCTTTGATGGGCGAGATTAAGACTGATGTCGAGGTCTACGGCGTAGCGATGGCGGAGCTCTGCACTGATCCGTTGGAGTTTGTCGCCCTGTTTGGGCATGGCCATTGCGCTCAGTGAGCTGCCGGTTGTCGTGGTGAAATCACTGCTGCTATACGCCAGCAGGTAGCCAATGCTGAGGTCGGTATTGGCGATAATATTGACTAGTTCTAGATCGCTGCCGAAGGTTTTCACTCGGTCTTCACTGCGCTGCTGCCAGTTTCTCGTCGGGTCGATAGACTGGGTGGCAATGGCGTTACCTCTAAAACTGCGGCCATTCTGCTGGGTGTTGTACTGCTCGTAACTCGCATAATTATGCCACTGGGCACGATCAGTGCTGACTAGCGAGAAATCGACGTGCAGCCCGCGCACATCGGCTTTTTTCAGGCCAAATACCGACTTGCGGTAGTCGTCCTGCGCCATATTCAAGGCCAGCCCGACATTGCTGCTATCGTTCGGTGTCCAATTCAGACCGGTGGCGATTTTCTGCCGTTGGCGTTGCGCCTGATTATATTTGCGCAGCAGGGGGTGGTTTTCAAAACGCTCATCTGCGGGCTCGCCGGCAACATAGGCCGGGGTGTGTGAGTTTAAGTAGGGGGTGTCGCCCCGGTAGGCAGACGGTTTGCGAAGTTCCTTGCTAACCCGCAGATAGGTCTGTAGGCGCTCTGCCGGGCGGCTTTTGAAGGCCATATGGCCAATGTTTTCGCGGCTGCTGGTGGTTTCGGAATAGTCGCGGTCGACGGTGTTGTGTTTTACGCCCGCCGACACGCTACTGGCCTTGCCTAGGCGGTAGCGCAAGGCGGCTGCCAGTTGTGTTTCACGATAACTGTGGGGCAGGTTGTAGCGTGCGCGACTGGACGTCGCGCTGTCTTGGTCTTGAGAGTCACCGCCGATGTAAATATAGAGGTTTTGGGGCGTTTTGTTGTCGCGCTCTTCGTAGCGGCCGTTAACGCGCAGCATCAGGCGTTTGCTCAGGTTTTGGCGGTAGCCGAGCCCAAGGCGCGAGATATTAATTTGACCGTCAAGGGTGTCCCGCGGGAGCGGCGTGGAGACGCTGAGTGCGGGGTTAATGGAATAGGGCAGAAATGCCTCGTCTTGCTTGAGTATGGCGTAGTGAAGGGTCGTGTTGAGTGATGCGCCGCCGGGCAGCCGGAAAACACCGTTGGCAAACCACTGTTGGTAGAGATTGTCGGGTTCTTGTGCAATGGCGCCGCGACCAGTGGCATAGCCCGCGGCGCTATGCCAGCCGTTAATGGCGAGAAAGGGGTTGTCCCAGGACAGGCTGGGATTGTCGTTTTTAAACAGGGATAAATCGTAGCCAAACTGCCAGTGGTAGTGGCTGGCGGTGTAGTCGGCGCGCAGGTTGATATCGTTAAATTCAAAGTCGATGGGGCTGGGTAAGGCGACGCCGCGGGGATTGCCGCCGGTATTCCCTATGACACCGTATTTAAATAGCGTGCCGTCTTTTATTTCGTGCTTGAAGCTAATGTCAAAAGACCAGTGGCTATTGGCCTTTATCGCATAGTTAAGCTGGAGGCGGCGGCGTCGCAGCCTGTCGTCGACCTCGCGGAGCGGGCCAGATAGATCACTCATGCCTGCGGTCGTGGTGGCGGCCGTCCAGCCTGTGGGCAGTGTTAATGAATTTGAGCCCGGATTAATGAAAATGGTCTTGGCGTTGCTCAGCCCCGACTTAGTGGTTTGCGTATAGGCGAAATCAAACTGTTGGTGGCCGTAGTCGCCAATGCTGAAGGACAGCTCGAGGTAGTCGGTGCCCAGGTATTGGCCGCTTGCCGACCAATAGCGGCTTTCGCCGCTGTCCCATACCGGGGTTTTCTCGGCGTCGACGCTGAACATTGGGTAGCTGTCTTGGGCGCCGTGATCAAAGTATTGACGATATGCCGGGTCGTCATCGATATAGCCGGCAGCGAATTCAAGGGCTGTGCGCGTGCCGCTATCGTCGTTGGCAATCACCGCGCCGGGCGACAAACAGGCGCTTATCAGCGCCAGCCGGGCCCAGCTGGCAGCGTTGTTGTGGGTAGCAAACATGTTGTGCGACCTCATCTCGGGCTTAGCGGGTCAAACGTACTCCGGAGGGGTGGTTTGAGCCGTGAACCTGGCTGTGGCAATTCATACAATTTTTCGACAGCATTTGTTGGGCGGCGCCATTTGGCGGAACACCGCTACCGCTATAGGCCGTGCTGGGATGAAAGCCGGCCATATGGCACTGCTGACACAGCCACGGTCCGCGTGACGTCAACATGGGGGTGTGGACACTGCCGTGAGGCTGGTGGCAATTGCTGCAATTTTCTTGCACGGGTGGGTGTTCCCATAAAAAAGGCCCACGCTTTTCCGCGTGGCACTGAAAGCAGGTTTCATTGACGGAGGCTTTTAGCAGCTGGGACTCTGCGGGGCTGCCATGAGGATTGTGACAGCTGCTGCAGGTCATCAAATTCTCGACCAGGGGGTGGGCGCTGGTTTTATGGATTTGCGCGCGCTTGTCTTTGTGGCAGTTAAAACACACTTCCTTTTGTGTTTCCTTAAAGAGAACCGGGTCGGGGGAGCTGTGAATTTGATGGCAGCTTGCGCAGCTGATCCCGGCGAACTGATGTTGGCTGCCCTGCCAGTGACTGCGGGCGCTCTGTTCATGGCAATTCAAGCAGCTTTGATTCTGCACCTCGGCGGGGCTGCCCTGGTCGCCAAAGGTCACACTCGGCTTGGCCGGTTTGCCGTTGATATAGGTGCTGACATGCTGGGCACTGGGGCCATGGCAGCTTTGACAGCCCTGCTTGTTCATCGGGCTGTCTGGATGGCCTTTCTGGCCGTGAACCGTAGCCAAAATGCCGGCGGCAGGTTTCGATCCTGCAGCGCCGTGACAGCCCAGGCAAAGCTGGGGGTCTCCGGGCTGGTAGTTACCAGTTGCAGAGGCCGGTTGGGCTGCCAGGGTGGTTGTCAGCGCCAGCATAAATAGTAGCGGTAGGGTCCAAACGTTGGGCATGGGCATGCCTTGCACTCGAGGAGTCACTGTAGTGAAGCCTAGCTTGAATTGTGCAATTTTCCAGATTCTGGCGCGCAGCGCTCAACTGCCCCTAACGCCTCTGGTGAGCGTGTTGGCGCGCTCGCTGGCCAGGATGGGGGCGACGCGGCCTCGGTCTCTCCTCGGCGCGGTGTTTTCCGCGATGCTCAGGCGCTGGGCGCAGCGCGTCCGGCGATGCGTGCCCGTAATGTTATCCGGACACGCAATGTCGTGGTGGCGCCTGTGCGGCCTAGGCACAATTGGCCCATTGTTCGCTATGTGTGAAGAGGTTCGAGTATGGCAGCCCCATTGTTGTGTGAGCGCGACCTGCAGTTTATGTTGTTTGAGTTGTTCGACACCGAGAGTCTGTGTGAGCGTGAGCGCTATGCCGATCACAGCCGTGAAACTTTTACTGCGGCGATGGAAACCGCGCGCACGGTGGCCGAAAAGTACTTCCTGCCGATTCGCCAGAAGGTTGATACTCACCAGCCGACCTTCGACGGCGAAAAGGTGCAGATGATTCCGGAAATTAAAGTCGCCCTCGACGCCGCTGTCGAGGCGGGGCTGGGCTCGTCCACCGCCAATTACGAGTTGGGCGGTATGCAGTTGCCGGCGATTGTCGCCAGTGCCGCTGGTGCTTATTTGTCGGCGGCGGGCAGTGTGACCATGGGCTATCTGGGGCTGACCTCGGCCAATGCCAATCTGATTGAGGCCCACGGTAGCGAAGAGCAGAAAAAACAGTGGGTGGAGCCGATGCGCAGTGGCCGCTTTGCCGGCACTATGGCGATGACCGAACCCGCCGCGGGTTCCGGGCTGGCCGACCTGACGACTAGCGCGGTGAAGGCCGACGATGGCAGTTACCGCATTACCGGCAACAAGATCTTTATCTCTGGCGGCGACCACGAGCTGAACGAAAATATCGTGCACCTGGTGCTGGCGCGGGTGAAGGGCGCGCCCAAGGGCGTGAAGGGCATTTCGCTATTTATTGTGCCCAAGTATATGGTCAACGACGACGGCAGCATTGGCGAGCGCAACGATGTGGCGCTGGCCGGGCTGTTTCACAAAATGGGCGGGCGCGGTCAAACCTCTACCGCACTGAATTTTGGTGAGAACGGCGGTGCAGTGGGCTATTTGGTCGGCGAGGAAAATCGCGGCTTAACATATATGTTCCACATGATGAACGAGGCGCGGATTATGGTCGGCACCGGCGCGGCGGTGACCGCCCTGACCGGCTTTCAGTATTCGCTGAACTACGCCCGCGAGCGTCCCCAGGGTCGTCTGGCCTCGTGTAAAGACCCGCTGTCGCCGCCGGTAAACATTATTGAGCACGCCGATGTGCGCCGCATGTTGCTGGCGCAAAAAGCCTATGCCGAAGGCGCAATGGCCCTGTGCTTGCTCGGTGCCCAGCTGGCCGACGACGAGCGCACTGCACCCACCGAAAAGGAGCGCGAAGACGCCCACACGCTGCTGGATTTTCTGACGCCAATGATCAAAACCTGGCCGTCGGAATACGGCCCCAAGGCCAACGATCTGGCCATTCAGGTATTGGGTGGGCACGGCTATATTAACGAGCACCCGGTAGAGATGTTCTACCGCGACAACCGCTTGAATCCCATTCACGAAGGCACTACCGGCATTCAGTCGCTGGATTTGCTGGCGCGCAAAGTGCCGATGAACGACATGAAGGGTTATCAGGCCTGTCTGGCGGCAATGCAACAAACCATTGCCGAGGCCAAGGAGGTGAGTGAACTCAGCGACTATGCCGAGCGTTTGGAGGCGGCATTGGTCACCGTGCAGGAAACCACCTCGGCGTTGCTTAGCGCTATGATGGAGCAGCAGATCGACTTGGCACTGTCCAACTCGGT
>NZ_JBFIGO010000121.1:0-7159 GCF_041602295.1 Spongiibacter sp. | reverse complement strand
CAGCCGCGCCGCCGCCAGCGAAAACGCCGACGGCGCTGGCAGGCAATGCATTTCCGCCGCCGCGATATGCCGGCTCAGCGTCGAGCCAACGCCGTAACTAAAGGGGTCGCCACTGGCCAACACACACACCCGTCGCCCCCGCCACTGCTGGATCTCGGCGATGCCATCGGCGATCGGCGAAGGCCAACACAGGCGCTGCTGGCCCTCGCGCACGGGAATATGCTCGAGGTGTCGCCGCCCGCCAACCAGCAGCTCAGCTGCCACAATTGCCCCTTGAGCCTGCGCCCCCAACCCCTGCCAACCGGACTCGTCCAGCCCCACCAAGGTCAACCACGGCGACTGACCGGACAAAGACCTGAACTGCCCATTCATTGTAGAATCCCGCTCCCATTTTCTTTCTGTCGGTAACCCTGCAACAGGGCACCCCTGTGAGTTCTATGCATGTACTAATCCTCGGCGGCACCCGCGACGCGATGAATTTGGCCGACCTGCTGCTGGCCGCTCCGCAGTTCACTGCCACCTATTCTCTTGCCGGGCGCACGCGCCGCCCGCTGCCCGCCGCACTGCCCACCCGCCGCGGTGGCTTTGGCGGTGTTAGCGGTCTGCAGCAGTGGCTGAGCGCGCACCATGTGGCTGCAGTTGTCGATGCCACCCATCCCTTTGCCGCGCAAATGTCAGCCCATGCGCTGCAAGCCTGCCGCGCGCTGGGCCTACCCCTGGTGCGTTTTGGCCGCGAGCCCTGGGTCGCCGGCGATGGCGACAACTGGCAGCACTGCGCGAGCCTCAGCGCCGCCGCACAGCGGCTAATCAGCCACGGCCAGCCCGGACAACGCATACTGCTGGCCACCGGCGGCAGCACCCTGCATCACTTCGACCATATTCACGACCGCCACTTCGCCGTGCGCTGCGTCGATCCGCCCCAGCCACCACCGCGCTTTAGCAGCTGGTCACTGATCGAAGATCGCGGGCCGTTTCAGCTCGACGATGAACGCCGGCTACTGCGCGAGCAGCGTATCGATACCATTGTTTGCAAAAATTCCGGCGGCAAGGCCGCACAGGCAAAACTGCTGGCGGCCAGAGAACTCGGCATTGAAGTCATCATGGTCGAGCGCCCCGACATTGCCCCGGCAGATGCCGAGCTATTCGATAGCCCCTCGGTGCTGCAGTGGTTACAGACGCGGCTAGCAACTGCGCTCAGCTCTCAATAACCGGGTAGCTGCGCGGACTGTACATCCAGCGCCGCTGGCCGTGGTCAAAGTAGCGCGCCTGGGAATTGCCGACGATCACCAAGGTGCGCATATCTACCCACTCGGGGTCGGCCTCGGCCAGTGTGGTGTAGTGCAGCGCCTCGTCCTCTCGACCAATGGCGCGGGCAAACACCACCGGCGTCTGTGGCGGCTGTTCCTCGCGCAAAATATCCAGCGCGGCGCCCAGCTGCCAGGGGCGATGGCGGGAGCGCGGGTTGTAGAACGCCATGGCAAAATCGCCCTGCGCCGCGCAGCGCAGGCGTCGGCACACCAGCGACCAGGGCTTGAGCACGTCGGATAAGGAGATGGCACAGAAGTCGTGCCCCAGCGGCGCGCCGATCTTGGCCGCCGCCGCCTGCAGCGCCGAAATCCCCGGATAGATACCCAGTTCCACATTGTCCCAGCGCGGCTGATCCGCTTCGCTCAGGCATTCGCACACCGCCGCCGCCATGGCAAAAATGCCCGGATCACCACCGCTGACAATCACTACCTCGCGCCCCTGGGCGGCGAGTTCAAGCGCCAGCACCGCGCGCATCAGCTCCTCGCGATTGTCGGAGATGTGCAGGCGCATCCCCGGCCGGGCAATGCGCCGGACGTAGGGCCCATAACCCACCGCGTCAGTGGCGCGCGCAATTAATTGCGCGGTTTCTGGGCTGAGCCAGTGCTCGCCCGCCGGACCGCAGCCGATCACGGACAGCCGGCCACTCACAGCCGCTCTCCACGACCGGGAATCAACACCATAGAGAAGTACGGCGCCTGCACCTCACCAAGCTCTGACAGGGGCATTACCCGCTGCTCGGGCAAGCTGGCCTTTTCGACATACCAAGCGCGATCGGCAACACCCAATTCATTGGCGATACGACGGATGCGCGGCAAATTACTACCCACTTTCATAATGGCCATCGCCTGCCCTCCCGCCATGCTGTCGCGCAAGGCCTGGTCGTCGAGAGTGCCCGGCACCACCTTCAGCATATCGTCGCGCATCACCAGCGGCTTGGGCAGCAGGGCACTGCAGGCCATAATCGAATTGACACCCGGCACGATGGTAATCGGGTAGCGATCCTTTAAACGCAGAAAGACATGCATAAAGGAACCGTAGAAAAATGCATCGCCTTCGTTGAGCATCGCCACCGAACGCCCGGCGGACAGCTCACCGGCAACCGCCTCGGCGGCCTCGTCAAAAAATGCCTCAATGCTGTCGCGATATTCACCACTCGTGTGAGGCAGCTCGGTGGTCACTGGATACTCCAAAGCCAATTCGCGGTGGTCATCGCGAATATGGGCAGCGCAGTTATTGCGCGCCCGGCCGCGACCACCGCGCTTGCAAAAATACGCCACCACCGGGCTGTCTTTGATCAGCCGCACTGCTTTTAAGGTCAGCAGTTCCGGATCACCCGGACCCACCCCAATGCCGTATAAACGGCCCGTTTCCACTTGAGCATTCACCGTAAAATTTCCTTGTCATTCGCCAGCGCATTGACGGCGGCAGCGGCCATGGCGCTCCCGCCGCGACGACCACCAACCGTTATAAAATCCACATCGGGGTTAATCGCCAACGCCACCTTGCTTTCTGCGGCGCCGATAAAACCCACCGGAAAACCGAGAATTGCCGCCGGCTTGGGCCAGCCGCGATTAATCAGATTCAATAGATGAAACAGGGCGGTAGGCGCATTGCCGATGGCCACCACCGCGCCGTCAATATGCTCTCGCCACAGCTCAACGGCCGCCGCACTGCGGGTGTTCTGCAGCGTTTTTGCCAGCGCCGGCACCGCCGGATCGTGCAGCGTACAAATCACCGGATTATCGGCGGGCAAACGCGCGCGGGTGACCCCGCGCGCCACCATCTCGGCATCGCAAAGAATCGCCTTGCCGCCGCGCAATGCAGCTTTTGCCGCCTGCGCGGCACCAGCAGAAAAGGCGATATCGTCAACGAGGTCGACCATGCCACAGGCGTGAATCAGCCGCACAACGCAGGCCTCCATGTCAGCGGGAATCGCCGTCAAGTCGGCCTCGCGGCGAATGGTCGCGAACGAGTCGGCGTAGATTGCCGAGCCATCGCGAATGTAATCGTGCAAATCTTCTGTCAAAACCCTCTCCCTAAATACACCTCGAAGCACTAATCTTTAATGCGCACACCGCGCGCCACTAAGGCCCAGGCCGTCACAGCGGCAACGGCGGTGAGCAGCGGCAAAAAAATAAAGGTCAATGGCAAATTCACCGCCGGGGTATCCAGCAAGCCGTAGCGAAAGCCTTCAACGATATGCATCATCGGATTAGCCAACGACCAGCTTTGCCAGGGCGCAGGTAATAACTGGGCGGGATAGAACACACCGCCGAGGTAAGTGAGCGGGGTGAGCACAAAGGTTGAAATCAACGAGGTATCGTCAAAGTTCCGCGCAAACACGCCGTTAATCAGCCCCAGCAAGGAGAACAGCAGCGCGGTAAACACCGCCACCGTCAGCCCCACGCCCACATGGTGGAACTGCATCGCGGTAAACGGCATCGCCAGCAAGGCCACCAGCGCACCGGCCAACAAGCCGCGCAGGGTACTGGCGGTGACAAACCCGGCGACAATCAACCACGCCGGCATTGGCGCGACCAACATTTCTTCAATATGGCGCTGCAAGCGCGCGCCAAAAAATGCCAGCGAACTATTGCTGTAGGCATTGCCGACTACCGCAAACATCACCAAGCCCGGCATAATAAAATCGGCATAGGCCTGGCCCTGTACCGCAGCCAGTTCGCGACCGACAAAATGACCGAAGATCAGCATAAACACCCCCGCAGTCACTACCGACGGCAGCAAGCTCTGCACCCAGCTGCGTAAAAAGCGACGCAATTGCTTGATCACCAGCCCCTGATAGGCGTGCCAGTAAACCGCCGTCATACCTCGCCTCCAGCCGCCAGCAGTTGCAAAAAGCGCGCTTCCAAGCGCTTGCCGTCATCATCCACACTGGCCACCTGCACGCCCTGCGCCGCTAACTCGGCAAACAGCGGCGCCAGATCGCGTTGGTGCGGCCACTGCAACTGCAATCGCAGCGGCTGCCAGTCGTGCAGCGCGGCCGCTCTGAGCACTGGCGGCGCAACAATCGGCGCTGCCAAATGCAGCGTTAACTGCCGCGAGTCTAAGCCTGCCAGCAGAGTATGCGGGGGGCTGCGGGCGATAATTTTGCCGTCGTCGATAATCGCGGTGTCATCACACAGGGTCTCCACTTCGTCGACATTGTGACTGGTCAGCAATATCGTCGTGCCCTGGCGATTCAGCGCCCGCAGCATTTCCCACAGCGCCAGCCTGGCCTCAATGTCGAGGCCGGCGCTGGGCTCGTCGAGTATCAGTAATTTCGGCTTGTGGACCAGCGCCCGAGCCAGCATCAACTTGCGCTTCATGCCGCCGGACAGCCCCCAGGCTTTGCTGTGCTGGCGCTCCGCCAAACCCAGCATCGCCAGCACCTCGGTGGCGCGCTGCTCGGCACTGCGTTTTGACAGGCCGTAGTACATCGCCTGACTGGCAACAATTTCGATCAGCGGCTCAAAGCTGTTGAAATTGGCTTCTTGGGGGAGCAGGCCTATGCAGCGCCGCGCCGCCACCGACTGGCGGCGCACATCGTGACCGAACACGGCAATACGGCCGCGCTGCAAGCGGCGCAGCGAGCAGATCAGGCCAATCAAAGTGCTTTTGCCGGCGCCATTGCGGCCCAGCAAGCCAAAGAACTGCCCCGCATCAATACGCAGATCGACGCCGCGCAGCGCTTCGCGCCCCTTATACTCCTTGTGCAGCTGTTGAATTAGCAGTGCCGGTTCAGTCATGACGGACTCCTGCATCGCTGGCATAACCGACCACCCGCCCCTGGCGGTCGAGCGCGGTGACATCAATCACCACGCTCTCTGGCAAGACGGCGTGGGCGCGCCGCAGAGCAATGCTGGCCACCGCGTCCCCCAGCGCCACCCCGGCTCGCTGACAGTAGCCCAGCGCTTCGATACTGGTATTGCAGCCGAGGATCTGCTGGCGCAAGTGCGCCGCCCCCTGCTCCGCCGCGCGCGCAGCCAGCCAGTCAAAATCAATGGCGCAGCGCCGGCTGTGGGTATCCGGGTGACCCGCGGCAAATTTACTCAACTTGCCAAAGCCACTGCATAGGCTCAGCCTCGGCAGCGGCTCGCGGCGCAAATATTTCAGCACCGCACCGAATAAGTCGCCCATTTCAATAATGGCACTGTCGTCCAAGCCATAGTGGCACTGGGCGTAGCGCTCGCTGGTACCGCCGGTACACGCGGCAACGTGGCGCAAGCCATTGGCGCGCGCCACATCGATAGACTGGTGAATGGAGGCGATATACGCCGAACAGGAAAACGGCCGCACGATGCCGGTGGTACCCAATACCGACAAACCGCCGACAATACCCAAGCGGCCATTCATTGTGCGCAGGGCTATACGCTCGCCATTGTCGATACCCACCGTCACCTGAAAGCCGCCGGCATAATTGAGCTGCGCGGCCAAGGCGTGCAAATGTTCGCGGATCATCTGTCGCGGCACCGGGTTAATCGCCGGCTCGCCAACCGCCAACACCAGCCCCTTGCGGGTGACCGTGCCAACCCCCTTGCCCGCCACAAACCTCACCCCCGGACTAGTCAGCAAGCGCAGCGCCACCCACAAGCGCGCACCGTGGGTGGCATCGGGATCGTCGCCGGCATCCTTGATCACCCCCGCCACCGCCTCGCCGTCGCGCAGGCAGAGATCAGCAATCGCCAGCGTCGGCTGGCGGCCGCCCGGCAAGGTAATCATCATCGCCTCACTGTATTCACCCGCCAGCAAATAGCGCGCCGCCGCCAACGCGGCAGCCGTTGCGCAAGAGCCGGTCGTCAGGCCACTGCGCAGCGGGCCGCGATGCTCTGGGGTTTCTTCGCGCATGCTTGCCGAACTCACTGCAGCCATTCAGGCAATGGGCACAATGCGCATAGCGGCAGGCAATACGTTGAAGGGTAATAGATGGTTTGGCATAGATCCCGATGCGTTTTCCCAATAAAAAAACAGCAATCGCGGTAGAAATGAAAAACCGGCGGAAACCGCAATGACCACGCGGCAACAGCCGCAGCACGCTAACCGGCCCGTCATTGCCCACCGCAATCCTGGCTATATCACTCGGGCCGGTCTACGGGCTGATGAGCGGGCGCAATGCCCGAGGTGACCGCCTTCCCATGCCGAAACACAGTGGCGTTGTGGTCACCCTTAACTCATTTACCGTTGCGGGGGCAGCACTGGCCTTGCGCTACGACGTAGTCGCGCACCAGTTTCCCGTTTAAACCCGCGCCGTGGATACGCGCGGGTCACCTGAGCGGGCGCAACATTATCAGGGTGTCTGTTGCGGGTCAAACAGCAATGCAGGGGCCGCTCAAAAAGGCATTCGCCGTTTAGCGCAGGCCCTCGGCGCTCAGGCGCTGACTCACCCGCTGGCGAATCTGCGCCGACAACTTGGTGCCGTAGTCGCGGCCGAGCTGATTCGTCTGAGCACTGATTTGCGGACTCGCCGCCAACAGGGCTTTGCCGAGGTCGGTATTGTAAAACGCCAGCAGCGATGCCAACTGTGCCTCGCTAAACTGCGCGGCATAAATCTGCCGAATCGCATTGGCGTAGCCGTCATTGGCAATAAGCTGCTCGTAGATCACCGCATTCACCTCCTCATCGACCAGGGCAAAGGCCGAGGGCGGCAAACTGGCATCGACCGCGCGCAGCTGCTGAGAAATTTTCTGGCTGAACAATTGCGAGAACTGCCCGGCCATCGTCGCCACCGACTGACCGGTCTGTTCCAGCAGAGTGTCAATCAGCGCGGCCTTGCCGTCACTGGCCTGAGCGTGAACGGGGCTAGCCAACACCAGCATGGCAATAACAAAAATACGAATTCTCATAGATCCCTCTG
>NZ_JBFIGO010000120.1:0-7286 GCF_041602295.1 Spongiibacter sp. | reverse complement strand
GACCAGTCTGGATTCGGCCAGTAGACGCGGTTTGAACAGCAGGTCGATCAGGGTTTGCAGTTCCTCGCTCTGACCGGCGGGGCTGTCGCCCCAGCGCCGGTCGTTACCCCAGCAGCACTGCTCGAGAAAGGCTTGCAGTTCGCTGTCCTTGAAGTAGTTCCAGGCCAAGTACAGGCCCTCGACGATCAGCAGTATCCAGTTCAGTGGCACCAGGCGCAGGGTGAACCATTTAATCGCCTGCTGGGTGGTCCATTGGCCGGTCAGCGCCATATAGGTGGCATGGCCGTCCAATCCGGTTTGCGCCGCCATCAGGCCGAGCACGGCACCGTCGTGCCCCAGGCGTGCCCAGTGGTTGGCTGAGAGTAACCAGTCCCTCGGGTCAATTCTGCATCCCTGGCTTTTCCTCAGGCATTGTTCAGCACAGGCTCATTTATGCCCTGAAGCATCTTCTTGGCGCCGAAAATACCGATCATGCCTACAGGGACAAAGGGCACACAGCCGACGATAAAAATGATTGCTCCCAGTTTGGTCTTGTTGACCATAACCAGCAGCATGCCGGCGGCGTTCATCAGAAGAAATGGCAGCATCCAGACAAACAGGCCCTCATAACGTGGTTCCAAGCTGATCCAGATTACTGCGAGCAGGTGGATGAAGGCGCCCATAGGCATTTTGAAATCCATGTTGCTCATGCGGTCGTTCCTTGAGTAGGTCGAAGTGAAGTCAAATAGCGCCCAACTACCGGCGGGCCGAGTGTGGGCAGTTTCCTGCTCTGATGGCATAGGTGCCATTCACCACAGCATGGCTGTAGTCCTGCTCCGGATAGGACGAGGCAGCGGTGCCAAGTAAGTGATTTATCTGGAAGGAAATGGCTGAGTATCGCTGCCTTGGGTTGCTGTTTGAGAAACTGGGCGGCGCCATTGTCGGGCAGGGTCAGGCCGAGGTCCGTGAGTTGCCCTTTGCCGCTGGTGCGCGCAGCACTTCGGCAAAAATCGCAGTAATCGGCTTTTGCGGCTGCTGTGTATGCAGGGCTTTTACCTGCGGGCTCAGGCGCTGCAACTCGGCGCTGGGCTTGGCCCATAGCTCTGGCGGCAGAGGCTGAGACCATTCCTGTATCGTGCGTGGCAGGGCGGCGCGGCTTTTGCGTTTGATGCTTCGGATATCCCACTCGGTCATATAGTTGGGCAGCGTCCAGAGTGTCATCACATGGTAGAGGTACCAGCCGAAGATCCCTAATACGCCCACCTCGCCTTCGCGGAAGCGGCGGTGCAGGCGCTGACGGGCATTGCGGAAGGTGTGCAGGCCCTCATGGGGCGGATCGTCCGGGCCTTGCAGCTCCAGCGGATCCTGGACCTCCTTGAGGCTATGCACCTCGTATTCCATATAGGCGCGAACGGCCTCCCAGTTGCTGATGGCCAGGGGCAGGCCGGCACAAGGGAACTCCAGGGTGCAGTCGCGCCCGCTGGGGGCATGATGAAAGCCCACGCCCATGGCGTACTGACGCTGCACGCCATACTGGGTAACGCCCTGAGCCTGAATCACCCAGGCGGAAACCGACTCCCAGGGCACGATAATCGGATCACGATCGCCTATTGGTACAAAGCAAACTTCGCGGCGCTGGCGGTTGAAACGTGTGGGCCTTATATCGCTAACTTTACTGCGGGAGTGGAGCCAGGAAAGCAACAAAATGGCTAGTACGCAGAGAGACCCAAAAGGGCCTAAATAACGAAAGCCTTCATATGTGCCATAGAAAAAATCCTTTGCATCGACCACCCCCCCCCCCGCAGCCAGCGCCATTAAGGCTGCAATCATGGGTAGCAGATAAGTAACCATTACAAAGAGTGTGAAAGGGCCACCCAACAGCATTTGCCAGCCAAACACTTGGGGTAATCCCGTACCAAAGTCCAAATAGGTGTCGTTCATCTCGCCTACAGCATGGCTGTAATCCTGAGCAGGGTGCTGAGTAGGCAGAGGCAGCGGTGCCAGGTAGGTGATTTGCCCGGAAGGAAATGGCTGGGTATCGCCAGCCTTGGGTTGCTGCTTGAGAAACTGGGCGGCGCTATTGTCGGGCAAAGTCATGACGGGCCTGTGGCGGGTAGAAGAAGCGGATCGAGAGTCAGCCAGAGGGCCTGAGCCCCACGAGGCGTTTGCTCGCTGGTCGGGTAGCTGTCTTCATCATCGGGTTGCAGGCGAATCATATGTTGTATCGCCTGATAGTGGCCTTGCGTATTGCGCGTTTCGATACGCAGGGCCAGCAGCAGTTCCGTTATGGCTACGCCCTCAGTCCCCGCCGGAGGTACCAATTGCAACGTCAGAGGGGCGGCCTGGATCAAGTGCAAGCTGTCGAACACCAACTCGCTAACCGGCTGCCAGCTTACCCGGCGTACCCGCCCCCCCGTGGTATTGATCTGATAGGCCGCGAAAGCCAGGCGCACTGGCGACTGCCCCCCCAGCGGTGCCCGCAGAAGCCCTTCGCTCAAATTGGGTAGGCTAAGGACGATATTGATGGCCTTGGGTGCACTGAATATATCCCGCAACCAACTGCCATGGCCTTGATGGCTAACTTCCGCAATGGGGCTCTGGGCGATGGCTTGCAGGCGCTCCTGATAGCTGGCCAGCGGTAGCGTCTGGCGCTGCTCGGGATCATTGCTCCAAGGCGTGCTAAGCAACCAGGCATCATGCCGGCTGATATTGTGGTGGTTGTACCACCAGCTGCCGCCCAGTTCGAGCAGGGTAAAGGCCGCGCCCAACAGGTTGAAGCGAAAAAACACCGTGGACAGGCGCGTGCCTGCCATTGCCCAGGAACCACCGCGTATAACATTGACGAGAGAACTTCCCGAATTCCATAAGCCATATGCATTTGTACCTAGCATACCGGCGCTACCAATCATGCCTAACGCTGCGCCTTGCTGAGCACGGCCATTGCCTTGGCGTATTGCCTCACCCCATTCAGCTTGCCGGCTATTCAAACTGATAGCAGAAGCAAAGAAACCTAAGCCATACCCCAAAATACCCAAACCAACATGCAGCTTGCCCATTTGCGTATGCACGCCTTCCAGAGCGTGTAGTTGCAGGCTCTTAACCAACTGAGCGCTACGAGCTGTTAGCGCGGTATCGGCAATGGATTGCGCGGCCATAAAGCCTGCGGCCCCAGTACCAATCAATGCAACCCGAAATGGCGACCAATCCCTTTTCTCGGGCGCTTTTGCAAAAGCCTCATTAAATACCTGCACCAAATTCACCGTCTGCGCCACAAAAACCAGCAAGCCGGCCCCATCGCCCAGCACGTCCTTAGTTGGGGCATGGGTATAACCCTGACGCACGCTGCTGAGAACACGCCCCACTTCCTGCTGTTGGGCGGCGGCGGGAAATACCACGGTGATGCCGGCGCGCAGCGGCGCTGCACCAGCAACCCGCATCGAACTATCCGGCAGCTCGGCGATTGGGCTGAGGCCTTGGGCCAGGCGTTGCTCAAGTACGCTCAAATCACTGCGTACTTGGCGTATCTCGGCTAGCAGCTGTTGCGCCTTGGGCGATTTGTGGCCGCTGTTGCGTTTGACCCGCTCACGCTCACGGTTGAGGCGCGACAACTCGGCACGTTCGCTAAGCACATCTCCGATGGTGGTACGCAGAGCCGCCAACTCGTCTGGGCTGGCGGCGGTAAAGGTCACGCCCTCTATCCGCGCCGCGTCCAGTAGCCGGGCGGGCAGGGCCTTGGGCATTTTGCGGAAAAGTTCGTCCAGCGGAGGCAGTTGCTGGTTGGCTCTATTCTGAAAAAAGTCATCGAGGGCATTAGACATGCCGTAAGCCAGTGCCGGGGTCAGGGTCTGGTGGGCACTCTCGCCGAGAGCGCGAACACTTTCCGGCAATTGATCCAGGACTGGCAGGTGATTGGCTTCGATTGTACGCAGCTTCTCGATCGACTCCTTCAGCTTGGTAACCAGGTTGTAACCGGCATTGTTGATGTTACTGAGCTGGCCGATTAGCTCGGTTTGGCTGCTCAGCGGCAGGCTGTAAAACAGTGGTCGGTCGTAATAAGGCTGTTTCTCCAACCAGGCATGGATATCTGCGATGGCCTTGTCACTGCGACAGATGTCCTTGAAGCAGGCATATTGGGCGCTGAATGCCAGGCCAACTTGCTCGGCCTGCTGGGCATCGTAATACCAGGCTGCCAGGTGGAAACGATTGGTCGTGATCAGGGCCAAACGGTCAGCGGTGATGCGCTCCAGCAAGGCATTCCAGCGCGCCAAGTTAGACCGATGTAGCGCCAGAAAGGCATCCATGGCAGGGCGATCGATCAGCTCGTTGATCCCGCGCTGGCCAAATTTGGCGCCTTCGAGTACGGCTTTGACCCTTTTGTTCTGCTGTTTTTTGAGTCTGATCAGCGTGTCGAGATGCTTATCGACAAATGCTGGATCGGCCGCCGCCAGACTTTGTTTGGCGTAGTAACGCTGAGTGGTCGTATTGAGCTCATTAACAATGGCATAGGCATTAGTTCTGCTGGCCTTTTGGCGGATAGCGTCCAGTTGCGCCTTGAGCTCGGCGGGCTGATTGGGGTCGCTGGGGCCGGGTACGCGGGCGGTGTTACTGCCCTGGTTGAGGTAGTCGAGCACCGCTTGCCGGCTGGTAGAGCGTTCAGGCTCAGGCAAGCCTTCCAGCTCATTGAGCATGGCTTGTATGGCCGGGTCATCGGAGGCCTTGGCGATTTCCTCCAAGTCACGCCCTGCTACCTGTGACAACGACTCGATATAGCACGCCAGCAGATAGTCGCGCTCGTTGGCGTTTTTCTGTGCACCACCTTTGGCCCATTCTTCGAGCCAACCCACGGCCTTGTCCTGAAAGTTGGCCAGGTCACGCAGCACACTGATGTCGTCACGCATCACCAGATAAAGATGATCATTCTCGTACTGAGGGTTCAAGCTTTTCTTCAGCATGCCCAACTGGGTCCGCTGGTACAGCGATGGTTGCTCCCAGGCATAGTCTTGGGCTTCTTCAGGCTTCATACCTTGGCTCGCGCTTGTTGCGGCGGGCTTCTCTGCCACTTCGGCAAGCCACTTGCTGGTCTGGTAAGTAGTTAGGAGGTTGGCTGCACCTTTCTCACAATCAACCCGGCTGAGGTCTATGGCCTGCATAAAGTAATTACGTTCTTTGGCGCTCTTGAGCACCTGAGCGCATTTAGCTGCCGTCCACTGCACTTCGGAATAGGCCACATGCAGCGATTCATTGCGGGAGAAAATCAGTTGGGCTTCGCCGACACTCGCCTCTCGTTTGTCGGCAGTGACCTCGGCCTTGTTCCACAGCAGTTGGGTAATGAGGCCGTGGGCAATGCGGTATTCATGCAGAATCGCTTTGGGCTGCTTGCCGACGATCACATACAGCCAGCCGTCGCGTAGCAGGCGGATGCCGAGCTGTCGTGACTTGAGCTTGTAAGGCAGGCTCAGTTCGGCGGAAGGGTCCAGGCGTTCGACCAGGCCATAACGCAAGGGCAGTAGTTGCACCTTGTTTTTCATCAGCGGGCAGGCGCCGATCGGGCTTTTGGCGTCGCTTTTGGCCTTGTCGGCGTGATTGGGGTTCTTACTGCTCATAGGGAAGTCCTTTCCACTGGCCGGGCGCGGGCATAGGCCAGATCCGCAGCCTGCTCGATACGCTGAGAGGGTGATAGCGATGAAGTCTTGCCCACTAACGCGGCGATATCAGCATGGGTTTGCAAGGCATCTTCGCCGAGCAAACCGAAAATATTGGCATAGAGGGTGATGTCGTGTTCGCTGTGGAAACCTTGGGTATAGGCCCGCTCCGTCAGCGTCCGTAGGTGTTTCCAGCGTTCCGGCTGGCTCAGTCCATGCTGATAGTCTGGAAAGTACTCGCGCAGGTGCTCATCGAGCCGGATGAGGGTGCCGCGAAAACCCACTTCCCCAAGGATATCCAACTGGGCTTCTGTCAATTGATAGGGCCGATCATGGCGCGTGACTTCCATCGAGCCGGGGCATTGATGTTGATGCCAGCAGGCTTGAACTCGGTTGGCGACAACTACCCGTTCGATCGAGCCGAATAGCGTTACGTCATTCTCACGTACAGCCTGGCCGAACAGGGCATGCATGACTGCGGGATCGGCCAGGCGCAGCAGCATGTCTTCGCCCAGCGGGTGGCGAACGCTGACCAGCCAGCGTAAGTGGCTTAGCAACTCATCCCGGCTCGCGTGACTGAACAGCAGGTAACCCCATTCGTAGTGACTGTTTTCAACAAATGCGCCAAGTGCTGGGTCCTGTTGCCCGCTAAGGCGAACCAGGCAGGGGGACACATCGCTCAGCTCAGCCCACGGAGTGTCCAGGTACAACACGTCGAAGTCAGGCGACTCGGACCACTGATAAAGGCGTTGCGCCAGGGACTCGACACTGATTCCGTCCAGTAGCAGGTAAGCGGGGGCATCCCAGGGCAACTCCGCAGGCAGTTGGCGCAAATCGTTAGTCGGCATCTGCGGCCTCCAGCTTGGCTGCTTCGCAGATGACGCAGAGCGGTTGCTTGCGTTGCAGCGCCTGTTTCTGCGCCTGAATCAGCAACTCCCCCGCCTTGTCCGCATCCGCCGCTTTAACCTTGCCCGGCAACTCCGGCGCCGCCCCCGAGCCACTGCCAGGTCCACCACCGGAGTTGAACTTGATGATCGGGCCGACCAGGGTGATGCCGCCGCCGTCCAGCTTGATAAAGCTGCCGGCGGCTTTGAAGGTCAGTTCGCTGCCGGCTTCGAGCACGACTTTCTGGCCGCTGGACAGGTGGATCTCGCTGCCGGCGTTAATAAATTGGCCGGTGCCGATCTTGATGTGCTGGTTATTGCCGACGGTGAGGTGGTCGTTGGCTTTGATTTCGCTCTTGCGGTCGAGGTGGGTGGTGCGGTGTTCTTCGGCTTTGAATTCGCTGTAGCTGTTGGCTTCGACGGTGTCGTGGCGTTCGTGGCCGATGCGGAGCTTCTGGTCGTGCTCGATGTTTTCGTCCCAGTTGCGCTCGGCGTGGACGTAGATCTGCTCCTCGCCCTTCTTGTCCTCGATGCGTATTTCGTTGTAGCCGCCACCGCCCGGGCTGCTCAGGGTCTTGAACACGCTGCGGGTTTTGTTCGCCGGCAGGTCGTAGGGAACGACGTGTTCCTTGTGGTACAGGCAGCCGGTGACCAGGGGTTGGTCGGGGTCGCCTTCGAGGAAGGTGACCAGCACTTCCATGCCGATGCGCGGGATGGCGATGGCGCCGTAGCGGTCACCGGCCCAGCTGCTCGATACCCGTAGCCAGCAGCTGGTCTTGTC
>NZ_JBFIGO010000119.1:0-7409 GCF_041602295.1 Spongiibacter sp. | reverse complement strand
GAAGTGACATTCGAAGTGGCGGCGGAAGCACAATTGCCTCGGGCTTTGGCTTGCTATTGGCAGCGGCGTGGCCGATGTGGGAGTTTGTGCTGCACGACTATCAGCGCCGCCGGGTGTTGACCCTGCTTAACCCCGAGAGTGATAAGCTGGGCGCGGGCTGGAATATTATTCAGTCGAAAACCGCCATCGGTTCCGGCGGTTTTGAGGGCAAGGGCTGGCTGAAGGGAACGCAGTCGCATTTGGACTTTCTGCCCGAGAGCCACACCGACTTTATTATTGCCGTGCTCGCCGAGGAGTATGGCCTGCGCGGCGTGCTGTTATTACTGCTACTGTACGCCTTGATCATCGGTCGCGGCGTGTGGATCTCTACCCAGGCAAAACATTGCTTCGGAAGGCTGTTGGGCGGGAGTATTATCCTCACTTTCTTTGTCTATGTGTTTGTGAATATGGGAATGGTCTCCGGGCTGTTACCGGTGGTGGGTGTGCCACTGCCGCTAGTGAGTCAGGGCGGCACATCGCTGGTGACATTGCTGGTAGGTTTTGGCATCTTGATGGGGATCTGCGCCGACGAACGTCTGGTGCATCAATAGTGCGTTCGCCGCGCTGAGGCGCCCGCTGTGCGGGCAGGCAATAAAAGAGAGAATAAACGTGATACTAAGCAAATTGATCTCCACGCCACTGCGCCGCGCTGCGGCGGCGCTGTTATTGGTTGCGCCGCTGGGGGCTGCGGCGGACTACAGCCAGCATGAAAAGGCCGCGGCATTTGTCGATAAAATGGTGGAAAAACACAGTTTTGACCGCGATTGGGTAGTGAGCCTGTTAACGGCGGCGGAAAAAAAGCAGTCGATTATCGACGCCATGGAGCGCCCCGCTGAGTCGGTGATGACCTGGGGACGCTATCGCAAGATATTCATTCAGGATTCACGCATAAACCAAGGTGTGGATTTTTGGCGGGAGCACGCCGACACCCTGGCGCGTGCCGAAAAAGAATTTGGCGTGCCCGCGGAAATGATCGTTGGCATTATTGGCGTGGAAACCCGCTATGGCCGCAACAAGGGCAGCTACCGTGTGGTGGATGCGCTGGCGACGCTGGGCTTTGACTTCCCCCGCCGCAGCACCTTCTTCCTCGGCCAGCTGGAAGAGTATCTGCTGATGGTGCGCGAACAGGACTTTGACGCCTTGAGCTTTAAAGGCAGCTACGCCGGTGCCATGGGTTACGGCCAGTTTATTCCCAGCAGCTATCGCGCTTACGCCGTCGACTTTGACGACGACGGCCAGGCCGACATCGTCAACAACCCCGTCGACGCCATTGGCAGTGTGGCCAACTACTTTGCCCGCCACGGCTGGACAATGGGTGCGCCGGTGGTAGACGCCGCGGTACTGAGCGAGCCCGTTGACGAGACCCTGTTCAATGCCGGCCTAAAGCCGTCAAAAACCCTGGCCGAGCTGAAACTGGGCGGTATTGCCAGTGCAAGCCCGCTCGATCCCAGCCAAAAGGCCACCGCGATGAAGCTGGAGGGCGCGAAGGGCGACGAGTATTGGGTTGGCCTGCAAAACTTTTATGTGATCACGCGCTACAACCACAGCGCGATGTACGCGCTGGCGGCTCACCAGCTCAGTCAGTTGATTGCTGAGCAATACCGGGGCGCTGTGGCTGCAAAATGATACCGCGCTGTTTACCCTTGTGCGCAGCCCTGCTGGGGCTGCTGGCGGCCTGTAGCTATCAGCCGGTGGCGATTGCGCCCGGCGAGCAGCGGCCGCTGATCACGCCGACCGAGCAGGATGGCGCCCCGCCCGAGGTGCTGGACCCCGGCAGCATTGCCGATGCGACACCGCGCGCCGAGGTTATTCGGCTGGCGGGCAACAGCAACCCCTATCAGGTGCTGGGAAAAACCTATCATCTGGTCGACGACCACCGCGGCTTTAAGCAGCGCGGTGTGGCGTCGTGGTACGGCACCAAGTTCCACGGCAAGGCCACTGCCAACGGCGAAATTTACAGCCTCTACGAGATGTCGGCGGCGCATCGCAGCTTGCCGATTCCGGTTTACGTTCGGGTAACCAACCTGCAAAACGGCCGACAGGCGGTGGTGCGGGTAAACGACCGTGGCCCCTTCCACTCAGACCGGATTATCGACCTGTCTTACGCGGCGGCGGTAAAACTGGGCTTTGCCCGGCAGGGCACGGCAGCGGTGGAAATTGAAGTGATTGACACGGATAATACCGGCGGCGAACAGGCCGTGGCCGATTACTATCTGCAGGTGGCCGCTTTCTCGCAGCTGGCATCGGCGCAGGCCTTGCAGGAGTCCTTGCGCCAGGGGATGAGCTACCCGGTATCGGTGGCCAGTCAGCTGGCCGACGCCCAGGCGATCCACCGTGTGCGCATCGGCCCGCTGCCAGACTTCGCCACCGCGCAAGCCGCCCGCAAAGCGCTGCGCGGGCGCTGGTCCGGCGAGCCGCAGCTGGTTGTCGACGAACGCCGTTAATCGGGCAGTGGCTGCGGCCGCTGCAATAACTCTTAGAACCAATCGAAAAGGTCTTGTTTTGAAACGCTTAGTGTTTGTGATTCTCGCCGCAGTGATGTCTCTGAATGTGGCCGTCGCCCAGCAAAACCTGGTGCCGGCGCCGCCCAGCGTGGCCGCCTCGGGCTATCTGTTGATGGATGCCGACAGCGGCGAGGTGCTGATTGAACACAATGCCGATCAGCGCCTGCCACCGGCCAGTTTAACCAAGCTGATGACCAGCTATGTGCTGTCTTACGAGCTGGAGCGCGGTCAGGTCAGCAATCAAGACCTGGTTACCATCAGCAAAAATGCCTGGGCGCAAAACCCGCTGTTTGCCGGGTCGTCGCTGATGTGGATAGAAGTGGGCAAGCAAGTCACCCTGGGCGAGCTGCACAAGGGGGTGGTGATCTCCTCTGGTAATGACGCAAGTGTGGCGGTGGCCGAATACCTGGCCGGCAGCGAAGACGCCTTTGCCGGCATTATGAATCAGCACGCGCAGATGCTCGGCCTTACCAATACGCACTTTGTCAATTCCCACGGCTTGCCCCACCCCGAGCACTACACCTCGGCGCGCGACCTGGCCACACTGGCGCGGGCGATCATCGGCTTTCCCAATGAATACGCCTTGTACAGCGAAAAAGAATTCATCTACAACAATATCCGCCAGAACAACCGCAATGGCCTGCTGTGGACCGACCCCAGTGTCGATGGCCTGAAAACCGGCCATACCAGTGAGGCCGGTTACTGCCTGGTGACCTCGGCCAAGCGTGAGGGCATGCGGCTGATTTCGGTGGTGATGGGCGCAAAAAGCGAGAGCGCCCGCGAGCGCGAAACGCAAAAGCTGCTGTCTTACGGCTTCCGCTACTTTGAAACTCACCACCTGTATTCGGCGGGCACCGAGCTGGCCAATGCCAAAGTGTGGAAGGGCGCTGAGACCAGCGTGCCGCTGGGCGTGCGCGACGATGTTTACCTGACCATTCCCCGCGGCAAGGTCGACGCGCTGAATGCCCAGTTGATTATCGACGAGGTGCTGACGGCACCGATCGCCGCCGACAGTGAATACGGTGAGTTGCAAGTGAAGCTCGACGGCGAAGACGAAGTGCGGGTGCCGCTGATTGCCCTGCAAACCGTCGACGAAGGCAGTATCTTCAAGCGCCTGTGGGACAGCATCGTGCTGTTCTTTTTGAACCTGGTTTCCTGAGGGCAGCAGTGTGACTGAGCAAGAGCCACCGAAAATCGAGTTTCCCTGTGATTACCCCATTAAGGTGATCAGCGACAACCACGATGAGGCGCGTCGCAAAATTGTGGCAGTGATGGAACAGCACGCCGGGCCGCTGGCCGAAGGCTGTATTACCGAGCGCTTGAGCCGCGAGGGCCGCTTCCTGTCGATGACCGTGACGATTGTCGCCACCGGCAAGGAGCAACTGGAGTGCATCCACGTTGATCTGAAGGCCACCGGCGTTGTGAAAATGGTGATGTAGTGAGTACTCGCAAACTTTATCAGCGCCGGCTGGCGGGGCTGCAGGCCTACGAGCCGGTGTGGCATGCGATGCAGGCCTACACCGATCAGCGCGGCGGCGACAGCCCCGACGAGCTGTGGTTCTTGCAGCACCAGGCGGTGTTTACCCAGGGCCAGGCCGGCAAGGCTGAGCATATTCTGATGCCTGGCGACATCCCCGTGGTGCAGGTCGATCGCGGTGGCCAAGTCACTTATCATGGTCCCGGCCAATTGGTCGGCTATGTACTGATCGATCTCAAGCGCCTGGGTATCGGCGTGCGCGATCTGGTAACGGCCATCGAGCAGAGTATTGTAGACAGCCTGGCCGAGCTCGGTATTGCCGCCCACCCGCGCGCCGATGCGCCGGGCGTGTATGTGCAAAGCGGCGCCAAAATTGCCCAGTTGGGCCTGCGCGTGCGCCGCGGCTGCAGTTTTCATGGCCTCAGCCTGAATGTCGACATGGACCTCAGCGTGTTTCAGCGCATCAATCCCTGCGGTCACGTGGGCATGGACGTTACCGATATTCGCAGCCAGCGCCCCGAGCCGGCGCCCGCTGTCGAGCAGCTGATGGACAGTCTGGCGGCCCAGCTGGCCGAGCGCTTGAACTATAGCGACAGCCCGGTACTGGACGACAATCAATTACCCGAGTTGCCCTAGCAGCCCGGCAGAGGTAGTAGCAATGAGCGAGCAGAACATCGGTGGTAGCAAGCGCCCGGCAGCCAAAAAAGTGGTGCAGGGCGAAAAACTGCGCGGCGCAGAAAAAGTGGCCCGCATTCCGGTTAAGGTTATCCCCTCGGTGGAGCTGCCGGTTAAGCCCTCGTGGATTCGCGCCAAGCTGCCCGCCAGCCCCGAAATCAGCCGTATCAAGCAAATACTGCGCAAGCACAAGCTGGCCTCGGTGTGCGAAGAGGCCGCCTGCCCTAATCTGGGCGAGTGTTTCAGCGGCGGCACCGCCACCTTTATGATCATGGGCGAGATCTGCACCCGCCGCTGCCCGTTCTGCGATGTCGCCCACGGCCGCCCCAATGCCCTGGACGAAAACGAGCCCGCAGAGCTGGCCGAAGCCATTGGTGAAATGCAGCTTAAATATGTGGTGATCACCTCGGTCGACCGCGACGACCTGCGCGACGGCGGTGCTCAGCATTTCGCCAACTGCATTCGCGAAACCCGCGAGCGCAGCCCCGGTATTCGCATAGAAGTGCTGGTGCCCGACTTCCGCGGTCGCATGGATGTGGCGCTGGATATTCTCGAAAAAGAAGCGCCCGACGTGTTCAACCACAACCTGGAATCGGTGCCCAGCCTGTACAAAAAAATTCGCCCCGGCTCCGACTACCAGTGGTCGTTAGACCTGCTGAAAAAATACAAAGAGCGCCGCCCCGACGTGCTGACTAAATCCGGCTTGATGCTCGGTCTCGGCGAAACCCCCGAAGAACTGATTCAGGTCATGAAAGACATGCGCGCCCACAACGTCGACATGATCACCATGGGCCAGTACCTGCAGCCCAGTCGCGACCACTTGGCGGTAGAGCGTTTTGTTACCCCCGAAGAGTTCGAAGAGTTTGGCCGCATCGCCGAAGACCTCGGCTTTAAAAGCGTGGCCAGCGGCCCGATGGTGCGCTCCTCCTACCACGCCGACAAACAAGTCGACCTCAGCCTGCTGAAATAACTCAGGCGTCTGCCAACAAACCGCTTAGGGGGCTGCGCACGCCGTGCGCGCCCTGCTTGAGCACATGGGTATAGATCTCTGTGGTTTTTACGTCGCTGTGGCCCAGCTGCTGCTGTACCGTGCGAATATCCGCGCCCGCTTGCAGCAAATGGGTGGCAAACGAATGGCGAAGGCTGTGGCTGCCCACCGCTTTGCGAATCCCGGCGGCCTGACTCGCCGCGCGCAGCAGCTTGTTGATGCCCGTTTCATCTTTGTGGTGTCGCCTGAGCTTGCGCGTGCCTGGCTCCAGGCTCAAGCGGGACGACGGGAATAAAAATTGCCAAGGCAATGATTTGCTGGCATTGGGGTACTTGCGCGCTAAGGCATCGGGCAGCCAAACGCCCTCGTATTGCCGGTGCTGTATGTCTTCGGCGAGCAGCAATGCTACGTGGCCCTCCTGCCGCCTGAGTGCGGGAAGTAACTCCGGCGCCAGCGTGGTTAAACGGTGCTTGTTGCCCTTGCCATTCCAGACCTGTAGCTGCAAATTGTCGTAGTCGATGTCCTTCACCCGCAATCTCACTAGTTCCATGCGGCGCAAACCTGAGCCATACAGCAACGCCGCCATAAGGTGATGCTCACCGTCGAGCTGGCTAAGCAGCCGGCCGACTTCCTCTTTGGTGAGTACAACCGGCAGCTTGCGCTGGCGGTGGGCGCGGCGGAATTGTGAGACATCGCCGACGGACTGCCCCAGAAATTTGTCATACAAAAAGACCAGCGCATTCAGCGCGATGCTCTGTGTTGCAGCAGACACCCTTCTCTGCGTGGCCAAAAACGTTAAAAACTCTTCTATCGCGCTGGGCGGAAGCTCTTTGGGATGTTTCTTGCCGTGAAAGAGTATGAAATACTTCAGGAACCTCTGCACAACCTAGCAATATCTCAGCGGGCTCTTTGGTGTGTGCTGGCAAGGCGCCGCTTGAAGGCCAAGGCTGGTTGTCCTTGGCGAGAGCGGCAACGCCGTCCAGTGCACCCCAAAGAACCGCCCTGCGGGGCTTTGCATGAGTACGTCATGCGGCTTTAAAGCTGCTTGAAAGGCAGCCAGCCTTCCTTCGCAACTTCGCATTGCCTGACACACTCATGCAAAGCCTGAGGTATCGCTAGGTTGTGCAGAGGTTCCCTGTCCAGTACAGGTACGACTTGATGGTTCTCAAGCTATAGCGGCGCACCATCATATACTCGCGAATGGATGCCAAAAACGGTGAATGTGACATGGATGCCGACTCCTCCCTGAAATACGGCGCTAGCTCGCCAATTCCTGGCCTGCCCACCCTGAATTATCGTGAAGGTTTCACGTTTTTTCCATTGGCGAATTCTCTCAATGAAATTTCTCAATTTTTCAAAGGCTTGTGGGCCTCCTGCAATGCTGGCGATAATTATCGTGCCTTCCCGATAATAATTATTATGAGGACGGAGTCCTCATTAACAGGCTGTTATACGTAAGGAGAGAATGTGCCAACGGCAACACTAAAAATATTTTTAGCTTATGGAGATCCCAAAAGACTTCGTACGGCCGAACTTTCAAACTGGACTGGTAAAGCAGTTTCTGGACCAAGGAGTGAGTTTGATAAACTTCTTGCAAGAGAAGAGTCATTGAGCTCAGGAGTCTATTTTTTAACTGGCACTGACCCAGAAACCAATAAGAGTGCAATTTATATTGGCGAAGCTGAGTGCATTCGTGATCGAGTAAAAAGCCACTTAGCTAAAGACT
>NZ_JBFIGO010000118.1:0-7552 GCF_041602295.1 Spongiibacter sp. | reverse complement strand
GTGCTGAGGTGCTGAGGTGCTGAGGTGCTGAGGTGCTGAGGTGCTGAGGTGCTGAGGTGCTGAGGTGCTGAGGTGCTGAGGTGCTGAGGTGCTGAAATAATTAACTGCGACGCTGCAGCCAGCTGTGCCGCTGGTTATTGATGTCGTCACTATCGCGTTGTTCACGGCGAGCCTCGTCACTGCGCTCAACTGTGCGATAGCGCTCAATGAGCTGTTCCATACTTTTACTGTGGCGACGGGCACTCAGCCACTGCTGATGAATCTCTTCCAACTGCAGGGCACAGCGCTTAACGCTGTCGCCCTGTTGACGTATCGCCATAGCGAGACGGGCGAGAAATTCACGGCTTTCCTGCAGCTGCTTCACATCACCGCTTTGCTCGGCGACAGCGGAGCTGTAATCGGCGTAATACTGCTGAAGTTCTTCCAACTTTTGCTGTTGATGTAAATACTGTTGCTGCACCGCCGCGCACCGCGTTGCTTGTTCTTGCTCTTCGCGCTCGGCAAGCTCCTTTACAGGCTCCAATCGCAGTGATTTTTTATCAGCACTCACAACTCACCCTCTATCTGTACTCGAACATCTCGCCCCGGTATGCTCAGGGCTGCTCTGCAGCATCGCTGGTCAGTAACAGCGCCAACTTGTCCAGCGCATGGTCATAACTTTCCGCTTCGTCAAAGCCCTGTTGCAGAAATGCCTGAATGCGCGGCCACAATGCAATCGCCTCGTCGACCCGGGCATCACTGCCGCGTTGATAGGCACCGATGGTAATAAGGTCCCGGTTCTGCTGGTACAGTGCGATAATTTGTCGCAGGCGTCGTACCAAGCTCTGTTGCGCTTTGTCAGTAATGTCATTCATCGCCCGGCTTACCGAGCGTTCGATATCAATCGCCGGAAAATGTCCGGCATCGGCAAGGCTGCGCGACAACACAATATGTCCATCCAAGATGGCCCGAGCCGAATCCACTATCGGGTCATTCTGATCGTCACCCTCGGCCAGCACTGTGTAAAACGCCGTGATCGAGCCGCCCCCTTCAGCACCGTTGCCGGCGCGCTCCACCAGCGCAGGCAGTCGCGCAAACACCGATGGCGGGTAGCCTTTGGTGGCCGGCGGCTCGCCGGTAGCCAATGCTATTTCCCTCTGAGCTTGCGCGAAACGCGTCAGAGAATCCATTAGTAATAACACCTGTTGTCCCTGGTCGCGGAAGTGCTCCGCCACGGCGCTGGCCAACCACGCAGCGCGCATGCGCATCAGCGGCGGATGATCGGCCGGCGTGGCGATCACCACCGCGTGACGCATATCGTCACTGCCGAGAATATTGTCGATAAAGTCCTTAACCTCGCGGCCGCGCTCTCCAATAAGTGCCACAACAACGACATCGGCCTTGGTGTAACGGGTCATCATGCCCAACAGCACGCTTTTACCAACCCCGCTGCCGGCAAACAGCCCCAGTCGCTGTCCCTGCCCTACCGTCAACAGGGCGTTGATAGCGCGCACGCCAACATCCAGCGGCTCTCGGATAGGGCGCCGCAGCAGCGGATTAATCGGCGCGGCGTTCAACGGCCGATGTTCAGTACAACGCAGTGGGCCGCGACCATCCAGAGGCTGCCCGGCACCATCGATCACTCGCCCCAACAGCTCGTCACCCACAGGCACATGGGAGCCCTTGCCGATTGGCCGCACCCGCGCATGGGGCATCACCCCGCGCAACTCCCCAGTGGGCATCAACAGAATATGGTCACTGGCGAAGCCCACCACCTCCGTTTCCAGCCAATCGCCGTCAGTGGTTTCCACCTCGCAATAGGCACCGATGGCCGCTTTGCAGCCCTCAGCTTCAAGCAGGGTACCGACAATGCGGCGCAGCTGGCCTTCGGGCGATGCCAGCGCCTCAACGCCGACCGCTTCGAGCTGCTGGCGCAACAGGGAAAAGTGATCGCGCAAATGCTGACCGGGGCGCAGCTTATCCACAACCCGCATCCAGCCCGCTTAGGGTATCGTTGAGCAAATTCTGCAAACGCGTCTCCAGCCGTCGGTCGATTTGCGATATCCGCGTCTTGATCAAGCAGCCCCCACGACTGACGTCGCTGTCCTCGAGAATTCGCCAGCCGGGCTCAAGCGGCTCGCCGTCGGTCTCGGCCAGGCCTCGCAAGGTCGCGACATCGTCGGGGTTCAAGGCGATCTCCAAACCACCCTGCACCGCCGGCAACAGGTCCACCGCACGCTGCACGGTGTCGCGCAATAATTCGGGCTGTAGCGATAGCTCGCGGCCCAACAAAACTTTGGCCAAGGTACAGGCGAGCCCCGTCAACTGCTCCTTTAGGCTGTCCTCTAACCACGACATCGGTTCGCGCAAGGCGGCAACCAGCAATTGCAGCTGCTGGCTCTGCTCGCCGAGTAACCGACGCGCCTCGGCCTCGCCCTGGGCAAAGCCCTCCTGTCGAGCCTGCTCGCGCAGTGCCTCTAATTGCTGCTGAGTCTCGCTGGCCTGAGAGCCACCACCGACATCAGCCGACGCCAACGGCTCACCACTGCGCGGCCGCCCACCGCCTCCGACAATTTCGGGCAGCGCCCAACGCATCGCACCGCTTGTCTCAGCGCCGGCAAGTGGTGGCGGTGCCACCTCCTCCGTTGTGAGAGAACGCAGCGGCAAACGCTGAAAGCCGTCACTCACAGCCACCTCCCACTGCACTTACACATAGTCATCACCGCCCCGCCCAAGATCAATCTGCCCATCGTCAGCCAAATTGCGCGCGATGGTTAAAATCTCCTTCTGCGCCTGCTCGACTTCACTGATTTTAATTGGGCCGCGGGCCTCCATATCGTCAACCAGCATTTCCCGCGCACGCTTGGACATATTGCGCAGTATTTTTTCTCGCACTTCTTCGGCAGCGCCCTTCAGTGCTATCGGCAACAGGTCGGAGGACACTTCCCGCAACAAACGCTGCATGCCCTTGTCGGGAATATTGCAAAGGTTGCTAAACACAAACATGAGGTCACGGATACGCGTCGACAGCTCTTCATTACTTTGCGCGACACTCTCTAAAATGCGATTTTCAGTATCGTTGTCCAAGCCGTTAATAATGCCCGCCGCTGCCGCCGCACCATCGACATCGCGATTTTTAAGCTTGGCACTGACCGACAGTTTTTTCTTCAGGATGGACTGCAGCTGGTTCATTGCGGCATCGGGAATGGTTTTCATATTCGCAATGCGATAAACAATGTCGTTTTGCTGTGCTTCAGGGAACTGCGCTAGCACTTTCGCCGCCTGCTCCTGCTCTAAATGGGCGAGCGTAATGGCAATCATTTGTGGGTGCTCATCGCGAAGCATCAGTACTAAGGCATCGACCTCCACCCAGCGCAGTGCGTCCATTTCATCGCTGTCGTCGGAATCCCCAAGCACGCGTTTCGCCAGGCTAGCGCCTTTCTGCTCCCCCAGTGCCGAACTAAATACCTTGCGCATATACGAGGGCACACCCACCGCCAGCGAGTTTTCCGACTCTGCACTTACATGGAAAGCCTTTACCACCTCTACGGCGCGCTGATTATCCACCCGCTTGATGCCCGCCATCGCGCTGCCGATGCGCTCGACATCACCCGGCGAAACATGCTTAAGCACTTTGGCTGCATAGCTCTCCCCCATCATCAGCAGTAACAAGGCGGCTTTTTCACAACCGCTAACGGTAGCCATAGCAGCGGCGCTGCCGGTTTCGGTATTATCCATTGTCTTCATTCACCCATCGGTTAAGCACTTGTGCGACCCGACGCGGGTCCTCTTCCACCATTCCGCGAACATCGACCAATTGTTGTTCAAAACCCATGCCCCCACGCCCCGCGGCAGCACTGCCACCCGGCGCGTCTAGCGCCGCCATCGGCGGCGCCTGATACTCCCCGCTCAAAGGCGCCGCTGGCGAGCTACTGCTGGTTAGGGCCGGCCGCGAATTCTGCAGCAAGCTGCGCATACCAGGGCGCAGTACGGCGAAGACAATAATCAGCAAAGCAATACCCACTAGTAGCTGCCTCAGCAAATTGGCAAACCACGCCTGCTCCCAAATTGCCGGCGCAGGCGCCTCGCCATCAAACATGCCCTCTTCACGAAAATCAGCGGCCATGACCGTCACCCGGTCACCGCGCTGTTGCTCGAAGCCCACGGCGTCCTTAACCAGTAAGGTCATGCGTTCAATTTCGGGATTACTCAAGGGCTCAATAACCGTCTCGCCCTGCTCATTGACCCGGCGATGATTATCGACCAGCACCGCCACCGACAATTTCCTCAACTGTCCACTGGGATTGCTGCTGTGCTCCAGCACCCGTTCAATTTCATAGTTGCGCGTCACCGAGCGATTGCCCATTGCGGTGTCGACCACTGCGCCCTCGGCCGCGCCGCCCGTTAATGCCGGCTGATTGGTCAGCGCACCGGGAACACCCTGACCGGCCGCGCGATTCGCCGCACCGCCGGTTGCCTGCTCGTTGATTTGTTCACTGCGAACCACCTGTCGGTCTGGATTCCAGCTCTCGCGGCTCTGCTGCTCACTGGAAAAATCGATGTCCGCAGCAACCGTCACTCTCACCCGCCCCGAACCGGCTATCGGTCGTATCAAGTCGGCAATACGGTCTTCATAGGCCTGCTCGATACGCCGGCGATAGCTGAACTGGCGTCCGCTCAGCTCGAGTTGGTCGTCGGCCTGGCGGCTCTCACTGAGCTGCTGCCCCAGTTGATCGACGACGGTCACGTCGCTGGCCTGAAGACCGCCAATGCTACTGGCGACCAAGTTGATAATGGCGGAGACATTCTTCGGTGACACCTCACTGCCCGGATAGACATCCAGCATAATCGAGGCACTGGGTGATTTTCGATCCCGTACAAATACGGACTGCTTTGGGATGGCCAAATGCACACGGGCGCGGCGAACCTGTTGTAGGCTTTCTATGGTCGAGCCGAGTTCCTGTTCAAGGGCGTGGTGGTATTTCTTTGACTGCATGAACTCACTAACGCCAAAACCCTGCTCTTTTTCCAGCATTGCCATGCCGGAACCATCGCGGCCTAAACCCTGGCCAGCCAAGCGAATACGGGCGTCGTGAATCTGCTCGGCGGGCACCATAATGGCGCCAGTGCCGTCCTGAATCCGGTAGGGAATAGCCGCCATCGTCAAGGCGTCGACTACCGCTGACGCGCGTTCGGCGGGCAGAGAGGAATACAATGTACGGTAGTCGCCGGTCTGCGACCACAGCACCGATGCCACGCCCAGTGCCACACTTGCCGCAATACCGACCAAAATGAGCAACTGGCGCAACACGTCGTTTTTAGCGGCACTGGCGAGCAGCGTATTAACGGAAATTGACGATGACTCAGCCATGCTGATGTGCCTCATTCATACCGTAGAAAACAGCCATTAAATCGACATCCTCATCACTTCCTTGTAGGCGTCGACTAATTTGTTGCGCACCTCCACCGCCGCCTTAAAGGACACCTGGGCCTTCTGCATATTAACCATTACTTGAGCAATGCTGACATCGGCATCACCGCGCTCGAACGCCGCCGCCAGCTGACCAGCGTGCTTCTGGCTGGCATTAATATTGTCGAGTGACTGCTTCATCATTTGACCAAAATCCACCTTGGGCGTTTCGGCCACGGCGTCGCTGGCCGCCGGTGCTTCCAGCGGGCCCAACGGCGACTGCTGGCGCAGCGCGCGTATCTGATTCAGGATGGAATCTACCTGCATACCGTCTGACATCGCTATTCCCCCCTACCCCAGCTGCAAGCTTTGCTCGCGCAGCCGCGCCAGCTTATAGCGCAAGGTACGCGGACTAATTCCCAGTATCTCCGCGGCCTCTTTTTTAGACCGCCCCTGGCGCAAAGCATCCTGAATACGCATGCGCTCCTGATTGCGCATAAAGCCATCTAGCGCAACCTCTCCGCTCGCGGCGGTGTCACCAAACAGCACCATGCCTTGCTCAAACTGGATATCCCGATCTTCTATCTTTGCTTGTTGGCGCAGGATCATCGCGCGCTGAATCACGTTGTCTAACTCCCGCACATTGCCCTGCCAGGCGTAGGCCAATAATTTGCGCTGCGCCGCAGCACTGAGCGGGTCGTCGATACCGGCCAACTCAACATCGCGACTGATAAAGTGGTGGGCCAGCGGTAAAATATCGCTGCGCCGCTCGCGCAGAGGCGGCAAATACAGTGGAAAGACATTAAGGCGGTAAAATAAGTCTTCGCGAAATTCGCCGTCTGCCACAGCCTGGCGCAGATCGCGGTTGGTGGTGGCAATCACCCGCACATCCAGCGTTAGGCTGCGGCGGCTACCCAGCCGTTCTATCTCGCGCTCCTGCAGGACGCGCAGCAGCTTGGCTTGCAGACCAATATCCATTTCAGAAATTTCGTCCAACAGCAGCGTACCGCCCTCAGCTTGTTCGAACTTACCTGCGTGACTGTTGATGGCCCCGGTAAAAGCGCCCTTCTCATAGCCAAACAGCATCGCCTCCAACATATTCTCGGGGATTGCCGCGCAATTCAGTGCAATGAAAGGCCCCTTTCCACGCCGGGACTGCTGGTGGATATGACGGGCGTACACCTCCTTGCCGACACCGCTCTCTCCGCACACCAGGACAGTTGCATCGGTGGCAGCAACCCGATTGGCAAGGTCGCGCACAGCAATAGACGCCGCATCTACGGCGATCAAAGAGCTCATTGTCCAGTCCCCCGCTGTAGCAAACTGGCTTGCCAGAGGCGCAGTTGCCGCCGGGAGAGAAGCAACTCGCGCTGACACACGCTAAGTCGCCGCAGCGCTTGACGGCGGTCAGTTGCATTGAATTCAGAGCGTAGTTTCGGCATGTCTAAAAACCTATTGCGATTCACACCGTTACTACTGCAACACTCATACCAATTTTTTTTATTATAAAAATCAACAAGTTAACAAAACACAAACCGGAAACGACAAATTTTTGGCGGAGCAAGCAAGTAAATAAACACAAACTAACGACGAACATATGCCGCAAAAAAATACATCGACAACGCAGAATATGGCGAATGGAAAATATGCTAATTAGAGAGAGGGACTTCTAGACCACGGCCTCGCTTCTCACCCAAGGCCGAGCTTCTTCATTTTTTCAGCAAGGGTGGTGCGCTGCAGACCGAGCAATTGCGCAGCACGTGTCACCACTCCCTGCTCGCGCTCCAGCGCCTGGCTGATATAGTGCTGTTCCAAGTCCTGAAGATAGGATTTAAGGTCGAGACCTTCCTGGGGAAGACTCACCCTCGATGCGGCTTGGCAATCGTCGTCATCAGCGACATCATTCGCTTGAGGCCTGGCCAACAGGCTACTCAACAACACGTCTTGATCTTCACGCTCGCTAAGCTCCGGCTCATCGTCAACCAATTCAAAGCGAAACTTCTTCGGCAAATCGCCAACCAGTAGACGCCGACCACCATGAGTAATGGTCAGGCGCTCCATCAGATTTTCCAGCTCGCGGACGTTGCCGGGCCAGTTATAGCGCTGCAGTGCTCGCAGCGCGCCGTTGGAAAAACTGGGGGCCGACATGCCGCGGGCCTGAAG
>NZ_JBFIGO010000117.1:0-7661 GCF_041602295.1 Spongiibacter sp. | reverse complement strand
TCCGCGGCCCTGGCGCGCCGTCGCCAGCAAGGCCTGACCGGCCTGACGCTTCTGTCCTGCGACAACCTCAGCGACAACGGTCACAAACTCAAGGCGGCCCTGCTGCAGTTCAGCGCCAAACAGGATGCCGATCTGGCGGCGTGGATCGAGCAGCACTGCCGCTTCCCCAACACCATGGTCGATCGCATTGTGCCCGCGGTCACCGCCGAACAAAGCGCGCAGTTCCGCTCGGACTTCGGCGTTGACGATAGTGCGCCGGTATTTAGCGAGACGTTTTCACAGTGGGTTATCGAAAGAAACTTCGCCGGACCGGTACCGCCCTGGGACAAGGTTGGCGCCGAGTTTGTCGACGACGTCGCCCCCTTTGAAGCGCTGAAGTTGCGCACCCTCAATGCCAGCCACTCACTGATCGCCTACTTGGGCTGTGTGACCGGCAGAGAAACCGTCGCCGAGGCATTGTGCCACCCAGACATTCGCCGCGCCGTCGAGGGCCTGATGCGCGACGAAGCCCAGCCCAGCCTCAACCTACCCGGCGACTTCTCTATTGAAGACTATCAGCAAGCCCTGCTGACGCGTTTTGAAAACACCGCACTGAACCACCGCTGCGCGCAGATTGCGATGGACGGCTCACAAAAGATCCCCCAGCGCCTGGTCCCGATTATAGCGTGGCAGCTCTCGCACAATGCATCGATTCACTACGCCAGTCTCGCCATTGCCGCCTGGCTGTTATTCCTGCGCGGCGAGTCGATCGACACCTTGCAAGATCCCTTAAAAGAACAACTCACCCAGTTGTGGCAAGGCAGCGCCGAACAGGCGGTGGACGCACTGCTGGCCATGCAGAGTATTTTTCCGGACAGTATCGGCGGCAATGCCCAGCTTAAAACCGAGGTTTTAGCTTGGCTGGAAAAGCTGATGAAACACCAAGCAATATCATTGCCTTGAACCCTCGAATCAGCTTAAACCTATAGCCCCAGGCGAGCGGCTGATTAACCGAGACAAGCTCGCCAATACGAAAAATATGACTCAGGAAAAGAATGCGATAACCTCTTCGCAGACTCGATCAATATCCCGGTGAGCGATACCGTAATAGAGTGGCAAACGAAGTAAACGCTCGCTCTCAACACTAGTATGCTTATCCACACCGTCGAAACGGCTGTACTGACTTGCCACCGACGCCGAATGCAAGGGCACATAGTGAAATACCGCTAGAATATCCCGCGCCTTCAGGTGGGCTAACAAACGTCCCCGCTCGTCTAAACTCGCCACCTTCAAATAAAACATATGTGCATTATGAACACAGTGTGGCGGGATAGTCGCCAAGCTAATGACGCCACGTTCAGCTAGGGGCGCCAATCTGTCGTGGTAACGCTGCCAGCTTTCAAGGCGATTGGCCGTAATGGATTCTGCGCGCTCTAACTGCCCCCAAAGGTAGGCCGACTGTAGCTCGCTGGGCAGATAGCTACTGCCTATATCTACCCATGAATATTTATCAACTTCACCGCGAAAAAATTGACTCCGATTTGTCCCCTTCTCGCGAATCACCTCCGCACGCTGTGCAAACTGCTCATCGTTAATAATGAGCAGCCCCCCCTCACCACCGCTCGTTACATTCTTAGTTTCGTGAAAACTAAACGCCGCTAAATGGCCATGAGTACCGACCGCTCTGCCACGATAAGTGGCTTGCATCGCCTGTGCAGCGTCTTCGACAACATAAAGGTTGTAGCGCCTGGCCAACGCCATTATTGCATCCATTTCACAGGCAACGCCTGCGTAATGCACGGGCACAATAGCCCGCGTTTTATCAGTAATCGCCGCCTCGATAAGCGTCTCATCGATATTCATCGTATCGGGACGGACATCGACAAACACAATTTTCGCACCACGCAACGCGAAAGCATTTGCCGTACTGACAAAGGTATAACTCGGCATTATCACTTCGTCGCCAGGCTGAATATCAATTAACAACGCGGCCATTTCCAAAGCGTGTGTACATGAAGGCGTCAGCAATGTTCGCGCGACTTTTAACTGATTCTCGAACCAGCGCTGGCAGCGTTTGCCAAAGAAGCCATCACCGGAAATTTTGTCGCTAGCCATAGCTTGAAGCACATACTGCTGCTCGTTGCCAGTCAGCGGCGGGCGGTTGAAAGTAATAAAGTCGGTCATCAGCAGCCCTCAAATCGTGTGCGAAACTTCAGCTTACCCAGCATAGGTTCGCCTTGGCTATCGCGAAGGTCAGTCACCTTCAGCAAACCCGAACCACATACAATGACTGGCAGCGTCGCTTCAAAGAAAATTATTTTACCGATATGGGCGGCACGATTTTCAACGCGAACATCAGCCACCGGAACGGCATCCAATACACGCACTAAACTGCCATTAACGCTGGCCGAAGCACCATTATAGGGATAGCCAACCGCATCGATAAAACGGCAAACCTCATCAGCCGAGCGAGAAAAATCTATGCGGTAATCCAGCTCATCTCGCCACAAACTATAACTGGCATCGCCATCATTCTGGGGCACACCTTTCAATGTACCCTCGGCCTGGATAGCGGAACCAACGTCAACTGCCAGCCTCGCATAGAGTGTGGCCGCCATATCTATGGCCTCGGAAATTTTTAGTGGGTAATCAACCGGCAATGCCGCCTGAGCGACAATGTCTCCCCGGTCATACTCTGCCGAGGCCAGCAGTGCAGTAACCGCAATTTCCCCACAACCATCGACGAGCATATTCACTAAGGGCGCAAAACCACGATATCGCGGCAGCGGTGAATCATGAAAGACCACCAAGTTTTCGGCGTCGTCAATCAACCAGCGCCAGCCAATGGCAAACTTTGCATCACACCGAGGCAGGCCACCTGGCAATGCCTTGCCCCGCTCAACAAATGAAATATCGCTATCACTACAGTAACTTGCTATATCATCAAAAGCATCATATTGGATCGCACCATCGCGAGCCGCGACGACATAGGCGATCGCCCCCCCACCAAATGCATCGACAAAGGCCTGTAGCGCCTGCAAGCCTTTGCTGCCAATAATGTGAAAGCCTATTTTCATAATGATTCAAAAAGCTCCCGGTATTGCATCACCAAGCTCTCCTCAGAGAACACACTAGCGATCCGACTGCGGTTACTTTCAGCAATCTTCGGCGCGATGGGATTAAGGTCCAAGGTATCAACATCAAAAACTTTGATTTCCTCTTTAGCAAACAGTGCCCAAGGAGTGATATCACTGCGCATATACACTTTTTTCCCCAAACCCAGCAGACTAATTATATTCCCCATGGCCTGCTGGCGACGGTGGTTAAATACTGCAATATCCACACGACCAAGCAAACGCACATAGTCCGCAAACGGCATAAAACCCGTAATGGCCTCGAATTTATCGCCAAACAGTCGCTGCCCTTCCTTAATCACTGAGTCCGCATAGCGCTTACGCCCATAAGATAGCGGTGCCACGATGCGAATATTTTCCCGAGAGAAAGCGGCAAGCCGCGACAGCGCATCTAAATGTTCATTGCGGGGGTCCGCAGAATTACCCAGCAGAATCACTATCTCATCACTGGACACTGGCTCGCCGACGTCAGGCAAAGGCTGGTAGAGGTTGCTGGGATACATAAAACAGCGATGTCCCTGACCTGTAGCCCCATACCATTCGCGCGCCAAGGCAATATCACCATCGATATAGCTAACCAAGTGTCCCATACGACGGATTACAAACGCCCTGATACGCTCGAAAAAATTAGTGCGAATACTGCGCTTACGGAAAACATAATGATATAAATCGGCACCCCACATCACCCAGTAACATTTGGGCAGCACCCAAAATTGTAGTGCCAGAATTTTCACCATATCCTTGGCAAACAAACCGTGCAGAAAAACTTTATCCGCCGCTTTAAACTCGCGAAAATACAAAATAAATAGCGCTAGACGGCCGATATTTTGGGGTACGAGCACAACATTAGCGCGCGCGCGAATCGCAAATTTTTCATCTTCGCGAATAATAAAGCGGTGCTCAGTCTCATCGAAATGCTTTTCAACAAAGTCAATAAACGGCTCCGTAAACTTCTGGGCATTCATGCAGTGGAGAAAAGGCGGCCTATGCATCGTCGAATCCATTACTCAGCCAACAAAGACAACAGATAATCACCGTAGCCACTCTTACCTAAAGCCCGGCCAAGTCGTTCAATATCCTGCTTCGTCAACCAGCCACGAAAATACGCGATCTCTTCTAGACAGGCTATTTTATAACCTTGCCGAGACTCGATCGTTTCCACAAAATGCGCTGCGGCCAACAAGCTGTCGTGCGTACCGGTATCCAACCAGGCAAATCCCCGCCCCAGTAATTCGACGCTTAACGCCCCCTTTTCTAAATAGGCGTTGTTAATACAAGTGATCTCTAGCTCGCCTCGCTCAGAGGGCTGTATTTGCTTGGCAATATCGACCACCTGATTGTCGTAAAAGTACAGGCCAGTCACGGCAAAATGGCTTTTCGGCTTAGCGGGCTTTTCCTCTATTGACAGCGCGCGACGCTGCTCATCGAACTCCACCACACCAAAACGCTGGGGGTCTTTAACCTGGTATCCGAACACCGTTGCACCGGAAGTCTTCGCCGCAGCGGCCTCAAGCATGGGACGAAAACCCTGACCGTAGAAGATATTGTCACCCAGCACGAGGCAAACACTGTCCCCGGCGATAAATTGCTCACCAATAATAAACGCCTGCGCCAACCCTTCTGGGCGCTCTTGTACCGCATAGCTCAACTGCACGCCAAAGTCGGCCCCGTCACCCAGCAGTCGCTGAAAGGAAGCCTGATCCTCTGGCGTAGTAATAATCAGTATGTCGCGAATACCCGCCAGCATAAGCACTGACAGCGGGTAGTAAATCATTGGCTTGTCGTAAACGGGCAACAGCTGCTTAGACACCCCTTTAGTTATAGGGTGTAGGCGCGAGCCACTTCCCCCGGCTAAGACGATACCTTTCATGTTGCCTCCCGACCGCCAACGCCTAGGCGCTGGCGCTGATAACTGCCGTTTTGAACGTTGTGGCACCACTGGGTGTTTTCTAAATACCAATCCACCGTTTTAGCAATGCCACTTTCAAAGCTCTCCTCCGGCAACCAGCCTAAGTCGCGCTGAATTTTACCGGCATCAATTGCGTAACGCCGGTCGTGCCCCGGACGATCGGCAACAAACTGAATCAGCTCGCGGTAACTAGCCAACCCACCGGGCCGCTGCGGCCGCCGCTGGTCGAGAAGGTCGCAAATGTATTGCACAACATCGAGGTTCTGCTTCTCATTGTGGCCACCAATATTGTAGGTTTCACCCACCCTCCCTTTCTCGAGAACAGTGAGCAAGGCTCGCGCGTGATCCTCCACGTAGAGCCAGTCACGGACTTGATCACCTTTGCCATAGATAGGCAGCGGCTTGCCCTCCAAGGCATTAAGGATAACCAGCGGTATTAATTTTTCCGGGAAATGATAAGGACCGTAATTATTGGAACAATTAGTAAGCAATGTCGGCAAGCCATAGGTTCGCCCCCAAGCGCGCACTAAGTGATCGGAACTCGCCTTGCTAGCAGAGTAAGGTGAGCTGGGCGCATAGGCCGTATCTTCAACAAACAGCGCATTGGGGCCGTCGAGATCACCATACACCTCGTCGGTAGACACGTGATGAAAACGAAAACGCTCTCGGCGCTCTTCATCAAGCCCAAGCCAATACTGTCGCGCAGACTCCAATAGCGTATAGGTGCCGACGATATTGGTCTCAATAAAGGCAGCGGGGCCATCTATGGACCGATCAACATGGCTTTCCGCAGCCAGGTGCATAATGGCATCGGGCCGCTGCTGCGCAAAAATACGATCGAGGGCCGGGCGGTCACAAATATCGACCTGCTCAAATTGATAGCGCTGCCCCTGGCTGATGCCCGCAAGGGATTCTAGATTGCCGGCATAGGTCAGCTTGTCAACGTTCACGACCGAATGATCGGTACAGGACATAATATGGCGCACCACGGCAGAGCCGATAAAGCCCGCCCCACCAGTAACTAGAATTTTCATATTGTCTGTACCCGAGGCATTCAGTGACCCTCAATATTTGTGTAGCTATCTGTCCTTGCACCCAACAAGCCGCTCAACACACCGGCGCTGCGACACATTTTCATCAGTGCCTTATAGTAAGACACATTGCGCATCAGCATACGGCTAAGCAGCGCGACAATGCTGTATACAATCAGCTGGACAAGCGATGACAGCAGCAAACTTACTGCTGAGCGCCCCGCCTCTCGCTTGCGCCACGCCAAGGTAATGCCCGCACGGTATTTGCGCTTTGCCAGCCAGCGACTCGTCAGCCGTGACATTGGGATTCCCTCATGCACTTTAGCCTCGGCACATTCGACGATTTTTACACCTTTTTCAGCGACGGCGCAGAAAAACAACGTATCGGTACCACCTGCCAGAGGCCGGCTTTCATCAAAACGAAGCCCTAGTTCGCGGGTGAGATAGATGGGTATCAAGACATTATTGGTCGCACAGCTGCCCAATTCTGTTCCCGTCGGACGGCCTTTTTCAAAAAATATTTCCGCCATGTAAGCGGGAGCAGCCGCCGGCAACTCGGGGACCACCGCGCCATGCACAACCGCCTTGCCACCCAACTGCTGCGCGTAACCAACTAACTCACAGAGCCACTCGGGCTCTACCCACTCGTCATCATCAATAAACACCAGATAATCGGCATTGTGTTGATGCGCCTCGGCAATGGCGCGATTGCGCGCAACGGGTATGCCGCGACGCGGCTCAGCAGCATAGTGCAATGCCACAGGAAACTTAGCCCGCCAATCCTCGTATACCGGCAACGCAGACTGCTCGGGATCGTTATCAATAATGCTGACAAGTACTTCGCTGTTAGCCGGCCGCCGCATCGCCGCGAGACTCGACAGCGCCTTCTCTAATAAAAACGGCCGCTGACAGCTGCAAATTGCAATATTGATTCGCGCCAAATGATCACTCATAACGGCCTCCCACTAACGGCTCTCGGCGATGCGTCGATAAAAATCCAGGTAGGCATCGACAATCACTTGCCGGCTATATGTGCTGGCGTAAACCCCAGCAGCGTTGTCGACCATGCGTTGACGCAAACCGCCATCGTCCAGAGTTGCGCTTATCGCCTCAGCCAGCTGGCCAACGTCATCAATATCAGTGAGCAAGCCTGAATATTCATGTTCGATCACTTCACCGGGGCCCTGCGAACGCGTGGCAATAATCGGACAGTGGTGAGCAAAAGACTCCATCACAATCGAGCCCAAACCCTCGTGACGAGAGGGGCAAACAAAGGCATCGACACTGCGCATCAGCGCGGTAACATCATTGCGCCAGCCCAAAAACCGCACACGCCGGTCCAGCCCAAGTTCGCTACACAGAGTTTTCAGCGCCTGCTCTTCCGGGCCACTGCCGGCCAGCCAGAGATGGGCCTCGGGCACCGCGACCAGCGCCTGCAACAAGGTATCAAAGCCCTTGTTGACATGAAGCCGGCCGGCCGCCAGCAACAGCGGGACATCGGCAGGGGTATCAAAGCTATCGCGGGGCAAAGGCGCCACCGGTGTTTCGTCGGCAAAGTTGGGGATATGCACCACGCGCTCTTCGGGCATGCCACCCTCGATTAAGTGG
>NZ_JBFIGO010000116.1:0-7665 GCF_041602295.1 Spongiibacter sp. | reverse complement strand
CTGGCCGCAGTGCTGCGTCAATTCCGCTACCGGCACTGGCTGCGCATTGTCTGGCGCGACCTCAACCGCCTGGCCGATATGCCGGCCACCGCCGCCGAGTTGTCGGCGTTGGCCGATGTCTGCGTGCAGCAGGCGCTGGCGCTGCTGCACCGGCAATTGTGCGCCGAGTGGGGGCAGCCCCAGTCGCCCGAGGGCGTGGCCCAGCAGCTTACGGTCATCGCCATGGGCAAGCTCGGCGCCGGTGAGCTGAATCTGTCGTCGGATATCGACCTGATGTTCAGCTACCCCGAGGCCGGCAAAACCGTCGGTGGCCCCCGCAGCGTCGACAATCAGGAGTTTTTTATTCGCCTCGGTCAGCGGCTGATCAAGGCCCTGGATGCTCGCACCGCCGACGGCTTTGTGTTTCGTGTGGATATGCGCCTGCGGCCCTATGGCCAGAGCGGGCCGCTGGTGGTCAGCTTTGACGCCATGGAGGAGTACTACCAGGATCAGGGCCGCGACTGGGAGCGCTATGCGCTGATCAAGGCGCGCTGCATCGCCGGCGACGAGGCAGCTAACGCCGAATTGATGTCGCGCCTGCGGCCCTTTGTCTACCGCCGCTATCTGGATTTTTCCGCCATTGATTCACTGCGCGACATGAAGGCGCTGATTCAGCGCGAGGTGGCGCGACGCAGCCTGCAGCACAATATTAAACTCGGCGCTGGCGGCATTCGCGAGATCGAGTTTATCGCCCAGTGTTTTCAGTTGATTCGCGGTGGCCACGAACCCAGTCTGCAGCAGCGCCCGCTGCGCAGCATTCTCGACGAGTTGCGCGACATGGAGTTGCTGCCGACGGCGGTGGTGGCCGAACTGCAGGCCGCCAATATCTTTCTGCGCAATACCGAGCACGCCATCCAGGCCTGGCGCGACGAGCAGAGCCAGCAGCTGCCCGACGCCCCGGCACCCCAGGCGGCGCTGGCGCTGAGTATGGGTTTCGACAACTGGCAGGCGTTCAGCGCCGCGCTGGCCGAGCACCGCCAGCGGGTCGACGAGCATTTTGGCAATGTCATTGCCGCCCCGGAAGAAGAGGGCAGGGGTGACCGCGCCGCCATCCAACACTGGCAGGCGTTGCTGGCCGATGGCGACGGCGAGCGACTGAGCGAAAAGCTGGTCAGCAGTGGCTTTAGCGATGCTGAAGAAGTGTCGCGGCGCTTGCTGGCGCTGCTGGGCAGCGCCAATGTGCTGCGCATGCAGGGCAGTGCTCGCGAGCGGCTGGATGACTTTTTGCCACTGCTGCTGGAGCAGGTGCAGCAGGCGGAAGACAGCGGCCGGGCTTTTTTGCGACTGATTCCGCTGATCGAGTCGGTGCTGCGCCGCACCGCCTATTTAGTGCTGCTGATGGAAAACCCGGCGGCGCTGCGCCAGCTGGTGCGGCTCTGCGATGCCAGCCCCTGGGTGTCGCGGCAGCTGGCCGCCCACCCGGTGCTGCTCGACGAGCTGCTCGACGCCAATAGCCTGTACTCGGTGCCCGACAAAGACGGCCTGCGCAGCGAGCTGCGCCAGCGCCTGTTGCGCATTGCCGAAGACGACCTGGAAGCGCAAATGGAGGCGCTGCGCTATTTCCGCCTGGCCCATGTGCTCAAGGTAGCCGCCTCGGAAATCACCGGCAGCCTGCCGCTGATGAAGGTCAGCGACTACCTGACCTTTATCGCCGAGGTTGTGATGGAGGCGGTGGTGGATATTGCCTGGCACAACCTGGTGGAAAAACACGGCAGCCCCTGCGGCGAAGACCCGCGCCGCCACTTTGTGGTGCTCGGCTACGGCAAAATGGGCGGTATCGAGCTGGGTTACAGCTCCGACCTCGACCTGGTGTTTTTGCACGATGTGCCGGCCGGGCGCAGCACCGACGGCGAGCGCCCGCTGGACGGCAATATGTTTTACACCCGCCTCGGTCAGCGCATTATTCACATCCTCACCACCCACACTCGCCTCGGCCAGCTCTACGAGGTGGATATGCGGCTGCGGCCGTCGGGCAACTCCGGCCTGCTGGTCAGCTCGTTTTCGGCGTTCCGCGACTACCAGCGCGGCCAGGCCTGGACCTGGGAACACCAGGCGCTGGTGCGGGCCAGAGTGGTGGCCGGCGATGAGGTGCTGGCGGAGAAATTTGCCGAGTTGCGCGCCGATGTTTTGGCCACGCCGCGCGAGGCTGCCAAGCTGGGCAGTGACGTGCGGGACATGCGCGAAAAAATGCGCAAGCACCTGTTGCCCGCTGGCGGTGAAAAAAACGGCGAATTTGACCTCAAACAGGGGCTGGGAGGTATCGTTGATATCGAATTTATGGTGCAATACGCCGTTTTAGCCTGGTCGCACAAGCACCCGCCGCTGCATTACCACACCGACAATATTCGGATCCTGGAATCCCTGCAACAACAGGGCTTGATTCCCGAGGCCGATACCCAGGCCTTAATCGAGGCCTATATTGCGTTTCGCAGTCAGTCCCACCGGGCTAGCTTGCAGGAACAGCAGGGCCGACTCAGTGGCGACAGCTTGGTTGCCGAGCGCGATGCGGTGCGTCGCATCTGGCAGCAGCTGCTCGGCGAACAGTGAGCGCATAACAGTAATTTTCAGGAGACGACGACAATGTCGATGGCCGATCGCGATGGTCTAATTTGGTTTGACGGCGAAATGGTGCCCTGGCGCGATGCCCGTGTACACGTGCTGACCCACACCCTGCACTACGGCATGGGCGTGTTTGAGGGCGTGCGCGCCTACCACGCCGGTGACCGCGGCACCTGCATTTTCCGCCTGCAGGAGCACACCGACCGCCTGTTCCGCTCCGCCCATATCATGAATATGGACATGCCCTTCGACAAAGACGTGATCAACGAAGCGCAGCGTCAGGTGGTGCGGGATAACAACCTCGACGAAGCCTATTTGCGGCCGATGGTGTTTTTGGGGTCAGAGGGCATGGGCCTGCGCGCCGACAACCTGCGTACCCACGTGATTGTTGCCGCCTGGGACTGGCCCAGCTATATGAGCCCCGAGGCCCGCGACAAGGGCATCAAGGTGCGCTGCAGCTCCTACACTCGCCACCATGTGAACATCTCCATGTGCAAGGCCAAGGCCAACGGTCACTACATCAACTCCATGCTGGCGCTGCGCGAAGCGCTGGACAGCGGCTGCGAAGAGGCATTGCTGCTGGACAACGAAGGCTATGTGGCCGAGGGCAGCGGCGAGAATATCTTTATTATTCGCGACGGCAAGCTCTACACCCCCGAGCTGACCAGCTGCCTGGACGGTATTACCCGCAACACCATTTTTGCCTTCTGCGAAGAGCTGGGCCTGGAAGTGGAAGAGAAGCGCATCACCCGCGACGAAGTCTATATCGCCGATGAGGCCTTCTTCACCGGCACCGCCGCTGAAGTGCTGCCGATTCGCGAACTGGACGGCCGCAAGATTGGCAGCGGCGTGCGCGGCCCGATCACCACCGAGCTGCAAAGCCGCTACTTCGACCAGGTCAAAGGTCGTCGTCAGCAATTTGCCGAGTGGCTGACCCCGGTCGCCTAAGCGCCGTTATCGAGCCGCCGCTCTGGCGGCTCAGGCGCCGTCTTTGGCTGGCGCCGTGTAGCGGCACTCGCCGCGAATTTTCAAGGCATTCAACACCGCGTACTGCTCCAGGGTGATATAGCCCAGTGGGCAGTATTCCTGCAGCCGGCTGTCGCGACTGAGCAGCCGCTGCGCCTGCTTGAGCAGCTCGTCGTCGGATTTTTCCCGGGGCTGGGGGCGGTTGGCGTCCACGCTGTGGCGAATCGGTTTAGCCGGTGGCAACTCGACACGCAGCTGGTATTCAAACAACTTCAGGCCGCCATCGCGGGGCAGCGGTGTAAACAGGCCGCGGTCGCTGGACTTGGCGGGCTGGCCGCTGCAGGCCGCCAGCAGCGTGCAAAGGCCGATCACGGCGGCTGAAAATTTTCGCATCTTCATGGTTTTCCTAGCATTTTTGCCTGTTTCAGCAGTGTAACATGACAAAGTGGTAATCACCGCGAGGCGCCGCGATTGGGGCCGCCGGTGGATTTATCCACAAGCGATGGTTAGAATCCGTTCACTCATGCGGCGTCACGCCCCGCAATAGCTGAGGCTGCCCGCGCCCCACGTGCCGACCCCATGTAACTTTGGCCGTGGCGCAGTACCGCCGGGCAAGACCGACACAATCCTAACAAACAGCGAAAACGGCTATGTCATCAGACCCAACCGCGCTAGCCCAGTCCGTCGTTGCGGCGACCGGGTCGGCCCAAGTCATTCCTATCGAAGAGGCTCGCCCCCAGCGCCGCCTGCATATCTGCCTGCTGGGCTACCGCAGTGCGCCCTTTGGCGGCGGCCAGGGTATCTACCTCAAATACCTCAGCAAGGCGCTGGTGGACGCCGGCCACCAGGTCGACGTGATCTCCGGTCAGCCCTACCCCCATCTCGACCCGCGGGTAAAGCTGATCAAAATGCCGGGCATGAACCTGTTTGAAACCGGCCTCGCTTCGATCCGTCCCCACCACTTGAGTTCCCTGACCAATATTATCGAGTGGACCAGCAAGCTCAGCGGCGGCTTTGCCGAGCCCTACTGCTTTGGTCGCCGGGTGGTTAAATACCTCAAGCGCCACGGCCGTCACTACGACATTGTTCACGACAACCAGAGCCTCAGCTTTGGCATGCTCAAGCTGCAAAAGCTCGGCTTTCCGCTGGTCACCACCATTCACCACCCGATCACCAGCGACCTGAAAATTGCCCTCAAGGCGGCCAACAGCTTTAGCGAGCGGCTGATGATCCGCCGCTGGCACAGCTTTATTCAAATGCAGCGCATGGTGGCGCCGCAGCTGCACCATGTGGTCACCGTGTCCGAGCGCTCGCGCGAAGACATCGCCGCCGCCTTTGGCATGCAGCCCGCCGCCATCCACCTGGTGCACTGCGGCATCGACACCGAGGAGTTCAAGCCACTGCCCGGGGTGAAGAAAATCCCCCGCCGGCTAATGGCCACGGTGTCGGCCGATGCGCCGCTCAAGGGCATGAGCTACCTGTTTGAAGCGGTGGCCAAATTGCTGCCACGCTACCCCGACCTGCAGCTGTTAATGGTGGGTAAAATTCGCGAGGGCGGCGAGGCCGAGGCGCTGATCGACAAGCTCGGCCTGCACCAGCACATCGCCACTGCCTCGGGCATTAGCACCGAGCAGCTGGTGCAGTATTACAACGAGGCCGAAGTGGCCGTGGTGCCCTCGGTCTACGAAGGCTTTGGTCTGCCCGCCGGCGAGGCCATGGCCTGCGGCACCGCACTGGTGTCCACCACCGGCGGCGCGCTGCCCGAAGTCACCGGCGACGCCGCCCTGCAAGTGCCGGTGCGCGACAGCGACGCGCTGGCCGACGGCATCGACGCGCTGCTGAGCGACGCCGAGATGCGCAACGAACTGGCCCGCGCCGGCCGCGCGCGAATGGAAGAATTGTTCTGCTGGAGCCGCGCGGCCCAGCAGATGCTGGACTACTACGAGCAGGTACTACGCAGTGAAAACGGTTGATTTCAAACACTTTAAACTTCAGCCCGGCGACCGCCTGCTGGACCTGGGCTGCGGCGAAGGCCGCCATGTGATCTCCGCCTATGTGGAGGGTGAAATCACCGCCGTCGGTGTCGATCTCTGCCTCAAAGACCTGCAAACCGCCCAGCAGCGCGCCGCCGACTTTGTCGACGCCGGCGACGAGCGCCGCGCCCTGGGGCTGGCCAATGCCGACGCCATGAACCTGCCCTTTGCCGACAACAGCTTCGACAAAATCATCTGCTCAGAGGTGCTCGAGCACATTCCCGACTACCAGGCGGTGCTCAAGGAAATCGAGCGCATCCTCAAGCCCGGCGGCCTGTTTTGCGCCAGCGTGCCGCGCGCCTGGCCAGAGAAAATCTGCTGGGCACTGAGCGACGCCTACCACCAGGTCGAGGGCGGCCACCTGCGCATTTTCAAGGCCAATGAGCTGCGCAAGCAAATTCAGAATCTCGGCTTTCGCTTTTACCGCCGCCACTGGGCCCACGCCCTGCACTCGCCCTACTGGTGGCTGAAGTGCGCCTTCTGGGAACAAGACGACAACCCGCTGGTAAAAAGCTATCACAAGCTGCTGGTCTGGGACCTGATGGACCGGCCGTGGATCACTCGCACGGTGGAGCGCAGCCTCAACCCGGTGATGGGCAAATCGGTAGTCATGTACTTTGAAAAAGGGCAGGCGGCATGAGCGGACTGTTTCTCAGCAAGGGGCTGTACCCGGAAGAATTCTTTCGTCCCACGGTCGACTTCCTGCTGCGCGAACAGCAGAGCGACGGCAGCATTCCCTGGTTTGACGGCGGCCACGCCGACCCCTGGGACCATGTTGAATCAGCCATGGGGCTGAGCATTGGCGGCGAATACGACGCCGCCGAGCGCGCCTACCTGTGGCTGCGCGACAGCCAGCTGGCCGACGGCAGTTGGTGGGCCGCCTACCGCGGCGGCGAGATCGACAACCGCGAGCGCCGCGAAACCAATTTTGTCGCCTATGTCGCCACCGGCGTGTGGCACCACTACCTGATCAGTCAGCGCCGCGACTTCCTCAGTGTTATGTGGCCGTGCATTCAGCGCGCCATCAACTTTGTGGTCGGCCAGCAAAGCGCCCACGGCGAAATTAACTGGGCGGTTAATGCCGACGGCGAGTCGATGGAAGACGCGCTGATCACCGGCTGCGCCTCAATTTATAAAAGTTTGGAATGCGCCTGGAATATCTCCGTGGTGCTGGGCCAGCCCCGCGAAGAGTGGCGCGAGGCGCGCCAGCGCCTCGGCGATGCCATGCGCAACAAGCCCCAGCGCTTCGACCGCACCTGGGAAAGCAAGGCCCGCTACTCCATGGACTGGTTCTACCCGGTACTCACCGGGGTGATTCCGCCCAGCAAGGGCAGCGCCCACCTGCAAAAGCGCTGGGACGAATTTGTTGAAAACGGTCTGGGTTGTCGCTGCGTGTCCGACGAGCCCTGGGTGACCGTGGCCGAATCCTGCGAACTGACCATGGCCCTGCTGGCCGCCGGCGACCACGCCCGCGCGGTCAACGTGTACAGCTGGCTGCACCAGTGGCGCGAGAGCAACGGCGAATACTGGACCGGTTACCAAATGGTCGAAGACCTGCTGTGGCCAGACGAGCGCCCCACCTGGACGGCGGCCGCCATTTTGCTGGCGGCTGATGCGCTGACCGAGCACACCCCAGCCCACCACCTGTTTAAAGAGGTGCGCTTGCTGGAGGCCGAGGCTGAAGTGGAAGTTGAGGCGGCGGAGCGGTATACCAGCGGGCGGTAAAATTGCCGCGTCACCGGGCGCTGAGGGAATAGCGCGGTTCTTGTTTTTATCTTTTTCGTTAATAGCGTTTTTCGGCTGGCTTGGGTTTCGCCCTTGCTGGGCGACTTACTTCTTTTTGTGTGAAAAAGAAGTAAGCAAGAAAAGCACACCCCCGCATCACTGTCGTCGGCTAGTCGCCGCCGATCCCCTGCGCGCGGCGCGGCCAGTACGGGCGCTGCGGAACTCGCCTGCCGGCTCAAACAGTCCTCGCGCAATTCCCGCACTGGCCGCGCCGTGCTCGGCAGTGCTGAGGGGGATCTTAGTCCGTGCCAACCCAAAGCTGGGTTAAAAACACTTGCGTCAT
>NZ_JBFIGO010000115.1:0-7674 GCF_041602295.1 Spongiibacter sp. | reverse complement strand
GGTCAGGGCGGCGAGTTGGAGCTGCGCTTTTCGGCCACCGATAGTTGGTTGCTGGGTTTGAATATTGGTTATTTGAATACGGTGGTTGAGTCTTACAAAACCCAGGACAGCAGCGGCAATGAGGTTGATATTGCCTCATCGACTGAAATTGGCTTTTCACCTAACTGGAATGCGCGCCTTAGCAGCCAATACGCGGTAGATATAGCCGATTACGGCACGCTGACCGCGGCGGCTGATGTGTCTTGGCGCAGCGAGTCTTACACCAATTCGCCGGTTGATAAGCGCGACCAGTTTGCCGACGAGCAAAAGCAAGAGGATCACCACCTGGTGAATGCCGCGCTGGCTTTTGAGACGCAGGATCGCAAATGGCGTGTGGCGGTCGAGGGTAAAAACCTTGAAGACAAGCGGGTGCTGACCAATTCTTTTGTGGTGGGACCCTTTGTTAGCGGCGGCTATAACAGCCCGCGCACTTGGGCGGTATCACTGAACTACCGTTATTGATGGACGACCGCAGCGTAGTACTTACGCTGCGGTTCAGTTTTATTGTCCCCCGGCATGGCGAGCTTTGGCTCGCCTTTTTTGTCGCTGCTATTTTGTAATGTTAGTCGTCGATAAATTCCGAGCGATACTGCTTGGGAGTGAGGCCGGTCCAGTTGCGAAAGGAGCGGATAAAAGAGCTGGACTCGAGGAAACCCAATAACTCGCCAATTTCGTGAATTTTCAATTTGTCATCGCGAAGATGGCGCATGGCGATATCGCGTCGGTAGTGGTCCTTGAGTTCCTGGTAACTGGTGCCTTCACTGTGCAGGCGGCGGCGTAGGCTGGACGGTGACATATGCAGGTTTTCTGCCATGTCTTCAAAGCTGGGCAGGGCGCCGGCGCCGCTTTTGGCCAGCAGTGAGCGGATTGCCGCACCGGTACTGGCCGGGCGCGAGTCTTGTGCAATCAGTGCATAGACGGCATTGCGCAGAAAAGCTTCTAGTGACTCACTGGTGTGTACAGTGCGGTAGCGCAGACTCTGACTGGGAAAGTACAGGGCAGTGTACTCGCAGCCGTATTCCGGCGTTGTGCCCATCACGCTGCTAACACTCTCGGAATAGGCCTCGGAAAAGGCCGGCGCGGATATTTTGAGTGCGCTCAATGCTATGTCGCGACCGACCAGCCAGCCCATAAATGCGTGCCATACGCGCATGCCGGAGGCCTTGGCGACGGCATCGGAAAACTCAGTGCGGTCCCAGTCTTTCGGTACAAACTTGGGATTAATCTTGCTGGCGTCGAAGTGGTACTTCAGTTCCGCGGTATCGCCGTCCACGTTTAGTTCAATTTTGTAGCCGGTCATAGGGTACAGCATTTCCTGGTAGCGCTGGGCGCGATGCAGGGCATCTTCAAGAGTTTGGCAATTAATAATGCTGTAGCACATGAAATGAAACACATCACTGCCGATACCTGAGCCCCAGGGCACGGCGATATTGAGTTGTTGCATGGCCTCGGCGGCGAGTTCATAGAGACCGGAGTAGCGGTAGCCCGGCAGCAGTTTGTTGTGATCGCTGGCCATCAGGTCGTCGAGGTTAAAGCCCGAGCGTTTGGCGATGGCGCGCTGATCGATGCCGACCTTGTCCAGGTAGTCGAGTAGGCGCAGGAATTTGCGTACCGGAATTTCGTGGAGGGTGTTGGGTTTAGACATCGTCATAGGCAGCCGTGGCGTTGGTGCTAAATGTGGGCGATTCTGAAAGTTTTTGTGCTTTAGCGAATCACTGTGTGGACTAATATGAAGAGCCTAATAATTAAAATCAATGATACGAGTGGAGTAGGTATGAGCGCGAATAGTCAACACTACATTGTTAAGGAAGCGCTGATCAATGGTGGCATTAACGCGGTGGTCAATGGCGCCTTTGCTTGGTATCTGAGCGCCGGCAAGCCCGAGTTGGCTGTTTGGGGGCAATCGGGCGTGTTAGTCGACTTCCTCGCTACTGCGGCGATTCTGGTGTTTATCTTGAGTTTAATTGTTCTGCCGTTACAGCGCCGCAAGCTTGCCAAAATGCCACTGGCGAGTGCTGAGCCGCCATTTGGCTTTTTGCGCTACTTGGGCTGGCTGGCACCGCAACACGATGCGCTGAAGGCGCTGATCTTGGCATGGCTGGCAGCCTTGCTGTCGCTGCCGGTGCTGTGGTTGGGTTTCGCACTGTTTGGCGTTGATACGATGGGGCGTTGGGACTACACGCTGCTTAAATCGCTGTATACCGGTGTTGTCGCGGCCTCGGTGGTCGTGGTGATTGTTTTGTTGGCGATGCACCCTGTGCGTCGCGTCAGCCATTCTTAAGGAGAGTACAGGTGTCTGCTGAGTTGAAGGATAAAGTGGCGTTGGTGACCGGTGGCGCGGCGGGTATTGGTCGCGCTATCTGTGAGGCCCTGGCATGTCAGGGGGCCAGTGTGGCGGTCGTCGATGTGAATGACCGGGAAGGTGAGGCCTGCGTGGCGGCACTCCAGTCCACAGGTTGCGATGCGGTTTACCTGCACTGCGATGTTAGCAAGGAGGGCGAGGTAAAAGCGATGGTCGAGGCGCTGATCCAGCGTTTTGGGCGTCTGGATTTGGCTTGCAACAATGCGGCGGTGAGTCGTGGCAGCGGCCCCATCCACCAGTTCAGTCGCGAGGTGTTTGACCAGACACTGGAGCTTTGCCTGACCAATACCTGGCTGTGTATGAAGTACGAAATCGACGCCATGCTGGCCCAGGGCGGTGGCGCGATTGTGAACATCTCATCCAATGCTTCGCTGCGCGGGCAGGCCTTTAACACCGCCTATGCTTCAGCGAAAGGCGGGGTGAATATTTTGACCAAGAGCGCGTCGGTGGAGTACGCCAACAAGGGCATCCGTATTAATGCCGTGTCGCCCGGCGTCATTCGCACGCCCGGCTTGGAAAAATATTTTGAAGAGCAGCCGAAGATGGCTGAGCAGCTGCGCAAGGTGGCACCGATGCAGCGCCTGGGTGAGCCCAGTGAAATAGCTGAAGCGGTGGCCTTTTTACTGTCAGACAGAGCGTCGTTTATCACCGGGCAGTTGCTGTCGGTCGATGGTGGCGGCGCGGTAAGAGGATAGTGCAATGACAATTATCGCTTCATCTAAACGCCGCCGTGTTGATTTGCCCATGCCCTATGGCTGGTTTCAGGTACTGTATTCCCAGCAGCTAGCAGTGGGACAGTCGCTGCCACTGGAGTATTTCGGGCAGGAGCTGGTGATATTTCGCACGGAGTCGGGTGAGGCCAAGGTGTTGGACGCCTACTGTCCGCATATGGGCGCGCATCTGGGTTATGGCATTCGCGATCAAGCGGGTGGCGGCTCGCGGGTGGTGGGTGACAGCATTGTCTGCCCCTTTCACGGCTGGCAATTTAACGGCGATGGCGAGTGTACCGGGATCCCCTACGCTGAGCGCATGCCGCCGCGGGTGCAGCGCTGTGAAAAACTGATTCCAAGCTGGCCGGTTCGCGAGCTGAATCAATGCATTTATGTTTGGTATCACCCGGAAGATTTGGAGCCCTTGTTTGAGCCGCCGGTGATTGAAGAGGCAACACTCGGTGCCGGCGACTGGGGGGAATTAAAAATCTACCAGTGGGATATTGCTACCCACCCCCAGGAAATTGGTGAAAATGCCGTCGATGCCGCGCATTTTCGCTTTGTGCACGGCACACCGGAGGTGCCTGAGCCAACGGTAATACGCTTTGACGAGCACCGTCGTTTCGGTTTGCTGGAGTCGGAATTGGAAACCCCCAAGGGCCGGGTACAGTCGCGCATTGAAAACAGCAGTATTGGCCCGGGTATTTCTACGGTGCGTTTTAGCGGTATCTGCGAGACGCTGTTAATGGCAAATTTGACCCCTATCGACGAACACAACACCAAAGCCATGTATGCCTTTATTCAGCAGGATGGTAACGGCAAGTCGGTCGGGGGGGTCGCCCAGGCGATCATCGACGATATTCGCCAGCAGATGGAGGAAGACCGCATCATTTGGGCGCGCAAGCGCTATCTGGAGAAGCCATTACTTTGCGATGGCGATGGGCCCTTCGCCAAGTTCCGGCGCTGGTACGGCCAGTTTTTGGTTGAGGGGCAGACTGATGATCGCAGCTAAAGAGATCGGCGATTGCCGCCATCCCCGACTGATGTCGCCGGCGGCGATCGCCGGTATGACATTACGTAACCGCATTATTTTGGCGGCGATGGGCACCGAATATGTGCTGGACGATGGCAGTCTAGGCGCTCGGGCAATGGACTACTACGAGGCGCGGGCCGCTGGTGGTGCCGGCATGCTCGTGCTGGAGACCAGCTCGGTGGCCTGGCCGTTTGGTATGTCGATGCCGAAGATGCTGGGTCTGTCCTCTGATGACTTTCTGCCGGGCCTGCGTCAACTCGCCGAGCGCGTTCACGCCCACGATTGCCGTATTGCCGCCCAGCTCAATCACAGCGGTAAGGTGTCGGCCCATGATGTGGTAGAGGGGCGTCCGATTCTCGTGCCGTCTATTCCCAAGCCCGCGGCCAATGATATGGGCAACGGTTTGACCATGGCCGAGATGGCCAACTTTGTGCGTTCGGCGGGTCCCGATGGCAAGGGGCCGCGATTCAAGGAGATGGATCAAGGGGATATTGACTGGGTCATTGACTGCTTTGCTTCGGCCGCGCGGCGGGTGGTTGACGCCGGGTTTGATGCCGTAGAAATTCACGCCGGTCACGGTTATTTACTGTCGTCGTTTTTATCGCCCTATGCCAACCGCCGGGATGATGACTACGGCGGCCCGCTAGAAAATCGCGCGCGCTTGCTGCTGGGCGTGGTGGCGGCTATTAAGGCCGAACTGGGCAATAACTTCCCGATCATGGTGCGTATTGACGCCTGTGAATACCGCACCCAGGGCGGTATTACCCTCGACGACGCAGTGGCGCTTGCCAGGATACTGGACGCGGCGGGCTGTCACGCCATCAATGTTAGTGCTTACTCCAACAACAGTGCAATTGGTTTTACTGAAGGGCCACTGGTGCACCAGCCCGGTGGTTATATCGACTTTGCCAAAGCCATTCGCGCTGCGGTCAACATTCCGGTTATTGCCGTTGGCCGCATTGAGCCCGATGTCGCCGAGCAGCATATTGCGGCCGGCGATTTCGATTTTTTAGCGATGGGCAGAAAGCTGCTCGCCGATCCGGAGTTGCCCAATAAACTGCGCGACGGCCGGCCACAGGATATTCGTCCCTGTATTTATTGCTACGTGTGCGTCAGCCAGATCTTTATCAACCAGCCACTGTGCTGCGCGGTGAACCCGGCTACTGGGGAGGAGGCGAGGTTGATGCACAGCCTACCGACGGCGCAGCCGAAGAACATCTTGGTGGTTGGCGGTGGTCCGGCGGGTATGGAAGCCGCTCGGGTGTTGGCCGAACGCGGCCACAGGGTAACGCTTTGGGAGAAAGAAGATCGCCTGGGGGGAACCCTGCGTGTGGCGGCGCTGGCCTATGAGCCCAACGGCAAGCTGATTGACTATTTACAGCGCGCCTTAGCATCCTCATCGGTAGAGCTGGTGCTTGAGAAGGACGCGACGGTGGCGGACATCACGGCGGCGGGCTTCGATTCGGTGGTCATTGCAGTGGGGGCAGATCGCCGCGCGCCGGCGCTGGCGGGTAAAGACCAGGGTCATGTTCTCGACGGTGAAGAACTGCGGGATATGCTGTTTGCCGGTAATGCCCACGGCAAGCTGAAGTTCTACCAGCGGCTGTTGCTGCGGCTGATGCATGCCTTGAAACTCAATCGCGATATCGACCGCATGCGCAGTTTGAGCCGCCTGTATATGCCGGTGGGCAAACGGGTAGCGATTGTCGGTGGTGGTCTTGTCGGGGTGGAAGTCGCAGAGCTGCTGGCCGAGCGCGGTCGCGAGGTAACGATAGTTGAGCCGGGCCGGGATTTTGGCGCGGAGCTGAGCATAGTGCGCCGCTGGCGGGTATTGCATGGCTTGAAGTCCCACAATGTCTGCCTAGTGCCCAATGCGCAGGTGACGGCGATCACCGCGGCAGAGCTCTGCTATGAACAGGACGGCGAAGCCCGGCACATGGCAGTTGATACGGTCATTATCGCCCAGGGAGCACAGGCTAATACGACATTTGAACATGCGCTGCGCGAGGCTGGGGTCGATGTACACAATATCGGCGACAGTGCCCGCATAGGCTATATAGAAGGTGCGATACGCAGTGCCCGCGAGTTGGCGGTGACGCTGTGACCGGGATGGTTTAGTAACAAAAGGAAAAGAGTGAATGCGGCTAATAATAAAAAGTTTAGCGCTGTTACTGCTGGTGTTTATCGCGTTGGCGGTGGCCGTCGGCTACAGCTTGCGCGGCCCTCGACCACCCCTGCCGGGTCTGCAGCTGTTTGTGAATGGCCAGATTCTCAGCATGGACGCCGACAACCGCATTTTTGAGGCGATGGCGGTGCGCGGTGAGCGCATTGAGGCACTGGGCTCTCGGGCGGAGATCACTGCGCTGGCCGATGACGATGCGGTGATCATCGATCTGGGCGGCCGCACACTACTGCCCGGGTTTATCGATGCCCACGGGCACTTTCCCGGCACCGGTTTATCGGCCCGCGGCGTCGATCTAAGTAGTCCACCGATTGGTGAGGTCCGCAGTATCGCCGATATTCAAGCGCGGTTGCGCGCCGCCGAGCGCCAGCTCAAAAAGGGCCAGTGGCTGTTTGCCTTTGGCTATGACGATTCGCTGTTAGCGGAGGGGCGTCACCCCAGTCGCGACGACCTGGATGCGGTGTCGGCGACTCGGCCAATTTTTCTGCTGCACAGCTCGGGTCATATGGGCGTGAGCAACAGTGCCGGTTTGGCGGCAGGGGGTATCGATGATTCAAGCCCCGACCCCGAGGGTGGCGAGATCGTGCGCGATGGCAGCGGGCGCGCTACCGGCCTGTTGCTGGAACATGCCACGGACGTGGTTGCGCCCCTGGCGATGGATTTTTCGCTGCTGGATTTTGTCGCAATGGCCGACACGGCGGCTCAGCAATATTTGCAGGCGGGGGTGACCACCGCACAAAGTGGCGGTGTAGATGGCCGGATGCTCAACGGCCTATACGGGCTGTCGTGGCTGGGGCGTATTCCCCAGCGGTTGATTACCTGGCCACTGGCACATCAGGCCGGTGAGGCCATATTGTCCGGTGAATTGGACCTGGAAAAATTTAATGGCCCGCGCTTCTCGGCCTCGGCGATCAAGTTGATTGCCGACGGTTCGCTGCAGGGTTACACCGGGTTTTTGAGCCTGCCTTATCACCGCCACGCCGACCCCGACTTTGCGGGCTTTGCGCGCTATCAACAGCAAGCGCTGGATGAGGAAGTGGCCGCATTTCACTGTCGTGGCTTCCAGCTGGCCATTCACGGCAATGGCGATGCCGCGATCGATATGGTGCTGGATGCCTTTGAGCGGGCTCAGCAGCGCTGCCCGGCGAGTGACCCGCGGGCGGTGGTGGTGCACGCGCAAACCGCACGCCCAGATCAGCTCGATCGTATGAAGGCACTGGGGATGACGCCGAGCTTTTTTGTCGCCCACACTTTTTTCTGGGGCGACCGCCATCGCGACCAGTTTTTAGGCCCCGAGCGCGCTGCCCGCATCAGCCCGCTGCGCGACGCGCTGGAGCGCGAACTGCCG
>NZ_JBFIGO010000114.1:0-7817 GCF_041602295.1 Spongiibacter sp. | reverse complement strand
GCAGTGGCAGGGCATTCGCAATGTCGGCAACCAGTTAATTTTCAACCACCAGTCCAATGGCCGCAGCGAACCGCTATCGCGCAGCTGGAACCGCATCATGCTCAATATGGTGTTCGAGCGCGACCGCTTTGCGATGACCTTCAAGCCCTGGTACCGCATTCCCGAAGCCGCCGAAGACGACGACAACCGCGATATTGAGTTCTATCTGGGCAATTTCGAGTGGATGGGCTTTTACCAGTGGCGCGACCGCACACTTAGCGTCATGCTGCGCAACAATCTGCGCAGCGACAATCGCGGCGCCGTCGAGATCGGCTGGAGCTTCCCCATTAGCACCAAGATCAAAGCCTATGTAAAATATTTCAACGGTTACGGCGAAAGCCTTATCGAATACAACAACTCGCTACAAAGCGTCGGTTTCGGCGTACTGATCAGCGACTGGCTATAGACTCACTGACTGCAACAGCAAAGGTACACAATGATTACTGCCCAGCAAGCCCTCACCCGCCTGAAAGAAGGCAATGCCCGCTTTGTCGAAAAGCTGGGCGACAACGAAGCCTGCATCGTCAACAAAAAACCCGAACTGGTGGAAGAGCAGAGCCCCTTCGCCATCATCCTCGGTTGCTCCGACGCCCGTGTACCCGCAGAACTGGTTTTCGACCAGGGCCTGGGCGACCTGTTTGTGATTCGCGTGGCCGGCAATGTGGTGGCGCCCTCGGGCATTGGCAGCGTGGAATTTGCCGCCCTCAACTTCGGCACTCCGCTGGTGGTGGTGCTGGGTCACTCGCGCTGCGGCGCCGTTAAGGCCACCGTTGACGCGCTGAGCGGCAACTCCAAAATCCCCACCTCCAGCCTGCACTCCATTGTTAAACGCGTGCGCCCGGCAGTGGAAACCCTGCTGGCCACCGAGCTGAAAAACAATCCCGAGGAACTGGTCAAGCAGGCCGTGCGCGCCAATGTGCGCAGCTCGGTCGAGCACCTGTGCAGCGGCTCATCCACTCTGGAGCAGCTGATCAGCGAGGGTAAATTGATGGTGGTCGGCGCCGAATACTCACTGGAAACCGGCGAAGTGGACTTTTTCTACGAAGACTACTGGGAGCGCATTCGCAGCCTTGGCGAAGAATGAGCCCACTGAACAGGCTCGGTGCCAGCTGCTGCTGACGCTGAGCCAAATTCCCGCCGGGCGGCTGTGCAGCTATGGCGAGCTGGCCAAGCTCGCCGGTCTGCCCGGCCGCGCCCGCTGGGTGGGCAGCCAACTCAGCCAGCTGCCCGCAGACAGCAACCTGCCCTGGCAGCGGGTCGTCAACGCCCGGGGCAAAATCAGTTTCCCCGTCCGCTCACCTGCCTACCAGCGCCAGCTGGAACGCCTCATTGCCGAAGGCAGCGCCGAGCCCTCGGGCAGGCTGCACTGGCGGCGCTGCCGCTGGCCCGAAGCGTGGCCAGCAAGCACTTAACAGCGTAAAACCTCAGGCCTAGCGAAAGCGCAGCCGCCGGCCCAGATAGGCAATCAGCACAATGACCGGCACGCCCATCAAACTGGCAATCAAAAAGAACTGACTGTAGCCCACCGCTTCGGCCACCGCGCCGCTATACCCGCCCATCAACTTCGGGAACAGGGTCATCAGCGAACTGAACACCGCGTACTGGGTCGCCGTGAACGACACATTGGTCAAGCTCGACAGCCAGGCCACAAACGCCGCCACCGCCACTCCGCCGCTGAGGTTGTCGGCGGCAATCACCAGCGTCAGCGCAGTCAAATCGGCGTCAATTCCCGCCAGCCACATAAAGCACAAATTGGTTACCGACACCAAAATCGCGCCCAGCATCAGCACCCGCATGACGCCGATTTTCAGCGTCAAAAAGCCGCCGAGAAAGCTGCCGACAATGGTCATCAATACGCCGAACACCTTGGTCACGCTGGCAATTTCCGCCTTGCTATAGCCCATGTCCTGATAGAACACATTAGCGATCACCCCCAGCACAATATCCGACACCCGGTAAAAACCGATCAGCAGCAGCACCCAGAGCGCCACGCCCTTGTAGCGCACAATAAAATCGACAATCGGCTGGGTGTAACTTTCGCGCAGCAGCGCCCGGTCTACCCAGCCGACGCGCAGCAGCGCGACAAACACCAGCAAGCCCAGCACGGCCGCCACCACAAAGATGGCGCTATTGAAAGCAAAGGCAAACACACTCTGGGTGCCGCCGTCATACCACTGCGGGGTATCTGGCGACACCAGCAACAGCTGCACCAACACCCACATCGCCAGCACAAAGGCGCTAAAAAAGCGCGCGTAGGCCGACGTTGAATAGGGATAGGGGTCCGCTCTGGTCGGGCAGGGCTCGGCAATCAGCAGGGTGGTGACCACCCCTATACCCATCACCCCGGCCATGCACAAATAGGTGTTTCGCCAGGCTTCATAGCTGTACACCTCAGGGGTGCTACCAAAGCCCTGCGCCAGAAACAACGCGCCGGCACCTGCGGCAATCATGCCAATGCGGTAACCGGCGATATAGGTCGACGACAGCAGCGCCTGTAAACGCTCGTCGGCAGACTCTATGCGGTAGGCGTCGATCACCACGTCTTGCGTGGCCGCAGAAAAGCCCAGCAGCACCGAGGCCACCGCCATCATCTGCAGATTGTACAGCGGGTCGGTCAAGGCCATCAGCGCAATGGCCGCGATCACCGCCAACTGGGCCAACAGCAGCCAGCCGCGCCGACGGCCAAGCATCTTGCTCAGCAGCGGCAGCGGTAACTTGTCCACCAGCGGCGCCCAGACAAACTTAAAGGAGTAACCCAGCGCGGCCCAGCTGAAGTAGGTCACGTCCGCCTTGTTTAAGCCCGCCTCGCGCAGCCACAGCGACAAACTGGAAAAAATCAGCAGCAGCGGCACCCCCGCCGCAAAGCCCAGAAACACCATGATCCATACCGGCTTTTCTCGCCACCACTGTATCTCGCTGCCATCGTCCACCGCTGCTGTCACTGGCTAGTCTCTAAAGTTATTAAATTGCAGGGGCTGCTCCAAATCGGCGTCGCGCAGCAGTGCCATGACCTGCTGCAGGTCGTCGCGCTTTTTGCCGGTTACCCGCACCTGGTCGCCCTGAATCTGGCTCTGCACCTTGAGCTTGCTGTCCTTGATCAATTTCACCACCTTGCGGCAGAGGTCGGACTCCAGGCCATTTTTCATCGTCACCCGCTGCTTCACCTGCTTGCCGGCGCCCTCGACATCGCCCAGTTCCATGGCCTTGGGGTCTATCTTGTTTTTAATCAGATTGCTGCGCAGCATGTCTTCCATCTGCGTCAGCTGAAACTCCGCGTCGGCGTACATCACCGCATTGAGGCCGTCGCGCTCAAAGCGCGCGTCCACGCCCTTAAAATCAAAGCGCGTATCAATTACCCGGTTCGACTGATCCAAGGCATTGGTAAAGGTGTGCAGATCCACTTCGGAAACAATATCAAACGACGGCATTGGGCCCTATCCTCCAGTTTTTAGCGCTGCCAAGTGTAGCAAGGGCGACGCCGTCTCAACAGCGCGGCAATTGCTTGCGATGGCGGCGATCACGTAAGCTGAGCCCATGAACACAGCAAACGACCACTGGCATATTCTCGGCGCCGGCGCCATTGGCAGCCTGTGGGCCAGCCATGCCTACCAACACGGCCGCCCCGCCACCCTGCTGCTGCGCAACGACGAACGCCTGCGCGACTACCAACGCGCCCAGGGCCTACTCGTCACCCTAGGTGCCGGCGCCGAGCTGCTGCCGCTACCCGCCGAGTCCTGCGAGCAGCCCGGCGCAGCTATCCAGCACCTGCTGCTAACCACCAAGGCGCCCGACAGCCACGCCGCCGTCAGCGCCATCAGCCCGCGACTGGCCCAGGGCGCCACCGTCGTGCTGCTGCAAAACGGCCTGGGCGTGCGCGAAGAACTGCTCGCCCTGCGCCCCGACCTGCAGTGCTATCACGCGGTCACCACCGAGGGCGCCTACCGCCCCGCGCCCTTTCAGTTAGTGCACGCCGGTCGCGGCCACAGTCTGCTCGGCGGCGGCCCGGCGGCGCAGACGCTGGCCGCCAGCCTCAGCGTGGGGCCGCTGCAGGTGGCCGCCACCGACGACATCGACAGCGCACTGTGGCGCAAACTGGCGATTAACTGCGCCATCAACCCGCTCACCGCCCTCTACCGCTGCCGCAATGGCGAATTGCTCGACAATCCGCTGGCCCTGCAACAGCTGCACAGCGTGGTCGACGAAATACTGGAATTGGGCCGGCGCATGGGCAAGGCCGAGCGCTTCGACGGCCTGCGCGAACAAGTACTGGCGGTGGTCAGTGGCACCGCTCTGAACCGCTCGTCCATGCTGCAAGATATAGAAGCCGGGCGGCACAGCGAAATCGACTATATTACGGGGTATCTCTGCCGCCAAGCCGAGCACTACGGCTGCCCGGCAGACACCAACCGCCAGCTGCTCGCGCAGATACAGGCGCTGCCATCTACAGGCGGCGTAAGCTAACACCACTTTGAGCAAGCCTTATGACGCTAAGCGCCCTGCAAGCCCACAATATAGAAAAAGCCATTATTCAGGGTCGCAACATCGAGGCGATAAAACTCTACCGCGAGGCCGAGCACTGCGACCTTGAACAGGCCAAGGCCGCTATAGACGCCATTGCCGCCGACCTGCGACAGCGCAAACCCTATCTGTTCAGCCAGCAACCCGCCAACGACCAACCGGGCCAGGTCAGCCTAACCCGCGGCGGCGCGGTGGCCGCCGCACTGATCAGCACCCTGCTGGTCGGCGGCGCCCTGTACTACTTTCTGGTGCAAGATCCCCCGGCAAGCAACCCCTACACCGCCAAGACGCCCGACGACGCCAGCCCCCCCAGCGCCGCCGCCCCCAAAGCCCTGAGCCTGCCCAGCAGCATCGACAGCCGCCGCTTTGCCGCGCCGCTCAACCCCGATGTTTCCGACGACCGCTTTGCCGCCCTCTACCCGGCCAAAATTCGCAGCGAGTCCTATGTAAACCGCAAAGCCGGCAGCGCCAGCCGCCGCCACGACGACAGCGTGCTGGAACGCAAAATTAAAAGCGCGCGCAGCCAGCAGGCCGCCCGACGCGTCGCCCCCACCGGCGCTAAGGTACACGCCATTCCGCGCAGCAGCACCCTGCCCACCATCAACGGCGTGCTGGCCGCCGGAGAATGGCAGGACGCCGCCGTGCTTAACCGCGACGACGACAGCGGCAACGCCAGCCCGACCCGCCTGTATCTCAAAGTGGTGGGCGACTGGCTGCTGATTGCCGGCGACGTGCCCGGCGAGCGCAGCGCCGACGGCTACGACCAACTGCGACTGTATTTCCATGCCGGCCTGCTCGACGGCCTCGTCAACGAACGCCTGCATATCGGCCGCGGCCCCGGTGTCACCAGCATTCGTCAAACCGATTTTTACTGGCAGGGCCCGCCGCCGACTAGCGACGACGAGCGCTGGAAAAAATACCCGATCAGCGACTGGGGCCTGTACTACTACGCCTACGGCACCTCCTCCCTGCACAGCGGCCACCGCCAGTACGAAGTCGCCCTGCACATCGGCGAGGCCGGCCTGCACCGCGGCGTACCCTTTAGCTTTTACGCCGAAGTCGAAACCGACCCACTGACCAACGCCGACGGCAAATTTGTCGAGCGCCAATACCTGGGCAGCTTCGGCAGCCCCGCCCAGCCCCTGTGGCTGCAGTTTTAGCTGACCGGGGTTTAACGCTGACCGGCGCCGCAAGACTTGAACAATCGTTTCCGCCGCCGTATTGTCGATAGCCAACCGCACTAGCTTGTGCCGCAACAACCCCACCAAGGAATGGTAAGCCCGATGATCGCCAGCACCGCCCTGCTCACTGCCTATCCCTACCGACTATCCCTGCGCGCCGACAACGGCGTGCCCCGTGGCCCACTTAAGGCAACCCCCAATTTTCCGCACGCAAGTTTTGTGCTTGCAGGCAAGTCCTTACAGACAGCGGGAAAATAGCGGAAGGTGATAGCTGGCCGCCCGACGATAAATAGTGTGAGGCCGGCGGCCTTATAAACAAGCTATTAGGCATACGGAGGTAATGTGCAAGTAATTAGTTATCCATCGACTTGTGATGTAAAGGCAATATTCAGTTTTTGTGATGAAATTGAGCATTGCTGTGGAGAAGATGAGGTCGTAATCGATTTCTCTAATATGGGACGAATCGAACCATTTACTATGGTTTACGTTGCTAAATTTATTAGGGAGTTTAATCGGCGCAACAAAGGCACAACCGTTTCTTGCCAAGGCCATCAATCCAAAGACTATGCAGCAAATATGGCCTTCTTTAGGGCCTTCGGGCTTAAGCACGGAAGAGAGCCTAACTGTGTTGATGGAAATGATAGATTTGTACCTTTCACAATTCTCAGGGTACAAACCATCGTCGATGAAGCAACCAAGGAATGGGAAGCAGAGCAAGAAGTGATAGAGCGCAGATCAGCTCATCTTGCCGAGATATTGGCCCAACAAAGCACTGGAAATCTTGTTGATGCTCTTACATTTTCTATACGTGAAATAATGCGTAATGTTTATGAGCATAGCAAGTCAAAGAGCATAGAATACTGCGCTCAATACTGGCCATTCTATAGCAAAGTTGAGATTGCCATCATTGATCATGGCATAGGTTTGAGGGCGTCGCTTAAAGATAATCCTCACGTTCAGATAGAGACGCATAGCGATGCTATTCAGCAAGCATTGATGCCGGCCATTTCAAGTAAAAACTATAAGGGAGCAATCGTAGATACCAATGACCCTTGGCATAATTCCGGGTTTGGCTTGTACATGATCAATAGAATATGCCGCTTGGGTGGAAGCTTCTTAATTTGTACTGGTGATCATGGAATAAATCTCGATGAAAACGGAAAAGAGCATATTGATTTGCCACATATATGCCGAGGAACCGCAGTTAGAATGGTACTGAACACTAGTAAGTTAACTGAGCTAAGCTCAATGCTGGCTAAGTTCCGAGATGAGGGCTACGAAATAGCCAAGCAAATAAAAGGGGTAGGCATGTATGAAGCTTCTGCTGCATCTCAAATGCTCTCGAGAGATTTTGAGAAAAATGTCTAACCAATCGCTGCACCGGACAAATTACACAATGTGCTCCTAATTTCCCGGTGAGCAATGCGCTAGTTACAGAGAGGACTCAAGCAGTGAAACGAGACTTGGGATTGGTGATGAAAATTCTCGACATCCTTGCCGAAAGAGAGGAGGTTTCTGTTATCCAACGTATGGAAGTCGAAGGCTATGATGAACGAGTCGTAGCATATCATCTGCGTCGAATGCATGAGGCTGGGCTATTGGATGCAGAAGCCATCGTTTCACCTTCAACCGAGTCAAGATTAATTAGTGTTCTTCCATTTGGTTTATCATGGGCCGGGCATGAATTCCACGATTCAATGAAAAACAAAACTGTGACGTCTCAGCTTAAAAAAGGCTAGGTGGCGCGATTTCCGATGTCCCGTTTTCGCTTATACAGGAGCTGGCACTGTCGCTAGGTCGAGCGCAACTGGGACTGTAAGTATGGTATCTAACAAAATCGGGCTGCGCGACTTAAACCCCTGCCGTCGCCCGGTTCCGGCGGCCGCTATTGGTGGAATTAAAACGGATGATTGATTCGCGCTTTGCCAAGCACTTCGCCGAGGAGTGGGTCGCCGCCTGGAACCGCCGCGACCTCGACGCCATACTTTCGCATTACGCCGAGGATTTTGAGTTTTCCTCTCCGTTTATCGCCGCCGTGGCCGGCGAGCCGAGCGGGGTGTTGCTGGGCCACACCGCCAT
>NZ_JBFIGO010000113.1:0-7853 GCF_041602295.1 Spongiibacter sp. | reverse complement strand
GCCGGCGGGCAGCGCGGGGCGGTGGCAGGCCGCGCAGCCGAGCTGCTGGAACAGTTGCTGACCAGCGGCGTGTGGCTCGGCGGCCGCTGCCGGCATGGCCAAATTGGCCACATAGAAGACCACCGCGTCGATCAGGGATTCACTAATTTCCACGCCGTCGCGGTCGGCGCCGGAGGCGCGCTGGCAGTGCAGCAGCAGTTGGCCATCACCCTTGGCCTGTTGGGCGCAGCTGGCGGCACGTCGCAGCGGATTGTCGATGCCCAGGTCTTCGGCAAACGCCTGGGCGACTTGTTCGCGCAGCGAGGCCTGCGCCGCTTTCCAGCCGAAGCGGCCGATTTGCGGTGAGTCGCCGGCCGGGTTCAGGACTGCCGCGCGGCCCGAAATGCCGTCGCCGTCGCCGTCGTCGGGGTCTTGCCAGGCGAGAATGTCGGCGTCGTCAACGCCGTCCAGCAGTCCCATGCCGAGCAGCATCGGTGCCAATCGCGCCGACACGGGTTGCGCCGGCTGCTCAGCGATAACATAGTGGCGGTAGGGCAGGGGGCCTTGCGGGTGCTTGCGCTGCTGGTTCGACCAACTCAGTTGCCCTTCCGGGGTGAACCCCGGCAGTGCCTGATCTTGCAGTTGCTGGCCGAAGGGGCTGTCTGGCGCCAGGCGCAGGATCAGGCCGAGGCCGCGCTCGGGCAGCTCGCCCTGACCGTTGCCGGGGTGGCAGCCGGCGCAATTGCGGGCGTTAAACCACGGGCCCAGACCGTCGCGGGCGGTGGTGCTGGCCGGCGCCGAGACCCAGGGCTTGAGGGCGAAGCTGCGGCCCACCGCCCAGTGCAGGCGCTGCTCGTGCGTCAGCGCCGGCGAGGGCCGCAATAATATGGCGTCGGCGCAGGCCGCGGCGGTGCTGAGTGCGCACAGCAGGGCGGCGAGCAGGCGGCCAATGTCGCGCTGAATGGGCAATCGGCTAACTGGCGTTGGGGTTGATGTTGAGACTGGCGGCAGCGGCTTCGATGGCGCGGGTCTGGGCGGTTAGCGACTGTAAAATGTCGCCCAGCAGTTGGCGACCCTGCGGATGGCCGGGGGCGATCAGCATGTCGAATTTCTGCGGCTGCTCAGCGCGCTCGGCGATGTCGGTCAGCGCCGTCAGTGTCGTCATGGTTTGCGCCAGTGCGGCGCGCAGCTGGCTGTCCACCTGTGGCTGGTGCGCCGCTACCGCCTGACTCAGCGAGGGGCCGCGCAGTGTGCTGCCATCCAGGCGCTGGTATTCACCCAGGTAAATATTGCGAATGCCCAGGCCGTTGTAATAGTGCGACCAGTGGGTGTTGTCGCTGAAGCAGTCGTGCTCGTCTTCGGTGGAATTGGCCTCTAGCGCCACTTTAATGCGTTCGCCGCCGAGCTCGCCCAGGCTCAGTGAGCCCATGCCGTAAAACATCCGCGCCAGTGCGCGTTCGCTGGGCAGCGCCAGCAATTCGGCGCGGTAATTGTCAGCGCCGCGGGCCCATTGGCCCACCATATAGTGCAGGTCGCTGAGCAGCAGGGCGGTGGCGGCGCGCAAATAGTCGCCGCGTCGCTGGCAGTGGCCGTTGCTGCAGCCCTCGCCGTTCACAAAGTCGGTGTAGGGGCGCTGGCCGGCGCCGGGTTTGTGGCCGTTGAGGTCTTGCCCCCACAGCAGAAATTCAATGGCGTGGTAGCCGCTGGTCACGTTGGCGGCATTGCCGGCCAGCTCGTGGAGGTCGCGCAGCAGCGCCGGGGTGATCTGGCTGGCGTCGATCTGCGCGCCGCCCAATTCAATGCGGGGGTTGGCGATGATATTCATCTGGGCGGCGATGTTGCCGAGGCTGGCGGCGTAGTCGTCGGCGACGTAGTCGATAAGCCCCTCGTCCAGTGGCCAGCTATTGAGTTGGCCCTCCCAGTCATCGACCACCGGGTTGGCAAAGCGCAGCGCCTCACTTTGCTGGTAGGGGATGCGCGCCTGTCGCCAGGCCTGGCGGGCCGCGGCCAATGTGGCCTCGGAAGGCTGGTCCAGCAAGTGTTGCACCGCGTGTTGCAGCTGCTCGGCGGCAATCGCGGCGTCTTCATAGACCGCGTGGGCGATGTCGCTGTAGTGCTCAACAATTTCCCGCGGCGCGGGTGCCGTCGCAGCAATGCTCAGTTGGCAAAACAGCAGCAGTGGCAGCAGGCGTTTGATCATGGTGGGTCCTTGGTGAATGGGCGATAGCGGGGCGTCATTTTAGCGCTAATTGCAAATGATTCGCAATTGTAATTTGCCTCGGCGCAGCCCTTTTGCCGCACTGCCGCTGTGCTAAACTCGGCGTTTTTCTTGGAGCAGAGCCATGGCCTTTACCCCTCGTCGATCGGTGTTGTATATGCCCGGTGCCAATAGCCGCGCCTTGCAAAAAGCGCGCAGCCTGGACGCCGACGTGCTGATTCTCGATCTAGAGGACGCGGTGGCACCGGCGCAAAAGCTGCAGGCGCGACAGCAGGTGCTTGAGGCCATTGCCGAGGGCGGCTACGGTCACCGCGAGCTGGTGGTGCGGGTCAACGGCTTTGACACCCCCTGGGGACGCGACGATATCGCCGCCTTTGCCAATGCGCCGATTGCGGCGCTGTGCCTGCCCAAGGTGGAATCGGCCGCCGAGGTGCGCGCGGTGGTGCAGCTGCTGCAACAGCAGCAGGCGCCGGCGCAGCTGCGGCTGTGGGCCATGGCCGAGACGCCGCGCGGGGTGTTGTCGATAGACGAGATTGCCGGCAGCGACCCGCGACTGGCGGCCATTGTGCTGGGCACCTCTGATCTGGCCAAGGACTTGCGGGTGCCCCATACCGCCGAGCGCCTGGGCTTGCTCGCCTCGCTGGGCCACTGCGTACTGGCGGCCCGCGCCCACGGCCTGGACGTGCTCGATGGCGTGCATTTAGACCTCGATGACCAGCCGGGTTTTGAGCGGGCCTGCGCTCAGGGTGTGGAGCTGGGATTTGACGGCAAAACGCTGATTCACCCCAAGCAGATTGACGCCGCTAACGCGGCATTTTCGCCGACCGCGGAGCAGCTGGCGCGCGCCGCAAACATTCAACAGGCCTGGCAGCAGGCCGAGTCCGAGGGTAAGGGCGTGGTGCTGGTCGATGGCCGGCTGGTGGAGGCGCTGCATGTCGAAGAGGCACTGCGCCTGTTGGCGATTGCCGACACCCTGCAGCAACGCAGCTAGGCGCTCGCCGGCCGGCCCTTAGGTGGAGAGGCTGCTGAGTGGCCGCTCGCCGGCGTGGTCGGCCTTGGCGTAGCGGCATGACTCCACCAGTTCGAGCATGCGCTCGTCGATCCAGCTGTCGAGTCGAAAGTTTTTGACAAAGCCGCAGTGTCCGCCGTAGCGCGGGGTTTCGATGCTGAGATTGGCGATATCGCGCAGTTGCTCAAAGTCGCCGGCGAGTATCATCGGGTCGTCCTGGGCGGCAATAATATGCGCGGGGCTTTGCAAACTGCTCAGTCGCTCGGCACTCAAGGCATAGGCGCGGAAATAGTCATCCGGCTCGGTAAACGGCGTGTGGTTGGGGACAAAATAGTCATTGAAGTCGCGCAGTCGGCGCATGGCGGTCAGCTGGTCGTGGAAATCCAATTCGGGATAGAGGCTGAGCTTGCGTCGCAATGAGCGCTTCCACTTGCGCACGAAATACTGCTCGTAGACCCACCAGCCCTGCTCAAGGGCGGCCATGGTATTAATCGGGTCGACCACCGGGCAGACGGCAATGGTTTTGTTCAGCTTGATGCCGGCGTCGGCGGCGCGCGCGGCAATGCGCAGGGCAAAGTTGCCGCCCAGCGAAAAGTCGGCGAGAAACTGCCAGTCGTGGGGGTAGTTGCGCTGAATGGCGCGCATGGCGCCGAGCACTTCGTCGAGCAGGGTGGAGTTGAACAGCGCGCGATTCAGGTGGTGGCTGGGGCCGTGGTCGCGCAGGTTTAAGCGAAACACATCGTAGCCGGCGCGGTAAAAATGGCTGGCTGCCGACAGCAGGTAGGTAGAGCGCGAGCTGCCCTCCCAGCCGTGAATCAGGGTGATCAAGCCGCGGCTGCGGCCCTGTTGCCGGGCGCTGTATTCACCCAGCAACTGTGTGTCGTGACCGCAGTCTAAAATCACCGACTTGCTGGCTTGGCGCAGCGCTTGGCTGGCGGCACGCAGGCGCAGTTTGCGCGGCGCGGTCGAGGCCAGTAGCGATTGCACGTGGGGGCTTTGTAATAGTCGCGGTGGGCAAAAATCATTCATTTGATAAATGGTCTAGTTTAGTCAATATTCGCTAAGCCGAATGGACGATTGGCCATCTCCGCTGCTAATTGCGAAGATGAGTGGCTGTTCGACTATAGCAGTGATGCACGCGCCTTGTGCCTAAAACAATAAGCAGTATGACACGGGAGAATTCCATGACAACGATTCCAGGTCGCCGTTCGCTGATTGCGACGTTAGTGGCGGGCTTGATGTCCGGCGCCGCACTGGCCAATGACCTTGCCCTTGAAGAGGTGCTGGTGACGGCCGAGAAGCGCGAAAGCTCGCTTCAAGACACGCCGATTTCACTGTTGGCATTTTCCAATGAGCGCCTTGAGCGCTTCGGTATTACCGATTTGGCCGACGTGGCGGGCCTGGCCCCCAATGTGGCGATTACCCCGTTCCCCAACAGCCGCAGCTCGCTGGTGGTATTTATGCGCGGCGTCGGTAACAACGACAGCCAAACCACCCAGGACCCGGCGGTGGGGGTTTACATCGATGGCGTTTACGTGGCGCGAAGTGTCGGCCTGAGCAGCGATGTTGCCGACCTGGAGCGCGTTGAAGTCTTGCGCGGGCCGCAGGGCACTCTGTACGGGCGCAACACCACCGGCGGCGCAATCAATTTGATCACCGCCAAGCCCGGCGACGAATTTGCCTTTAGCCAGAAAGTCGGCGTTGGCAATCGCGACCACTGGCAGTCGCTGACCAAGATCGAGTCCGGCAAGGTCGGGCCGGTCGCCGGCAAGCTCAGCTACCTTGAATCCGGGCATGGCGGCTGGGTCGAAAACACCGGCGAGGGCGAAAACTTCGGTGAAGAGCGCAAAAAAGCCGGGCGCCTTGCCCTGCGCTGGGACGTTAGCGATGCGCTGACCGTCGACTACGCCTACGACTTTTCCGAGATCGAAGGCCCCCAGCACTACTACCAGAAAACCGAGGTGCTGGACCCAACGTTTAGCGCCTTCTTCGGTTTGAATTCACCGGCCAGTGAAAGCCGTCAGGGCAAGGCGTCGTGGTGGCGCAAGGCCGACCCCAGCACCACCGAAATCAGCGGCCACTCGCTGATCGTCACTTGGGACAGCGCCATCGGCCAGTTCAAATCGATCACCGGCTACCGCGAGCTGGAAGAACATATCACCCAGGACTACGGCGCCGGTGACCAGTTCTTTGAGGCCAATGTCGACATCGATCAAGAGCAGTTTTCCCAGGAGTTCCAGCTGGTCGGCGATGCCGGCGAGAGCTGGCGCTACGTGGCGGGGCTTTACTATTTCGAGGAAGAATCCTACGAGGCAGAGTTTGACCGCGGCATCGGCCTGGTGCCCGGTTCCTACGACCCCAATGAAGACCGCCAAATTGATTCCGAAGCCGAGGCCTCTGCGGTCTACGGTCAGCTGACCTGGTCGCCGGCGGCGCTGGACCATCGCCTGGATCTGACCCTGGGGGCACGCTACACCGTCGACAAGCGCGCGGCCACCAAGGACAGCTCCATCTACTTCTCCAATGGCCCGCAGTCGGGCAGCGATGAGTGGAGCAATTTCAACCCCAGCCTGACCGTCGATTACGCCTGGACCGACAGCTTCAGTACCTTTGCCAAGGTGGTCACCGCCTACAAGGCCGGTGGTTACAATGTGCGCAGTACCGAAGAGGGTTTTCAGCCGCCCTTCGACGAGGAAAACATGACCTCCTACGAGGTGGGTGTGAAGTCCAGCTGGCTGGATAATCGCGTCACGTTCAATGCGGCGGTGTTTCACTCAGAGTATGAGGACCTGCAAACCCAGCAGATTACCGATAACAGCACTATTTTCCTCACCGACGTTTACAACGTCGGCGAGGCGGAAATTGACGGCTTCGAGCTGGATGTGATGGCGGTGCTGGTGCGCGGTCTGACCCTGCAGGCCTCTTACGGCTACACCGATGCTGACTTCATTGAATACCTCGACCAGCGCGAGACCGTGGCCAGCCCCATTCCGGGCCAAACTCAGCCCAACCCGGACTTTGGCAAGAATGTCGCCCACCGCACCAAAATGCCCTATGCGCCGGAGCACAACTACACCCTCGGTCTGGAATACCAGCGCAGTCTGGAAAGCCTGCCGACCAGCCCGCTGCTGACCGCCTCGGTTGACTACGCGTGGACGGACGAGCGTTACGGCACCGCCTTCAACGACGATATGGAAGGCTTCAAAATGGACGACTACGGCATTGTGAACGCCCGCCTTGCCCTGTCGGAAATCTCCTTGGGTTCAGCGGATCTCGAAATCGCGGCCTGGGGTCGCAACCTCGATGACGAAGAGTACAAGGTGCATGCCATCAGCCTGGGCTTGTTCCGCTCGGCGGTCTTCGGCGAGCCGAAAAGCTACGGTGTCGACCTCAAGCTGAGTTTCTAAGGCGGCGCCGCTAGGCGCCCATTCGTTTATACACGGCGCCGCCCGCCCGGGCGGCGTGTTAAGGAGAGACCATGGCATACGGAAAATTGGCACTCGAGGCCAGTCGGCGCTCGGGGGAATATGTCTCAGCGGGTGATCGCGAGGCCTGGCTGTCGCTGTTTGCCGACGACGCAGTAGTGCAAGACCCGGTGGGCGTGTCGCCGCTGGACCCCAGTGGTGAAGGCCACAAGGGCAAGGCGGCGATCGGCGCCTTCTGGGATATGATCATCGCGCCGGGCAGCATCGACTTCACCATCGTCAGCTCGCACCCGGCGGGCGATGAATGTGCAAACGTGGTGCATATGGTTAACACCATGCCCGGCGATATGAAGGTGGTGGTGGATATGGTGGTGGTGTACACCGCCAATGCCGAGGGCAAGATTGTGTCGCTGAAGGCGTATTGGGATTACGATAAGGTGATGTCGCAGTTGGGGTGATTTGGCCTCGGTTCGCCCCTTAGCGCTGCTGCATTGCTTAATTGTTGTGGTGGCTGGGGGCATGGTTTTCGCCCTTGCTGGGCGACTTACTTCTTTTTGTGTGAAAAAGAAGTAAGCAAGAAAAGCACACCCCCGCATCACTGTCGTCGGCTATCGCCGCCGATTCCCTGCGCGCGGCGCGACCCGCTCGGGCGCTGCGGAACTCGCTTCGCTCAAACAGTCCTCGCGCAATTCCCGAACGGGCCGCGCCGTGCTCGGCAGTGCTGAGGGGGATCTTAGTCCGTGCCAACCCAAAGCTGGGTTAAAAACACTTGCGTCATCGCAGTGTCGAAATTATGGACGTCAGGAGAGAATATGGAAGCACCATTTATCGGCCTACAAATCGAAGTCCCTAGCGAATGGATTGATGTAAACGGCCATATGAATGCTACTCATTATGGCCTTGCAGTCTATGATGCGCATTTTAATTTTACTGAAGAAATCGGCCTAGGTGAGGCTTATGTAAATGAAACTTCATGCGGCAAGGCAGTTCTTGAGAGTCACATGGTTTATGAAAGAGAAGTCAGTGAAGGTGATAAATTAGAAATTAAGTCATGGTTACTGGCAGTCGACCACAAAAGACTCCACTTCTTTCATGAGGTTTATAACGTCACAAAAGGATTTCGTGCTGCAACATCAGAGCAAGTTGATATTCACATAGATCTAAATAAACGAGCCTCTGCACCATTTCCTAATAGTCTTTATATTAAATTGCAAAAAATAGT
>NZ_JBFIGO010000112.1:0-7920 GCF_041602295.1 Spongiibacter sp. | reverse complement strand
GGCATCGAGCACAGCCAAATTGGCGAGGAAATTGTCTTGCTGAGAAACCGGCGCGTGTGCCGTCACCAAAATGGATTCCATTTTCAACTGTTCTGCCTGAACGCCGCCAATAGCGAGCGGCAGGGCCAATGCGCCAACTAACTTATGTACTTTCAAAACGCTTCCTCAAATACTGAGCCTTCACTCAAACAACAAAAACAAAAACAAAAACAAAAACAGCCGAAAATATATTTCGAAGTTGACGAAAATAATGAGTCTGATCAGCAGAAAAGTGCCCGCGCGACAGGGGCTAGAGAGGCATATTCAGCCCCAGCAAGGCATTAGGGCAATGCACCGCGCACGGCAACAACACGCGAGGCGACCTCATGAGCCTTTTCCAGGCACACAGCAAGCGGCGCGCCGGAAAAACAGGCGGCAAGATAGCCGGCGTTAAAGGCGTCTCCGGCACCCGTAGTATCCACCACAGGGCCGCGATAATGGGATTGCGCTTCGGCGCTTTCGCCGTCTCGCCACGCCACCGCGCGCGCCTGCGGGCACTTGATCACCACCTCCCCGACACCAGCCGCCCAACAACGTTCGACAATGCCCTGCTGGCTATCTCGCTCCCACAGCGGCTGTTCGTCGATCATTGTGGGCAGCACCAAGTCACTATAACCGAGCATATCGGCGTGCCAGCGCTGGGCGATCTCGACAGAGTTCCACAGGGCCGGGCGATAATTGGGGTCGTATGCGACCTTAACGCCGGCTCGCTTTATCTCTTGCATCGCGTTCAAGAAGTTAACTTGCGACGCCTGGCCCATTACCGCCACGCTAATACCGCTGAGATACAGCCACTGGGCTTCGCAAATTTTTTCTATGCACAAGACAGTGCTTTCTTCGCTTGCAAACAAGCGCCGCGCAGGACTGTGTTCGCGCCAGTAGAAAAACTCCCGCTCACCACTGGGGTCATTCTGAATAAGGTACAAACCCGGCAGGTTCTGCCCACTCTGGAACATTGCGCCGGTATCTATACCCTCACTAGCCGCCGCGTCAATAATCTGCTGACTGAAACGGTCCGCACCGAGGGCGGTAATATAACTGACCGACACCCCCTGCCTTGCCAGCATCACCGCCGTATTATAACTGTCTCCGGCAAAGCCAAGAGACAACTGATTGCGACCGTTAGACGGCCGCAATTCCAGCATAACTTCACCCAAACATGCAACTCGCGTCACGGCTATTACCACTGATAAGCGATACTGGCACCGAACACCCGGTCGGCGTCCCGCGGCAGATAGTGAAAGGTATCGCGGCGATCATTAGACAAGGATAAGGCCGTTATTGAGTTGACGTAGCTTTGTTGAAACAAGTTTTTCACATAACCGGCAATTTCGAGTTGCCCGCCAACACCGATATAGCCCACCCGCAAATCCCAAATATCATAGGCGTCTTGAATGGTCAGCGGGTGTTGGTCGGCCTGGAATTGCACTTCGCTCTGGTAGCGTCCGGTGAGCTGGGAATACAGCGTACTTCCCTCATCGCTCAACACCCAATCGTAGCGACCCGTTATTGAACCACTCCACTTAGGCGCGTTGGACAAACTGCCGCCACTGACGTCCTGGCCATCGCATTCGCCGTCTCCATCATTGTCCTGAGCACCGCCCTCGTCCGCACGCTGGCCGACAAAACACTGGGTAATAAACTCGTTAAAAATTGCCTCGTTGTACAGCAGAGAACCAAACACCATCAGCGACTCGTTAGGCTTGGCTTTAAACTCTAATTCAACACCGCTGGTCTCCAACTCTCCGGCATTGTCCAACCGCAGGTCAGCAGCCACCCCGCCGCCCGACACATCGACAATCTGTGCTTGAAAGTCCTGGAATATGGTATTGAAGACCGTGGCATTGACTTCCAAGCGGTTGTCGAACAGGCGCGATTTAATACCCAACTCAAAGGAGTCAGCCGTTTCGGCCTCCACCGGATTATCAAAACTTTCCTGCTTGCTGCTACTCGTCACATCAAAGGCGCGGCCGCGATATCCCCGGGAATAACTGGCGTACAGTACACTGTGATCCGACCAGTCATATTGAACCGAAGCCGTGCCGGTGACCGCCGTATCATCGACCTCGGTCTCGGGAATCACCACGCTCGTTGACGCGGCGGTAAGCGGCGTCCCTGTCGCCGAGTCTTCTAGATCTTGGTAATTGGAATAGTTTGCCGTGAGCACTTCGTCGATATAGCGCAGCCCCAGGGTGCTGTGCCAGCGCTGTGCAAAATGCCAGGTTGCCTGACCAAACACTCCGAGATTTTCTGTCCGCACGGTATTATCAAAGCCCTGATTCACATCCACACTGCCGATATTGCCGGGTATATCCAGAGGCTCGGCCAGGGGAATACCCGCGACATTATTGGCGGCCAGATCGCTGATTCTGCGGTCGAAGTCATTGTCGAGGGTGTTATCAAACCACAGCGCACCCACAGTGTACTCCAGTGCGCCACCGCTGGGAGAAGAGAGGCGCAATTCCTGGGTGAAGGTTTCAACTTCGCGAGGACCGCCATTTTTCTCCAAGTCCACATTGACACCATCGAGCTTGGCCGCGGTCATGTCCGTCATCATATCGGCTTGGCGATACCCCGTTACCGAGGTGATAACATGCTCGCCAAGCTGCCAATCCGCCGACAAGGTAAAGGCCTGCACCTTCATATCGGCCTGAGTGCCATTAAACGTTCTGGCTTGGCGGTTTTCGGGGCCACTCTGAATTGGGTCGTTGTTCGCTTCGAGGTCTGGATTGGCGCTGCGCTGCACCTGTGGATAAGATCCCCCTTCACTGTCTTGATACTCGGCAACGAATTTAAGCGTCAAGGCTTCACTGGCATCCCAGACCAATTTCCCACGCGCTCCGGAACTGCGGCTATCGGGCAGCGTATTGTTGAAGGTGATATCTTCGATATGGCCCGTTGCGCGCTTTTCAAATAAGGTCAAGCGCGCCCCGAGATCACTGCTCAGCGGACCACTGACACTAAACTGAGCCTTGATAAAATCCCCCGGAAATTCATCGGGCTTCTCGTAGGTGAGCCGACCTCTCGCCTCAAACTCGGAATGCGGATCGCGGGTAATAATATGCACCAAACCGGCAGACGCGTTTTTGCCAAACAAGGTGCCCTGCGGCCCACGCAACACTTCAATCCGCTCGACGTCGGCAAAATCGAAATTCGCCAGACTGGTACGCGCCAAGGGCACACCGTCCACCACTACCGAGACATTAGGCTCTACCGCAGAACTGTAGACATCGGTGCCGACACCACGCACCCGGATAGAACTGTTTTGCGCACTGCTTCCGGGGGTGTATTTTAACGAGGGCACCATTTTTGTCAGATCGGAAACGCTGTTTATTTCATTATTCTCCAACAGCTCCCCGCCGAGCGCCGTCACCGCCATCGGCACGTCTTGCAGGCTTTGCTCGCGCTTCTGCGCGGTCACCATAACCTCTTCCAGCTGGGCATTGGCGGCTGTTGTTAATGCGCTGACAAATACGCTTAATGCAGTGAGTTTGACCTTACTATTTTTCATATTATTGGCCTTTTCAATTCCTTTGCTTACCAGTTAAACAAGCTGCCGTCTTCCAGGCGGTTCACCGGCAGATACGCCCGCTCATAGGGGTAGCGCGCAGCCAGCTCTTCATTAATATCCACCCCGTGCCCCGGCGTGTCGCCGACCAGCAGATAGCCGTCCTCAAAGTGGTAATCGTGGGGAAACACTTCATCGGTGGCTTCGGTGTGACGCATATATTCCTGCACACCGAAGTTGGGCACCCAGGTATCAAAGTGCAGTGCGGCGCCCATGGTTACCGGTGACAGGTCGGTAGCGCCGTGAAAACCGGTGCGCACCTCATAGAGTTCAGCCAGCGCCGCAATGCGTCGCAAATGACTGATACCGCCAGCGTGAACAATCGTCGCGCGGATGTAATCTACCAACTGTTCACTCAGCAGCGTTGTGCAATCGAAGATCGAACTGAACACCTCGCCCACCGCCAGCGGCGTGGTGGTGTGCTGACGAATCAGCCGGAAGCGCTCCTGCATTTCCGCAGGCACCGTGTCTTCCAGCCAGAACAGGCGATAGGGCTCGAGATCCTTGCCCAGTCGCGCGGCTTGTATCGGCGTCAGGCGGTGGTGGGCATCGTGCAGCAAGTGCAGCTCGTCACCCAAGCTGTCGCGAATCTTCTCGAACAACTTAGGCGCGTGGCGCATATACTTTTCCGTCGACCAGATGTTCTCTTCCGGCAGATTGGCGCTGGCCGGCTCGTAGTACATCTTGTCTTTGGAAACCCCGTAGGTGCTCGCCAAACCGGGAACACCCGACTGCGCTCTGATGGCGCGATAACCCATGTCCTTGTAACGGGCGACCTCATCTACGGTTTCCGCAATATCTGCGCCGTTAGCGTGACCGTATACCATCACACCGTTGCGCGAGCGCCCACCCAGCAGCTGGTATAGCGGCATCCCCGCCACCTTGGCCTTAATATCCCACAGCGCGACGTCGACCGCCGCGATCGCTGTCATCGTCACCGGGCCGCGTCGCCAGTAACAACCGCGATACAGGTACTGCCAGATATCTTCGATCTGCTGGGGGTCCCGGCCAATCAGGCAGGGCACCACATGCTCTTGTAGGTAGGCCACCACGGAGAGCTCACGGCCGTTAAGGGTCGCATCGCCTATCCCGTAAATGCCTTCGTCGGTGATAATTTTCAGAGTGACGAAATTCCGACCAGGGCAGCTAACAATCACTTTTGCATCTAGAATTTTCATAATATTTTCAATTTGTTAACGGAAATGGCTCTGCTAAACTCGGCCAGAACAGGCGAAACCGCAGCGACCTGACCCATACGGTCAGTACGGGTTTCCCCTGCAATAATTGGCCTGACCACTTAGCCAACTTACCAAGTTACCAGAATGCGAGCAAGGGTTTTTTATGGAGTTTCAGACCGTCAAACAGCAGCGCCTCTACATGCAAGTGGCCGAGCAAATCATCGGTATGATTGGCAAGGGCACCATCGACGTTGGCGCAAGACTGCCCTCCGAACGCGACCTGGCAGAAAAACTTGGCGTTAGCCGTCCGACCATCCGCGAAGCAATGATCGCGATGGAAATCTCCGGTGTCGTCGAGATTCGCAGCGGTTCCGGCGTCTATGTCACGCGCAAGCCCGGCCGGCAGGGCAGCCTGCCCCGCGAGCTCGGCGCCGGCCCCTTCGAAATACTGGAAGCTCGCTTGGCACTGGAGGGCGAAACAGCGGCCTTGGCGGCCGAGCGCATCGGCAAACAGGGCCTGCAAAAGCTCAAGGACCTGCTGGCGGAAATGGCCCGCGAAAACCAGCAAGAATCCGCCCATGAAGACGCCGACGAACAATTTCACCGGGTGATTGCCGAAGCCTCGGAAAACAGTGTGTTGCTGTCTGCCGTGGAGTGGCTGTGGACACTGCGCAATGAATCGGAAATCAGCCAGATGTTCCACCAGCGACTGCGCAACGAGGGTGTGCGGCCGATCATTGAAGATCATCAGGCCATCTACGATGCGCTGTGTGAAGGCAGCGCCAGCAAGGCGCGCAAAGCCATGCACAAGCATTTGCGCAGAGTGATCAAATCGCAGATCAGCGCCAAGAGCACTTGACCGCCGCGGGTGCCCGCCGAATAATGGACAGGTGGTCAGGCCAGTTTAGGCGACCAGGACAGTTTCATAATAAGGCGACACCCCGATGACCCATAGCAAGCGCAGCGATGCCCTCTCCCTACATCCAGACCGACTGTTCTCCTCCAGCCCCGACAAGCGGGCGCTGGCCTCGGCGCTTTACCAGCAGGTCAAAGACCTGCCAATCATCAGCCCCCATGGCCACACCGATCCGGCGTGGTTTGCCGGCAACGCCCGGTTTAGCGATGCCACTGAGCTGCTGATAAAGCCCGACCACTATGTGTTTCGCATGCTCTTTAGTCAGGGCATCAGCCTCGACCAACTCGGCATCAAGCGGCGCGATGGACAGGCGGTTGAAACTGACAATCGAAAAATCTGGCGCTGCTTCGCCGAGCACTACCACCTCTTTCTGGGAACCCCATCGCGGCTGTGGCTGGATCACGTTTTTGCCGAAATATTTGCCCTAGACAGAGTGCTTTGTGCAGAGACCGCCGACCTGTATTTCGACAGCATCAATGCCGCGCTGGCGACCGAGGACTTCCGCCCCCGCGCGCTGTTCGAGCGCTTCAACATTGAAGTATTGGCCACCACCGAGTCGCCACTGGATGAGCTGCCCCACCATCGCAGTCTGCGCGACAGCGACTGGGACGGGAGGGTGATTACCGCCTTTCGCCCCGACCCGGTTGTCGACCCCGAATTTGAAGGCTTTGCCGACAATCTGGCAACACTTAGCCAACTGAGCGGTGAAGATTGCCAGCAGTGGCAGGGCTACCTGGCCGCGCTCCGCCAGCGCCGCCGCTATTTTAAAGAGATGGGCGCGACGTCAACCGACCACGGTCACCCCACCGCCAATACCGCGGACCTCTCTGCTAGCGACTGCGAAACCCTGTTTGCCAAAATCCTCTCGGCTAATTTCTCGGCGGCCGATGCCGAACTGTTTCGCGCCCAGATGCTGACTGAAATGGCCGCAATGAGTCTCGACGACGGACTGGTCATGCAGCTGCACCCCGGCTCATTTCGCAATCACAACGCACAAGTGTTTGCTGGCTATGGCCGCGACAAGGGCGCAGACATGCCGATGCGCACCGACTATGTGAGCGCACTGAAACCGCTGCTCGACCGCTTTGGCAGTGAGCCTGCATTTAGCCTGATCGTCTTCACCCTGGACGAAAGTGTCTACGCCCGCGAGCTGGCGCCGCTAGCTGGCCACTACCCCTGCCTCAAGCTCGGCCCCGCCTGGTGGTTCCACGACAGTCCGGAAGGTATGCGCCGCTTTCGCCAGCAGACCACAGAAACCGCCGGTTTTTATAATACCGTCGGCTTTAACGACGACACCCGCGCCTTTCTGTCCATTCCTGCGCGCCACGATGTCGCGCGGCGCATGGACTGCCGCTACCTCGCCGAGCTGGTCGCCGACCACCGACTCACTGAAAACCAAGCCGCCGAGCTCATTGTTGAACTCAGCTACTCGCTGGCAAAACGGGCCTACAAGCTGTGAAACTACGCGACGTTAATCTGCCGAAACTCGAATCGCTGGGTATCGACAGCCCCCGCTACTCGCGCCGCGACACACGGGCTGGCATCGTCCATCTCGGTGTCGGCGCCTTTCATCGCGCCCACCAGGCCTGGTACACCGAAGCGGTATTAAATCGTTTTGGCGGCGACTGGCGCATCATCGGCGTCAGCCTGCGACGCCCCGATATGCGCGACAAACTACAGCCACAGGACGGACTGTATAGCCTGGTGACGCGCCACGGCGACGCGGCCCACTGCCAGGTCATCGGCGCCTTCAGCGACATCTTGGTTGCCCCCGAAGCCCCCGAGGCGGTCATCGCTGCGCTGGCCGCTGCCGCGACCCATGTCGTGACCCTGACCATTACCGAGAAAGGCTATGGCTTAGCCGCCGCCAGTGGCCGGCTAGACCTCGCCCACCCCGATATCGCCCACGACCTCACCGGCGAGGCTGCGCCGCGCAGCGCTATCGGCTTTCTATCCGCGGCCCTGGCGCGCCGTCGCCAGCAAGGCCTGACCGGCCTGACGCTGCTGTCCTGCGACAACCTCAGCGACAACGGTCACAAACTCAAGGCGGCCCTGCTGCAGTTCAGCGCCAAACAGGATGCCGATCTGGCGGCGTGGATCGAGCAACACTGCCGCTTCCCCAACACCATGGTCGATCGCATTGTGCCCGCGGTCACCGCCGAACAAATCGCGCAGTTCCGCTCGGACTTCGGCGTTGACGATAGTGCGCCGGTATTTAG
>NZ_JBFIGO010000111.1:0-8210 GCF_041602295.1 Spongiibacter sp. | reverse complement strand
GCCCTCAAAAGGTCTCTACATTTACTGTTCGCCAGTGGCGTGCGCGCCCTGCGGGCAATTACTGCGAACGGTTTTGGCCTGGCTGATATGCGGTTCTTTACCGCGCTGTCGCTGTACACGGCAAAAGCCCAGGCCACACTGCTTGGCCTGGGCTCTACCCCTTTCTAGAAGTTAGCGAACATTAGCCTTACTCATCACCCGCGTAAGTGGCGAATGACGCCGATGAGCTCGCGCTCATATTGATGGCCACATCGCCGGCTTGAGGGCTGACGCCGTTGATTTCACCGCTGTAGTGCGCCGCAGCATCGGCAATCACAGACAGGCTGTTGGGCGATTCCTGCTTGTCGTCGCCAGCATCAACATCCTCAGCCGGTTGTGCATCGTCCTCCTGCGGATGGCTTTCGGGCTCGGCGCTGTCATTGGTATCGGCAGCCTCAGCCTGACTGGGCGCGTTGCCCCACTCACCGCTCGCCTGGGTCACACTGGCAAGCGTGGCCGCAACTGTGGCCGTCTGACCCGCTACGCCCTGCAGCTGACCGGCAATCGAACCATTGCCCGTCACCGCAGTACTGATGCTGGCAAGCAGGCCGTCGCTATTGCGCGAGGGTTCAGCATCGGCAGTTTCTGGCGCGGTGCTTTCTGCAGCGCTGTCATCACTGGCGACTTCCTCACTGGGCGCTTCGTCAGTGGCAGCCTCTTCAGCCGGTGCTTCTTCTGCATCCGCATCCGCCTCTTGTGCAGGCTCTTCTGCCGAAGCCACTTCGTCGGCAGTTTCCTGACGACCCGCTGTCACTTCACCCACCACTGAGGTCGCAGATTCCAGCGAGCCACTGATATCGCCCAGGCCATCAATACCACCGCTGGCATTGGCAATAATATCGGCGGCCGCCGAGACACTGCCCGCCACATCGCCCAGACCTTCAAGTCCCGGCAAGGTCATCGCGGAAGCATCACCCTGGCTGGAAATGGCGGCAACCGCATCGGTCACCGAAGAAAAACTGCCGGCACCGGCAAGCGAGCCTGTAGAAGCGCTATTGCCGCTGACTTCACCCACTGCCGACAGAGCATCGAGTCCACCACTGAGACCTACATTGGCCGAAGCGCTCATATCCGCCGTGCCGGAAAAGCTGCCGGAAACACCGGACAGGGCACCACTCAGGGACATGGCTGAAGCCGCGCCAACATTACCACCCAGATTTAAGGGCAGTGCATTTGAATTGACTGCTGTGATACCCGACAACAAAATGGCGGCAGCAATGGGATTTATACGGACGTGTTTAATTGTTTTCATGACGTTCTCCTGGTGCATATAAGTGTCGACTGAGCCGACTTAGTTATAGGGTGGCTGTTGTGTTCTGCCTCAGCTCCTCAACCGAAACATCACGCCACCGTCTTCTGCGATTGGGCTTGGGTGAATCATCACCTTTGCCGGCCCGCACTTTGAGTAAAGCTTTTGCTATCCGGAACTTCCACTATTTTTCGCAGGCTCGACCCGTTTGTTGACAATTCTCAATTAGGGACTAAACCGCAGAGTTAGAGCAAAGAACGCTAAAAATAAGCCAAATCAGCCCCTTACATTTTTACGGTGAAAACCCTATAACTTATTTAAGTAAATAGTTTGCAGAGAGAAAAATCAGCGTGAAGTAAACAGACAACCGAGAAGACACTCGACCGGCTACGCTGCGCGGCAGCGTCGACTTGCCGAAGTCGTTTGCGCTTCAGCACACGCGCCTCGCGACAGAGAACGCAGGGGAATTATCACTGGGAATCGCGCTTACGTGTTGCGGCCTTGCTCACGCCATAGAGGGTGTATGGGAACTGCGCCATGGCCGGCACCGAAACGCCGACCGAGAGATAGAAGCCCCGTGAACAAAAACCAAAGGCGAGGGGTAGCAATAATTTCGCGCGGCGCGCAGCAGGGCAGAAAAAACCACGGCAAAATTTACGCAGTGCAGTAGCGACCCAACTAACTAACTGCGCGGCTCTCGCCACATCGCCTCCAGCGGCGGGCAGCCCGCTACCGGTTCAATCATGGCGCGGCGCTCAAAACCCAGGCTGTGGTAAAAACGGCAATTCGCCGGATTGCTGTTTTCCAGGTACACCGGCGTAGCGCGGCGATCGCAGGCACTGAGCACCGGCTCCAGCAAGCGCCGCCCAAGACCACGACCGCGACCCGCCGCGACAACACCGACGCTAAACAAATACACATGGGGCTCACTGGGGTGCTGCATATCCATGGCCCGACCCACCGCAAGGCCGCGACGCAGCCCTGCCACACCGTCGTCCGCGACAAAGGCCTGCGCCGTCGACAGCAGGCTGCGCAACGGCGGCGCGAACGTCCCGCCCGGCATCATCCACATCGTCGCAGCGAGATCCTCGCCACCCTCGGAGAGAATCTGACAGAAGCCACGGGGCGCATACAAATGCCTGGCCATGGCGGCAAACATCTTGTGCATATTGCGCGGCTGCTTGAACAACCAGTTGTTGAACGGGTCGTCACGGAAGGCATCGGCAGTAATCGCCGCCAACTGCGCCGCCGCGGCTACGCCGACACTGGACACCGAGGGACAGCCCGCCACATCGGCGGCACTGACCAAGACTGTTTTACTCATTCTCACCTCACATCGCTGCCCACAGTGACGACTATGCCCAGGCAGTGCCCTTGCGGTAAGCTGAGCACTTGCACCGCAGTACTGTTTACCATTACCCATCAAACCACGGAAGCCGCTATGCCTGCCATTGTTAGCAAAGCCCTTCGCCCATTCGCCGGCGTCAGTATCGCACTGCTACTCAGCGCCTGTGGCAATGGCAACTCCGACTCTGAGCGCGGCGCCAGTGCCGAACAACTGGCCAGTCAGTGTCTAGCCAACAGCCCGGTTCACGCCTACGGCGAGGGCCTGCACGCGCCCTCGGCACGCACTCTGCCCGCGCCAGCCAGTGTTGCCGGCGGCGCCCCCGCGCAGCTGTGCAACGGCAACAGCGACTACCACTTTGGCGCCGCCAAAGCCGACATCACCGGGCCGGCGGGCGGCAAGGTACATATGGGCAATGAAAGCACCGATAATTATTCGGCCGGCATTCACATTCGTCAGTACGCCCGCAGCTTTGTGGTCCACTCGCCCTGCAACGACAAGCGCGTGGCAATGGTACTTACCGACACTGGCATGATGTTCGAATCGGTGCGCCAGGCGGTATTGGACGCGGTAGCCGCCGACAGCGAACTCAGCGGCCTCTACGGCCCCGACAATATTATGCTGAGCGCCAGTCACACCCACTCAACTCCGGGAGGCCAGGCGCACTATACGGCTTACAACACCTTTCGTCTCGGCCACGACCCGCAAACCTTTGCAGTGACCGTAGACGGCATTGTGCGATCGCTGCGACAGGCGCAGCGCAATCTAGCCGCCAGCCCGCAAACCGGAAAAATCCGCTTGAATCAGGGCGAACTACTCGGCGCCAATAAATCCAGGGCCATCCCCGCCTACCTGGAAAACCCCGCCGCAGAGCGGGCCCAGTACGTAGACATCAATGGCAACGACATCACCACCAACCGCCTAATGACACTACTGCGCCTGCAGCGCGCAAACGGCAAGGAGGTGGGCAGCATCAACTGGTTTGCCGTGCACCCAACCTCCGACGCCCTGTCGGAGTACGGACTGGGAGCCGTGCCGATCAGCGGCGACAACAAAGGCTATGCCGCCTACCTGTTTGAGCGCATCAAAGGCCGCAGCGACAACGAAGATTTTATCGCCGGGTTTATGCAAGCCGACGAGGGTGACGCCTTCAGCCAACTGTGGTTCGACAACGACGACATGCGTGCGCTGCGCGATAGCGCACTGCCGGCCAACGAGCCCAGTCCGGTCACCGTGGCCAATGGCAGCGCTCAGCTCAATCACGCACTCACGCTATACAGCAGCGCCCAAGACTCGCTGCACGGGCCCATCGACTACCGATTTGGCTATGTAAAAATGGACGAGGTTGAAGTGACAGACCCCGTGGTACTGGCCTCCCTGCAACATCCCGCTGAACTGGACAGCGCCGAAAAACGCACCTGCACCGCGGCCATGGGTTTCTCCTTTCCCGCTGCCGGCCACGGCGCCCAACCCGGCGAGCAGAGTTACTTCACTCCGGCGGGACTGAGCTGCCGCGACCCCGATTATTTTGCCAGTGTGCAAAACGATGTGCTGACCCTGCTCAGTGCCAAGCTGCCAGTGGAATCCCTCAGCTATGCGGTGGGTTGCAACCTCAGCCTTCTGCCCGGTCTGAATCTGTCCTGCCAGGCGGAAAAACCGATTTTATTTGTGTTTGGCCCACCGCTGAATGTGTCGGCAAACATCCTCCCCTTCCAATTGTTTCGCATCGGCAACCTCGCCATCATTGCCCTGCCCTGGGAGATCACCACCATGGCGGGGCGGCGCATTCGCGACACCGTATTAAGTGAATTGAAACAGGACGGCGTGGACTACGTGGTGATTAACGGCCTGGCCAATGACTACGTCAGCTACCTGACTACCCGCGAGGAGTATGCCCTGCAAATGTACGAGGGGGCATCGAACCAGTTTGGCCCCTGGTCACTGGCCGCAGTGCAACAGGAAATGCGCCGCCTCGCCGTCGATATGGTCCAACACACTGCCACTGACCGCGGGCCGACACCGCCGCGCACCAGTGCCACACTGACACAAGTGCTGCCGCTTAATGTACTCGACAGTACTCCTGCAGGTATCAACTTTGGCGACACCCTGGAAGACGTCGCCACCAGCTATCTCCCCGGCGATACCGCCCGCGCATTGTTTCAGGCCTCCAGCCCCAATCACGACCTGAAGACCAACAGCAGTTTTCTGTTTGTCGAGCGCCAGCTGGGCAATGGCGAGTGGCAGACGATTGCCAGTGACGCCGACCCGGAAACCAGCTTTGTCTGGCATTCCGATTCAGAGCAGCCCCAGTTTAGCCCCAGTCCGTTTTCACAAGCCGAAATCCTTTGGCGCATTCCCAAAGACACGCAAGCTGGCCGCTATCGGCTGCGGTTTGAGGCTTCGGCGAACAGCCTCGGCAGACTGCAAAGTTACCAGGGACTGTCCTCAGAATTCACGGTAAGGGGAACGCCCGACCGCTGCCCCTAAAGCCTGCATCAACACCAGCAGAGATGGCCGCACAGCACTGCGCCCATTTCTCACGCACGCTGCCGCTCATTTCCCGCGCACGCTGCCGCCGATTTCTCACAATCGCTTAAAGTAAAATACCCTTAGGGCAGCCTGCGCGGCTGTGTAAACTCAGGACACACCACAACTAGCCGACGGGATAGGGCATATGGAAATGCACTTTTGCAGACAATGTAAGCAGACTCTGCCTTTTTTAAATGACATTGAATTCGATATCATCGCCCCGCTGCTTCCCCCGCCAAGCAACCCTGCACTGTCGGCACAGGAAAGTCAGCTTCACGAAAAAATCCCTCTGGATATTTTTGAACGCATCACCGGCTTGCGGCTCGACAAGCCCAGCGACATCCACCACCACCGCCTAAAACACTACAACGGCCAGTGCGGCCGCTGTCACCGCTTACTGCCGCGCATCGCAACCGTGAGAAACCTGCAACGACAGGGCCAACAAAGAAAGCTGGGGAAGCTGCGCCAGCTAACGCAACTGCGGGCAATACGCGATATGCGGCCACCGCAGTAATCACCGCGCTGCGGAACACCGGGCTCACGCCAGCCTAGCGATACCATTAAGCCGAAAAACACGCCCCAGCGGCTAAGTCATTTTCGCCACCACCGCCAGCGGCATAAACTTCATCAACCAGCCCATGGGAATCCACGGCCAGCCCGGCACCTTGGCTTCACCCGGTTCTTTTTCAATGGCCTTCACCAGCGCCTTGCAGCCGGTTTCCAGGTCCACCCGCATCGGCGCTTTTTTCAACTCTTCATTAATCGGCGTCAGAATAAAGCCCGGCAGGATGCAACTGACCTTGATCGGCGTGCCGATCACATCTGCACGCAGCCCCTCGGTCATGGTGCGCAGCCCGGCCTTGGTGGCGGCGTAAATATTAATGGCGCGGGGCATACCGCGCAGCGCGCTCATCGAGGAAATGGTCACCAGGTGGCCGGCATTCTGCTCGCGGAATATGGTCATCGCCGCCTCACACTGCGCCAGCGCACCGGTAAAATTGGTCTGCGCGGTGAGCAAATTGGCGTGGAAATAACCCGTACCCATCGAGGCTCCCTTGCCCATGCCGGCATTGACAATCACCCGGTCGAGGCTGCCCAGCTCGTCGCGAAACTCATTGAATACCGTAAACACCCGCTCGAAATCGCAGACATCCAGCGCCTTAATCAGCACTTTTACACCCGGGTGCTGCTCTTCAATGTCAGCCTTGATGGCCTCCAGGTTTTCCACCCGGCGGGCACACAGCGCCAAATTACAGCCCTTGGCGGCAAACGCGCGGGCCATGCCCTCGCCGAGGCCGGAGCTGGCACCGGTAATCAAAATATTTTTTCTAAACATAGCGTCCTCTGATCTCATTTCTATTGTTGCTGATGTTGTTATATTCAGCGTTCTAGCCGGCGCGCCGCTGCGCAAGACAACCGCTAACAAATAAAAGGAAACAACGATGAATAGTTCGCCAATCTTGCTGCCGGTCATCATTCTGGTGCTGTGGAGCCTGGTAGTACTCACCTGGATGGCCTGGGCGCGATTACCCGCCATGCGCAAGGCGCGCATGCCCCCCAGCGCCGGCGAGCGCACCGCTGAACTGGCCACCCAAATGGACAAGCATATCCAGTGGAAGGCCGATAACTACAACCACCTGATGGAACAGCCGACCATCTTCTACGCCACCACGCTGGTGCTGGCATTGATCGGCCAGGGCGACGGCATCAACCTCTATCTGGCGTGGTTCTACGTCGGCTGCCGGGTAGTCCACAGCATTGTGCAGGGCACCAATAATAAGGTGATGGTGCGCTTTAGCATTTTTGCCCTGAGCAGTGTGGCGCTGCTGGCACTGGCCATTAACGCACTGATGGCGCTGTGTTAATCAGCCCTTGGCGCGCATCATCCCCGCGGTATTCTTCAGCATAATATGGCGATAGAGCTTGTAGGGTAGCAGGCGCTTGAGCATAAAAAAGCGTTTGCTATCACTGTGCGTAAGAATATGGAAATCCCGGCGCTGCACTCCCTTGTACACCTTTTCGGCAATCTCTTCGGCGCCGACTTTCGCCTTGTTCACCAGCTTCTGGGTCATCGCCGTGCTGCTGGGATCGGAGGCGCGCAAGGACTCCGCCAAGTTAGTGCGAAAGAACGCCGGGCACACCACCGACACTGCAATATTGTCGCGTTCCAGTTCCAGGCTGAGGCTCTCTGACAGCGCCACCACCGCCGCCTTGGTGGCGCAGTAGGAGGCCATTTTCGGCGGATGGATAATGCCCGCCAGCGACGCCACATTGACCAGCTGGCCGCCGCCCTGTTCGCGCAGCAGCGGCGTAAACACCTTGCAACCGCGCACCACGCCCAGCACATTGATATCCATCACCCACTGCCAGTCCGCCATGGGAAAACTGTCAATGGCACCGGCAGTGGCCACACCGGCATTGTTGACCACAATATCCACCCCCGCCCAGTGCTGTTTCAGCCAGTCGGCGGCGGCCTGCAAATCGGCTTCTTGCTGCACATCGCAGTGCAGATAGTGGGCTGTTGTGCGGGCCTGCAGCACGGCCAGTGTCTCGGCCCCACGCTCATCGTTAACATCGCCAATACACACCGAGTAGCCGGCGCTGGCGAAGCGCTCGGCCAGCGCCCGCCCCAAGCCGGAAGCGCCACCGGTGATAAATACCCGCGCTTGACCCTGATTATTGCTCGCCATAGCTTTTCTCTCTGCTGGGGTTTAACACTAGTCGTACTTGGCAAATTCGAGCCGCGCTATCAGGTTGCGGTGCACCGCATCCGGGCCGTCGGCAATGCGCAGCACCCGCGCCATGGCAAACATCGACGCCAGCGGCGTGTCATTGCTCAAACCGGCGCCGCCATACATCTGAATCGCCTCATCGACCACCTGCTGCAAGACATTGGGGGCGACGACTTTAATCGCCGAGATTTCACTGAGCGCCTTCATCGCGCCCACCTGATCGATCATCCACGCGGCGTACTGGGTGAGCAATCGCGCCTGGTCGATGGCAATGCGCAGATCGGCGATACGCTCGGGATTGCCGCCCAGCTTAATC
>NZ_JBFIGO010000110.1:0-8301 GCF_041602295.1 Spongiibacter sp. | reverse complement strand
CTGACGCTGTGACCGACTGGCTGGAAGTGCTGGCAGTGCGGGTCGAGCTGACGATGGTTGCTAACGATGAGAGTGTTGTTGGTGAAACCGGCGATGTGGATGCGCAAAGTGTATACGATGCGGCCGGCAATTTACTCGAGAATGCCGACGGGCGTATGCGCCAGGTGTTCAGCAGTGTCTTTGCGATAAGGAACCGTTTGCAATGACTGTAGCCCGGCGCGATCAACAATCAGGGGCCGTGCTGATCGTCGCACTGGTCTTTATGCTGATATTGGCGATTATTGGCGGGGCGTCTATGCAGAATGCGACGCTGCAAGAGCGCATGGCCGGGAACAGCAAGGATCTCAATATCGCCTTTCAGGCGGCTGAAATAGCGATACGCGGCGCCGAGGAAGTGATGAAAACGGTCAAGGTCGGCGATTTCACCGGGGATAATGGTCTCTACCTTTCCTGCCCTGACCCCGACGATAACAGCAAGGCGTGTTCGGAGCCCTCTTGGCAAGATCGCGAGTCGACAGGATGGCGAGTCGTGGCCGAAGAGGTGGCAATGGTCAGTCGCCAGCCCGAGTTTTTTATTGAGCAAATGAGTGCCTTTGACGACCCTGATGCGCCTTTAGACGCGGATAAGACAGTATCGTTGCAGGGCTACTACCGAGTTACCAGCCGGGGCTTCGGCCTTAATGACCGAAGCGTGATTGTGTTGACAACCACTTACCGACGCAAAGAAGAATGAGGTGCGCCATGAAAATCTGCACTAGGGCAAGGTCGGTCTTTCGCTATCCGGCTAGGGTGCTGAGTAGCGGTGTGTCGGCACTATTCTTAATGGTTTCTGTGTTGGCCCCGTCGGTGGCCTATTCTGGCGACTGTGTCGTCCAGCAAACGACGTCTTCGGCGGTGGGGCGCAAGCGGGGCAATGATACCTATACATTTAGTGGCTTAGAGGCGATTGACCGTATCGTCAGTTACCAAGAGGCGAATGGCAAAGGTATCAGTTGTACAAATGACTCCTTTTTCTTTTCAGGTAACCGGCTGACGGTCACCAATAGCTTGTTGTCATTGACGACCTGCAAGGCTTTTGTGACGGTTGAGGGTAAGGAGGCGGGCTGCGTGCCGGACGAGGCTGCCGACAGTGATATTGTCCAGCAACCGCTATTCCTGTCGCAGGCGGCACCGCCCAATGTGATGTATATCTTGGATGACTCCGGATCGATGCAGTGGGAGTTAATGCCTAACGACATCATGTTTGAGGAAACGCGCTATGTTTATCCTCGCGCCGACGGTATTTATGGAGCCGGCGATTACTCCAATCGGGTGCCGACGGTGGACGATAAGGACCCTTATAACGCGCGCAGCCGGTCGCCGCAGATCAATACCCTTTACTACGACCCTTCGGTTACTTATCGGCCGTGGATAGATGGCGATGGCAATCTGCTGGCAAATGCAAATCCAGTCTGTGCGCCTCACAATCCGTTTTTCGAGGTCACGCTACAGAGCCTGCTTTACTGCCGAAGCTTGGTCACGCTTAACAGCAATTTTAATAACAATGATTGGTATAGCTGTGCTGCGGACGGCAGTTGCACAAAGACCGGTGACGTGAAGAGCTTTTGGCCGGCGACCTATTTTTGGTATCGCGGTGTTGGCGATTTGTGGGACTGGAACAGTTATCAGCAGGTGCAGATTCGTCCGGGTTTGGACTATAGCGGCCATGGCCGCAGTAGTCGTGACGATTGCGCTGATGCGGCAAACGCCACCTGTACTTATGCGGAAGAGATACAAAATTTCGCCAATTGGTACACCTATTATCGCTCCAGGGCGGCGACTGCGCGGGCGGGATCAGGGTTTGCTTTTGCCGAGCAGGGCAAGGGGATTCGGGTGGGCTTCGGCACACTTAACAGCGGTGATAACGATATTGACGGCGTGACGAGCAAGGTTATTTTGCAGGGCGTTCGGGAGTTTTCCGGCGATAGTCGGCGCGCATTTTTTAGTTCCCTTTACAATTCGCCGATTCCAACAGACGGCACTCCCCTGCGGCGCGCACTGGACTATGGCGGTCGCTATTATTCACGCAGCGATAACCTGGGGCCTTGGAGCGCGACCCCTGGCGAGGACAAGGGGGATGATCAAAAAGCCTGCCGTCGTAATTACACGGTATTGATGACCGACGGCTATTGGAATGGCGGTGATCCGGGGGGCGATGCAGACGATAATAACGATGGCACTAATGGGCCTTCCCACACGTCGTCGACAGGGGAGACCTACACCTACAGTGCTGTTTCGCCCTTTACCGATGGCTGGGATAAGACCTTGGCCGATGTTGCCATGTATTACTGGAAAAACGATCTGCGCTCGGACTTGCCAAATGTGGTGACGCCGACCAGCAGTAACCCGGCGTTTTGGCAGCATATGTCGACCTTTAGCATTGGACTGGGGGTGACGGGCAGCGTCGATGCCGATGCCGCGTTTGCGGCGGTAAAAACCGGTGATTCGATTACTTGGCCGAACCCGAAGGATGCGGACCCCAACAAGGTCGATGATTTGTTGCACGCCGCGGTCAATGGTCGCGGTGGTTTTTTCAGTGCGGATAACCCGGATGCCTTTGCCAACCAGCTGTCGGACACCCTGCAAACCATCGCCACTGAGAGCAAATCTTCTGCGTCGTCAATCGCGGCAAACTCGACGCGGCTGGATTCCGAGACCATTGTTTACCAGGCCAGTTTTAATAGCGCCGACTGGAGTGGCCGCTTGGTTGCCTACAAACTGGAAGGCGATGGTGATATCTCTACGGTCGTCTGGGATACCGATAAAACGCTGACCTCGGATGTGGGGCGCAATGTGTTCACCAGTGTCGGTCAGCCAGGGCTGTCGACAAGCCAGGCGGTCAATTTCAATTTGACAAACTGGGGCTTGTTGCACGACGACCAAAAGGCCGCCTTAAATGCCGGCGGCACGGACCTGGATGGACAGCTACTGCTGAGCTGGCTGCGCGGCTCGCGTGTGCAAGAGGGCTTGAAGTTTCGGACGCGCAGTGTGTTGTTGGGGGATATCGTCAATTCCGATCCGGTTTTTATTGGCCGTGACGACGACTACGGCTTCCAAGTGCTGGGTGGCGCGGAAGGCGGCAGTTACAAAGCGTTTTTGAACACCAAATCTGGGTGGTCATCCCTGGTTGTGGTGGGGGCTAACGACGGCATGTTGCATGGCTTTAACGACGCGACGGGCAAGGAGTTGTTCGCCTTTATTCCGGCGGGGGTATACGGCAAGTTGTCGGGGATTGCCGCGCCGGACTATCAGCATGTGTATAGCGTCGATGGCTCGGCGAGGGCCAGCGACGCCTATATTAATAGCCAGTGGAAAACGGTGGTTGTGGGTTCTACAGGGGCGGGTGGTCGCTCGGTATTTGCGTTGGATGTGAGCGACCCAACGTCTATTGGCAAGAACGATTTGCTATGGGAATTTGCCACGGCGTCGACAGACAGCGATCGCCTAGGCGTGGCGATGAGCAACCCGACTATTGCCCGACTGGATGCCGGTGATAAGTGGGTCGCCATTTTTGGCAATGGCTATGACTCCGGTGATAACGTCAAACTGTTTATTGTGGACCTGGCCACCGGGCAGCTAATCAAGGCAATCGATACCGGTGTGTCGGGGGTGGGCAACGGCCTGGCCAGTCCTGTGCCGGTTGATGTGGACAGCGACCGGATTACTGACTTTATTTACGCCGGTGATTTGAAGGGCAATCTGTGGAAGTTTGATGTGCGGGGGACCTCGGTTGCCGGTTGGGACGTGGCGCTGAAGTCGGGCTCTGATCCCCAGCCCTTATTCACTGCGCTAGATGACAATGGTGTGGCCCAGCCGATTACCTCGCGGCCGGTGGTCGGTAATCACGACGATGGTGGTTACTATGTTTACTTCGGTACTGGCAGTTATTTCCGCTCCGGTGACCGGGGGGCGGACGTCGGCAGCCAAGTCCAGGATTTCTACGGTATTCGCGACCTCGATGTTCAGGTAGCCCGGAGTAATTTACTTGTTCAAGATATCATCTATGAAGCTGTTGGCTCGACCAAGGATGGCAAGACCACGGAGTTTCAGGTGCGCTTGGTTACCGCAAATGGTGCCGACGCCGTGCCTGAATTTGGCTGGCGCCTGCCTTTGCTGCCCCCCGATGACACGGCGGAGGGTGAGCGTGTCGTATCGCGGCCGATTTTGCGCAACGGCAAAGTCATTTTTGCATCGCTGATCCCTTCCGATGATGTGTGCGGCTTTGGTGGGCGCGGCTGGTTGATGGAAATCGATGCCCAGACAGGCGGTCGCTATCACGACCCGGTACTCGATACCAATAGTGATGGCGTGCTCGACGCCTTCGATATGGTGTTGTATGACGGCGAGTATCTACCCATCAGTGGTCGCGGCAGCGATGAGATTATCAAAACTCCAGGTGTCGTTAGTAAGGGGGATGTTGAGTTTAAATACACCTCGGGCAGTAGTGGCTCAATTGGTGTGATCGCCGAGAAAGGTGAGGACGACGGCTTGCTGGGTCGTCAATCGTGGAGACAGTTGCAGTGACAGGGAAATATAGTGACAAGGGCTTTACCTTGATCGAACTGATGATCACCGTGGCCATCGTCGGAATCCTGGCGGCCATCGCTTATCCGAGTTATCAGGAACAAGTGGCGAAGTCGCGGCGCTCGGAAGCGACCAATGCACTGATGTCGGCGGCACAGGCTTTGGAGCGCTACTATTCTGCCAATGGGCGTTACACCACGACGGCGGGAGGCAGTGATTTGCCCGCCGTTTATTCCACCACCGTGCCAGAAAGCGGAGCGACGTATTACACGATTTCTGTGTCGGGTACGCCTGCGGCCAACAGTTTTGTGTTGATTGCCACCCGCAGTGGTGCAATGGCGGGAGATAACTGCGGCGATTTCACCATTAATGAAGCTGGTGAATTAGCCTTGGCCAACAAGCCTTCGGGCTCAGCGAAAACCCTGGCGGACTGCTGGCGGCGGTAGTCGTGGATTCTTCGCAGTAAAAGTGGTCTATACGCACAAGTCGTTAGTGTCGAATAGTGCGCGATTTTTTGCTTTGCCTTTGTACATGCCCTGTAAATCTGCGTATTCTCCATGTCGCGCGATAGATTTATAATCGCCTAGCCGCCTTTACCGGTTGGCAGAGAGGGCATGTTTCCCCTTATAGCAGGATGCTGCCGCCAGCGTTGGTTGGCGGGAGGCCTGTTTTTGTTCTGTCTTCTACATTTGCTACCGGTGGGGCCACGATAATAACTTCCCAGCGTAGGAGATGTGGTGACGTGCAATCGGACAGCCCCGCAGGCTTTACACTCATCGAATTGATGATCACCGTAGCGATCATCGCGATTCTGGCAGCAGTGGCGTTGCCAAGCTACCAAAACTACGTCGTACGCGCTAACCGCACGGCCGCTGCGAACTTTGTTATGGAAGTGGCCAATATGCAGGAGCGCTACTATCTGGACAAGCGGCAATACGCGGCCGACATGACAGCCCTGGGGGCGGCCATGCCCACTGAAATCAGCGATTCCTACACGATCACGACGACGGCAAATAATCTAGCTACTCCACCGAGTTACAGTATCAGCGCGGCGCCCAAGGCAGGGCAGGCCAGTAGTGACAGCTGTGGCACATTGACCTTGAACAGTAAGGGCGAAAAAGGCCATGCCTCGGGGGCGACACGATGTTGGGATTAGGCCTGCGACCGCCCGGCCCCAGGCTGCAGGGCTTTACCCTTATGGAGTTGCTGGTCACCCTGGCCATTGTGGCTATAGTGTCTGCAATCGCGGCGCCGTCATTTACCGGTGTGATTGAACGCCAGCGAGTGAGCAGTGCGGCGGACAGCTTGCGGTCGTCTATCGAGCTGGCCCGCAGTGAAGCGATTAAGCGCAACGCCAATGTTGCGGTTGTGCGCGTTGGCGGCGCTTGGAATCAGGGCTGGGAGGTTCGTGAAGGCGCTGATGTTTTACAGGTTGCCGGAGCTGTACCGCGCTTGACGATTAGCAGCGCGGTGGCCAGCTTGTCGTTTAATAGCTCCGGGCGCAGTACTGCGGCGGCGGATTTCAGTGTGGTTCCCGATTCGGGCAATGCCGCCCATGCCTCCTGTGTGGATGTGACATTGAGCGGCCGTCCCCGAGTGATCAAGGGGAGCTGTTAGCGATGATAGTTAAGTATCGTGGTTTTACGCTTATTGAAATCCTGGTGACACTGCTGGTGGTGCTTGTCGGGCTTATGGGGGGCGCGGGCTTGATAGCGCGTTCTGTGCAACAGGAAGTGGAGGCCTATCAACGTTTGCAGGCATTGAATATGCTGGAAGATATGGTCGGCCGTGTTAACGCCAATCGCTTGGTGGTTGCCTGTTATTCCTCCGGGGCTGACGGCCTGACCGTTGGCCATGGAGTGACTGCCTTGCCTGATTGTGGGCAGGGTAGCGCGGAGCAGCGAGCCACCGCCAACCAAGATATCCGTGCCTGGCATTCAGCCTTACTAGGTGCTGCACAGAAAAATGAAGATAACGAAAGTATTGGTGCCATGGTGGGCGCCCGGGGCTGTATTGAGCAGCTCGATGCAGTGACGCGTCGCTATCGTATCAGTGTGGCCTGGCAGGGTTTGAATGAAACAGTGGCGCCGGCCGATGCGCTCAACTGCGGACGGAATCAATACGGCGATGATAAGCAACGCCGTGTGGTGACCGCCGACGTGCGCATAGGAGATCTGTCATGATCGGCGCGCGCAAGTCTCAGTTAGGCCTGTCCTTGGTTGAGATCATGATTTCTCTGGCCATTGGCGCGTTTATGCTGCTGGGGATTATTGCCCTTGTTGCCTCGGTAAGCGGCACGCGTTCCAAACTGGCCGTGGTGTCGGCGCAGGCGGAGAACGGCCGCTATGCCCTGCATTTACTGTCAGAGGACTTGGCGTTGGCGGGTTTTTTGGGCCGCTACCGGCCGGGTGTCGGGGTGGCTACCTATGTGGCGCCCGACCCTTGCGAGAACAGTGGTGTGGCGTCGGACCTAGGTTTTGATCCCAGTACGACAACACTGCCCCTGCCGATTACTGCAGTCGTCAGTGGTGGCGCTATGCCGGGTTGTATCAGTGCGGAAAGCCCGGTGGCCAATTCGGAGCTGCTCAGTATTCACCGAGTCGCCGTTGAAGATATTGCGGTAGATGATATCCCCTCAGTCAATAACACCCCTTATCTGCAAATTTCCAATTGTGAGCTGGATCTGCAGAACTATCGCCTGAGTACCGACGCCAGCGCGCTGACGCTGCGGGCAAAGGGTTGCGTGGATACCGCGCGGGTGAGGGCCTACATGGTGCGCAGCTATTTCGTGAGTAGTTGCGAGGATTGCAGTGCGTCGGGTGATGGTCGGCCAACCCTTAAGGTGCTGGAATACGCCGGGGGCAGCCGCAGCGTTCTGCCTCTGGTGTCCGGGGTTGAAGATATTCATTTTGCCTATGGCTTGGACCTCGACGGTGATGGCGGACCGGATTGTTACGCGGCGAACCCGGGTAGCACTGTGGCGCCTAGCGGCTGCCCAACAGCGAACTGGTCTAGCACGGCAGTAGAAAACTGGCGCGACGTGGTGTCAGTAAGAGTGGATATGTTGATTCGTTCCGAGGAGGAGGTGCTGGGGTCGGCGGTGAAGGACACTTACGATCTGGGCCGCGCAAGTGCGCTCGGGCCTTTCGACGACCGGTTTAAGCGACAAGTTGTTTCCTCGGTGGTGATGTTGCCGAACATTGCGGGGCCCAGAGAATGAAGGTAGTGAGATTTCAGTCGGGTGCAGTATTGCTTGTGGCATTGGTGATGCTGGGTATCTTTAGCATCATTGTGGTTAGCATGCTTGGTGGCAGCAACATCAATTTTAAAATTGCCGGTAACCAGCAATACCATGTCGAGGCAAAAAGTGCAGCGAGTAATGCCATCGAGGCCTTTGTCAGCAATTCGGCTAACTTCGCGATTCCATTGCCCGATAAAAACACCCTGTTTGATAACGACTTCAATGGCGATGGCAAGGTCGATATGGTGGCGGTGGTCGCCCCGCCTAGCTGCTTGAATACGGCGCCGATTAAACAGCGCGAATTGGATGTCGCGGATCCCGCCGATGCCCAGTGTTTGGGTACAGGGCAAGGGAGCTCTGGAGGGGTACTGACGGATGACAGTGCTGCGCTGCAGGGCAACTCTTGGTGTACGAAGATGAGTTGGGATATCGCGGCCACGGTTGGTGATGCAAACACCGCTAGCCGCGTAGAAATGCATCAGGGCGTCTACCTGCGT
>NZ_JBFIGO010000109.1:0-8482 GCF_041602295.1 Spongiibacter sp. | reverse complement strand
TTTGGCTCTTTTCTTTACAACAAGGCCCAATTCAACGAATTCGTCACCCAGTGTTTTGTCGGGCAGGAAGCGGGAGAACGCGGCGGCGAAGATATCAACGGCGACGGTAGCTGTGACCGACAGGACGTCTCCGGCGGCACGCTGCCGAACGCCCCAGAAAAAAGCCTGTCCATTACCGGCCGCTACGAGTGGCTTATCGACGACGATATGGTCTACCTACAATTGGGCGCCCGCTGGCAGGACGATGTGCAATATAGCGCAGAGCAACACCCGCTCACTATCCAAGAAGCGTACTCGATCTGGGACTTGCGCAGCGGGTGGCGCAGTATGGGCGACCAGCTAGAAATTGCCGGCTACGTCAACAACCTCTTTGCACAACACTATACAGTCGGTTTTTTCCCATTAAGCATGAAGAACGACCGGCGTGATCTCGCCCACTTTATCCCCGCCAATGCCGACCGCACATTCGGCGTCAGTGTGAATTACGAGTGGTAAGCTGAGGAACGGTGGCTCCAGCCACATACGACCAATGATATCTAGCAACGGAGGTTGACCTAACAGTGACTACACCTTCTCTACGGCCCACGCCGCGGCGCCTGTTGCTGGGCGCCGCACTGGCGGCTTACCTATACAGCTTGCTGGCAGCCACAGCTTGGGGTTTTTACGAGTTGTACCACCTGACCGGCATCGATTTTATCTACCATTTCTACAGCGTTTTCAAAGCGGCAGCCTACTATTTTGGCAGCTGGGACTATCAATGGCTGGCCTGCTTGGCACTCGGCATGCTCGCCGCCCTGCCGTGGTGGGAATTTTTGAAGACCAGCCTCAGGAGGCGAGCATGAACCGCAGAGAGTTTCTCGAATGCGCCGCGCTATTAATTGCCGGCGTCACCGCCAGCCAGGCCGGTTTTTCACTGACCAGTGAACAAACAACCTATCTCGCGACGGCGCCAAATTATGTAGCGAAGACCGCCAGCTATTTAAACAAGGCGCAGAAGGCCACACTGGCAATGCTGACCGAAACCATCATCCCCAAAACTGACACACCGGGCGCCATTGACGCCGGCGTACCCCGCTTTGTTGAGCTGATGGTGTTTGAATGGCTCAATGAAGATGAGCGCGAGATATTTCTACAGGGCTTTGAAGGCTTACGCAGCGCTGCCCGACAACGCTACCAACAGGGGTTTGACGAACTGCCGGAAAAAACGCGCATCCAGATGCTGGAGGAATTAGAAAGTACCGCCAGCGATTCTAGTTGGTACGACATGGGCAGCGCGGTAATGCGCAGCTATATCAGCGACGCTCCCTTCATTTGCCAAATCAAAGAGCTAACCGTGTGGGGCTTTTTTACATCGGAGATCGGCGCGACTCAAGTATTGCGCTACGAACCCATGCCGATGCAGTTTGATGGCCACCGCACCCTGAAAAAGCACGACAGCAGCTGGGCTCTGCCTTTCGCCTAGTAGATGCCCACATTTAAGGAATGGCAGCATGTTGAATACAAAAAATTATGACTTTGACGCCATCGTAATCGGCTCGGGAATCACCGGCGGCTGGGCGGCAAAAGAACTAACGGAAAAAGGCCTGAAAGTACTGGTGCTAGAGCGCGGCAAAGATCTCCAACACGGCGCTGACTACCTCGGCGAGCACGCACCTGACTGGAAGATTCCTTACCACGGCAAGCCACCCCGCGAGCTGTATAAAGCCGAATACCCTGTGCAGAGTACAAGCTACGCCTTTAGCGAGGCCACACGGCATTTTTTCACTAACGACAAGGCCAACCCCTATACCAGCCATGACGGCAAGCCCTTTGACTGGATACGCGCAGATGTCGTTGGCGGCCGGTCACTGTTATGGGGCCGCCAGACCTATCGCTGGAGCGAGCTGGACTTTCAGGCCAACGCCCTGGACGGCCACGGCATTCCCTGGCCCATCGACTACAAAGACATTGCTCCATGGTATTCCTATGTCGAAAAATTCGCCGGCATCAGCGGTGAGGCTCTCGGCCTAGAGGAGCTCCCCGACAGCGAGTTTTTGCCGCCGATGGGCATGCATAAAATTGAAGAAACTATTCGAGGCCGATTGAAAAAAAAGGCCCCCGACGTTCATATGACCATTGGTCGGGCGGCAATACTGACCGAGAACCACAACGGTCGCGCCGCCTGCCACTACTGCGGCCCCTGTCATCGCGGCTGTTCAACCGGCAGTTACTTCAGCTCCCATAGCGCCACCCTACCGGCGGCCCGCGCCACCGGCAATTTAACACTGCGGCCGCACTCGGTAGTGGAAAAGCTCGTTTACGACGAGCAGAGCAAAAGCATTCGAGAAGTGCGTGTTATCGACAGCCAATCCGGTGAACGTATCAGCTTCCGCTCGCGCCTGGTTTTCCTCTGCGCGTCGACCGTCGCGTCAACGCAGATCCTGATGCACTCCACATCAGACAGTTTTCCCACTGGCCTGGGCAACCGCAGTGGCGCGCTGGGACACTACTTGATGGACCACGCCTTAGGCTTGGCGGGCATGGGCGTGTTTCTTGACGACATGGATAGCTATTGGTTTGGCAATCGCCCGAACGGCACCTATATACCGCGCTTTCGCAACATTAAGGGGAAGCAGGAGGCGAACTTTATACGCGGCTATGGCTACCAAGCTCATGTGCTCCGTCTGGACTGGAAAGCCCGCTTAAACAAAAAGGGCTTCGGCGCTGACCTAAAAGATTCTCTTCGCAAGCCCGGCCCCTGGGTATGGGCCCTGGCGGCCTTTGCCGAATGCCTGCCCGACGTGCGCAATCGTATGTACCTCCACCCCAGTAAAAAGGATCGCTTTGGTATCCCCCAAGTCGTCTTCGATGCGACTTGGCGCGAAAACGAGCACAGGCTGTGGGATGACGCAGTCGAACAAAGTGATCGCATCCTTAAAGCCGCCGGCGCCGTGTTTAGCAAGAAGCAAAAAAAACTCGAAGCCAATATGGGCGCGGGCATTCACGAAATGGGTACGGCGCGGATGGGCAAGGACCCCGAACAGGCGGTGCTCAATGCCCATAACCAGGTCCACGGCATCGCCAATCTTTTCGTGACTGACGGCGCCTGCATGACATCGGCGTCCTGCGTCAACCCCTCATTGACCTACATGGCATTGACCGCGAGGGCGTGCGACTTTGCCGTTAAACAACTGCAGAGTGGCGCAATATAACGCGAACCAGGCACTTAGTTTACTGTGCTTACGATTGGAGCTATTCACACCATTGGATAACTAAATTGGCCTGATTAAATCGCGAGCACCGAGAACCCTTTGACCCAACCCGCGGCAGAATATTCAGGTAGACATGAGAGAAGGAAAAGACCATTGAAAATCTGGTTAAAACGAATTTTTCTTGGGGCATTACTACTAGTAATCGCGTTTGTCGGCGTTGCCTATTATCACTTGAGTTCCGTCGGTTTGATTCCGCGCAAGGAGTACGAAACCGCGTCACCCAAGCTACCCGACTTTAAAAAACCAGCGGTACTGATATTCTCAAAAACCAATGGCTTTATTCATAAAGACACCCTTCCCGTCGCAAAATCCGTGTTATCAACACTGGTATCCGCACAGGGTTGGGAAGCCTATGTCAGTGACAACGGCGCGGTGCACAGTCCGGAATTACTTAAGCAATTCGACTTCATTATTTGGAATAATGTCTCGGGCGACGTGCTCACCGCAGATCAACGCGCCGCACTGAAAAGCTGGTTAGAAGCCGGCGGCGGCTGGCTGGGCATTCACGCGTCTGGTGGCGACTTCAGCTATGACTGGGATTGGTATGTCGATACCTTGATTGGCGCTCAATTCGTTGGCCACACCATGAGGCCGCAGCTTCAAAATGCTGACGTAATTGTCGCCGACACCACCCTGGCGATTAGCGATCACCTACCCCAGCCATGGAACGTCAAACAGGAAGAATGGTACGCCTTCGATCGGTCGCCTCGCGCTAAGGGCTACGAAATTCTACTCACCGTTGATGAGTCTTCATATATAACCGCGGGCGACAGCTGGCTGGGCAAAGACCGCATGGTGGGCGAACACCCAGTCGCCTGGCGTCATTCTGTTGGCCGCGGCCGCGCCTTATACAGCGCCATCGGCCACCAACCCGACACCTATCACCTTGCCGAATATCAGACATTTATAACCAAAGCGATGTTATGGGTTCGCGGGGGACAACAATGAAGCTGGCTAGAAAAATACGTATGGGCATGGTGGGCGGCGGCCCCGGCGCAATGATCGGGCCGATTCACCGCCTCGCCGCAGCGCTAGATGGGCAAATAGAGCTGGTGTGTGGCGTTTTTTCCAGCAGCCACAAAAAGTCACTGGAGACTGCAAAAAGTATCCACCTAGCGCCTGATCGCGTGTATGAAAACTTTCAACAGATGATGGACGAAGAAGCCGCCCTCCCCGCCGACCAGCGTATGGATTTTGTGTCGATAGTGACTCCCAATCATATGCATTTCCCGGTAGCCGCGGCCGCGTTAGCGAAGGGCTTTCATGTGTTATGCGACAAGCCCGCAACACTCAACCTCGATGAAGCAATCCAGCTCAGCGAACGCCTTAACAGCAGCGGCCTCTTGTACGGCCTCACCCACACCTATGCCGGCTACCCTATGGTCAAGCAGGCGCGAGCGCTGGTTGCGGAGGGGGTTTTAGGCAATATACGCAAGGTGTTAGTGGAATATCCCCAAGGCTGGCTGGCCGGCAGTCGAATAGAACTCAGTAGCAAGCAGGCGGAGTGGCGCTTGGATTCAGCGCGCACCGGCCTGAGCAGCTGTGTCGGCGACATTGGCTCACATGCCGCGCATATTTGCGAGTACGTTATCAACGACAGTATCAGTGAGATTTGCGCCGACTTGGGTTCGGTGGTGTCGGGCCGGATATTGGACGATGACGCCACGGTCATTCTGCGCTTCACAGGTGGCGCGCGCGGCGTATTAATCGCCAGTCAGATATGCGCAGGCGAGGAAAACACCCTAAAGCTGCGTGTCTATGGCGAAAAAGGCGGGCTCGAGTGGTCGCACAGCGACCCCAACAGCTTGCATTACAAACCCGCCAATCAGCCTGCGCAAATTCTCCGGGCAGGTGGACCGGGCTTGGCCCATGTGGCGGCTGCCAACTGCCGCACACCCAGCGGCCATCCCGAGGGCTATCTTGAAGCCTTTGCCAACCACTATCGCAACTTCGCCGGCCAAATTGACGCGCGACTAACCGGGCGCAATCCCAGTGATGTTGAGGCCGACGTGCCCGGCATCGCCGATGCCTTGCGAGGCATGCGCTTTATTGAAAGTGCCGTCAAAGCCTCCACCTCCGATCAAAAATGGTATCGCCTACCGCCCTTGGTCGGTATCGACAACTGAGCATTTTATTATGATAAAAGGTCCCGCCATATTTTTAGCGCAATTTATCGCGGATAACGCGCCATTTAATTCACTCGACGGTCTGTGTGACTGGGCCTCAGGGCTCGGCTACAGGGGCATTCAGCTGCCCACCACAGACCCTCGTTTGATTGACTTGAAACTGGCAGCAGAGAGTCAGGAGTACTGCGACGAACTCAACGGCCGGATCAGGGCCGCAGGTTTGGAAATCTCCGAGCTGTCCACCCATTTACAGGGACAGTTGGTCGCCGTCCACCCGGCATATGATTCGCTGATGGACGGCTTTAGCATCGCCGAAGTTAGAGGGAATCCGCAGGCCCGCCAGGCCTGGGCTGTTGAGCAGTTGAAACTCGCGGCCAAGGCGAGCCAGCGACTGGGGCTAAACGCCCATGCAACGTTCTCAGGCGCGCTGTTATGGCACACCCTCTACCCCTGGCCTCAGCGACCGCAAGGGCTGGTTGAAGCCGGTTTCGCGGAACTCGGCCAGCGCTGGCGGCCCATCCTGGATGCCTTTGAAGACGCAGGGGTCGATTGCTGTTTTGAAATCCACCCCGGCGAAGACCTCCACGATGGCGCCAGTTTTGAACGCTTCCTTGACGCAGTAGACCAACATCCACGCGCAAACATTCTCTATGACCCCAGCCATTTAATCCTGCAACAAATGGACTATCTCGCCTTTATTGACCTCTACCATGAGCGCATTAAGGCGTTTCACGTAAAAGATGCCGAATTCAGACCCAGCGGCCGCAGCGGCGTTTATGGTGGCTACCAAGGCTGGGTAGAGCGGCCCGGGCGCTTTCGCTCGCCCGGTGACGGACAAATCGATTTTCGCGCTATTTTCAGCAAACTTGCCCAGTACGGCTACAACGGCTGGGCCGTGTTGGAGTGGGAGTGCTGCCTTAAACATCCGGAAGAGGGGGCCAGAGAAGGAGCCCCCTTCATTCGCGAGCATATGATACGTCTGACCGACCGCGCCTTTGATGACTTTGCCGGCGTTAAAACAGACGATTCCCTTAACCGCCGTCTACTGGGTCTGGAATGAGCCGACAGCAATTGCTTTTACTAGCGGCGTTGGTGAGCACAACAACAAACGCTACACGCGCGAACAAAACACTCTGCGTCGGTGGCTGGCAGATAGCACCACCACTGGACGGTATAAAGACCGAATCAGAAAATGATTAACGTCGCGCCATGAGCTTTATAACAATAACTAATCAATGGGAGTCACTATGCCTGAACCCTCTAAGCAGAACACAAAGCTGGATCGTAAACGTCTGTTGCTCGTCGGTAATCTATCGATTTTCATGATCGGCCTCGGTTTTGCGGTGCGGGCCAGCATCGCCTCCGACATACAGAACGACATCTTCAATCACTTAGACTTAGCGCGCTCTGCCGCGCTGGTCGGCGAGGTCTTGGGCGCGACCTTTATTGGCTTTGCACTGACCTTAGTGTTCGGCAGCGCGCTGGTCGACTGGCTAGGAATGCGCACGATGCTGCTTTTCTCTGCTTTCGGCTACGTGCTCGGCAGCGCAATCGTCATCGCGGCGTCTTTTTTAGACGTTAGTCACAGCAGCTACTGGCTTATATTTTCCGGCTTCCTGCTTACCGGCTTCGGCTGGGGCGCGGTAGAGGCGGCCAGCAACCCAATGATCACAGCTATTTACCCCGAGGAAAAAACCCACCGACTGAATATTCTGCACGCCTGGTGGCCGGCGGGTATTGTCGCGGGCGGCCTAGCGGGGCTAGCTTTTGCCGCGCTATCACTGCCTTGGCAAGTCAACCTGCTGGTCCTTATCATACCGGCCCTGTGGCTGGCTTACTGGACCCTTTCTACCCAGTTCCCGGTTACCGAACGCGTTCAGCGCGGCGTTTCCTATCAGGATATGTTCCGTGAACTAATTCGATCACCGGGGTTCTTCATCTGGTTTTTTTGCATGATGATTACCGCGGCCTCGGAGCTGGCACCGGGACAATGGGTCGATATTTCACTAACAAATATTGTTGGCATGCCCGGTATTTTTGTGCTGATTTACGTCAGTATGCTGATGTTCGTGATGCGCTATTTTGCCGGTGCTATTGCCAAACGTATCTCGTCAATCGGCCTGCTATGGGCCGGCTGCCTATTGGCCTCAGCCGGCCTGTATGGCCTGAGCTTGTCCAACTCACCCCTTACCGCTTTTCTGTCGGCCACGGTCTGGGGAGTTGGCGTCTGTTACCTCTATCCAACCATGTTGTCATCAGTAAACGAGCGCTACCCACGCGGAGGCGCGCTTTTTCTCGGATTAACCGGCTTTGCCGGCGGCCTATCCATTCAGTTCGTGCTGCCGCAGATGGGCGCTATTTTTGACCGTGCCAAAATAGAGGCTGCGGGTGGCGTAGACAAGCTGATGAGCCTCGAAGGTGATGCCCTGGCTGAGGTACTGCGCGACGCCTCAGTCCAATCCTTTCAGGCGGTGGCCATTTTACCACTGATATTATTGCCGGTATTCGGCGCCATCTGGTTGCGAGATAGGGCAAAAACCCAGAATTATTCCAGCGCCAAGGCATAGCAGCGCGACCCGACCGTCTTCGCTGTCCACCATGCGGTCACTGTATTAGACTTCGTGTTTTGCTTCTGGGGAAACCTGTTAATGGTGACGATTAAGGATGTAGCCGAAATCGCCGGTGTTTCAATCGCTACCGTATCGCGCACCTTGGCTGAACCCGAAAAAGTGTCGGAAAAAACCCGCGCCAAAGTCATGGCGGCGGTAAAAAAGAGCGGCTATGTAACCAATACCTTGGCGCGAAATTTTCGCCGCCGCCGCAGCAATACGGTCGTGGTATTGGTACCCGACATCGCCAACCCGTTTTTTGCCAATATTATTCAAGGCATTGAGCATATTGCCCATCAGCAACAGTATCGGATATTACTCGGCGATACCCAACAAAACCCCGAGCGCGAGCGCGCCTATGCCGACTTGGTATCCCAGCGACAAGCGGATGCGGTTATTTGCCTGGGCAGAAATATCCCATTTGCCTACCATAAGAGTCGAAAAAATCTCGACCCGGCTTGGCCGCCGTTCGCGATGGCCTGTGAGTATCACGGCG
>NZ_JBFIGO010000108.1:0-8520 GCF_041602295.1 Spongiibacter sp. | reverse complement strand
TCATCACAGGCGGTTTTCAGATCGCGACCGCGATCACCGCGATAAATCCCCTGAGTCAGAATGGCCTGCTCGTTTTGGAACACACAGTTATAGGGTGAACCACGTTCATCGATGCGACTGAGAAAGCCAAACACATCCACTTCAAATTCGTCACTGACATACCAAATTAGCCGCGACGACAGCGCCATGCGATCCTGATCAAACAGCGCGCTGTCGCCGGCGATATTATCAATCGAGCCCTCGCTGCGCTTGGCATTCACCGCTACACGCATCGCCAGGCTATCACTGAGCGGCAGATTGGCACCGAGCTTGGCACTTTTTTGTCCAAAGCTGCCACCGGCCACTTTCGCGGTAAATTCTACGCCGTCGGTGAAGGGCTTTTTGGAATCGACCAAAATCGCGCCACCAATATTATTCTTGCCAAACAGCGTGCCCTGAGGCCCGCGCAGCACCTGAATGGCCGCCACGTCTACCGCATCGAGCAACTGGGCATCGGAGCGCGGTATATAAACACCGTTCAAATACATGCCGACACCGGGGTCGAGCACCGGATTGCCCGAGCGCTGACCAATACCGCGAATAAAAATCGCCGGCGCCTTGTAGTTGGTCTGGGAAAACTGCAGGCTGGGTGCCAGCGTTTCCACATCTTCAATATCGCTGATGCCCATCTGCTCGAGCATATCGGCCCCAATAGCCGACACTGCCAAGGGCGTCTCTTGCAGGTTTTCCTCACGGCGGCGCGCGGTAACCACCACCTCCTCCAGACTGGCGCGCCTATCGGCTTGGGCAAAAACCGGCTGGCTGAGCAGGCCAAGCAGGGGCACCGCTGCCAGCGACGCCGACATCAGGGCTGATCTGTGCATAGTATCTCTCTCAATATCGTTATTTTTATCGTGTTAACAGCAATACCACAGCGCGCCTAGCCGACCGCCTCCAGCGTGACCGGCACACCGTTAAGAGCGGCGTTGCCCGACAGCAGATCGATAAAATGCTCGTCCGTTAAATCGTTAACGCTGACCCCGGCATTGGCCTCGGCCAGACTCCACCCCGTGCCGCTGCGGTGGTGCCCCCAACCGTGGGGAATACTCACCACCCCCGGCATTACCTCATCGCTGACGCACACCGGCAGTTCAACACTGCCCACCCGCGAGCGCACCCTCAGCGTTACGCCATCGTCAAAGCCCAAACGCGTGGCATCTTCGGGGTGCAGCAACACCGTGCAGCGCGTTTTGCCCTTCACCAAACGCTGACTGTTATGCAGCCAGGAGTTATTGCTGCGCACATCGCGGCGACCGATCAATACAAATTCCTGCGCCGCAGCACCATTAAAGAAAGTACTGTTAACTCGCGGCAAATCACTCAAGAAAAACTCCGCGCTGACATGAATGCGCTTATCTCGGTGAAACAAATCGCCCGGCAACTGCGGCTGCAGGGGGCCGAGATCAATACCGTGGGGCGATTTTTTCAACTTGCCCAGCGTCAGTCCCTTAAAGGGATTAACACCGCCCCCAAAGGGGCCGCGGCGCAACAGCAGCGCCAGCATGCCGCTGGGGCCGAGCGCTTGCTCAAAGCGGCGACTAAGACGCTCTTTAAGCGATTTCGGCGGACTGATTCGGTCGCGCAACCCCAGCAGAATCTGCCAGTCGTGGCGCGCCTGTGGACCCGGCTCAAACAAGGCCGGCGCATAGCGGGCGTTGTTGCGCACCGCCAGCAGATTAAAAATCACATCGTAGTGTTCGCGCTCCAGCGGGCTGACGGGTGGCAGGATAAAATCGGCGTGGCGACTGCTTTCGTTAATATAAAAGTCCACCGCCACCAACAACTCGAGCTCGGCAAAGGCCTTGTCCAGCTGCTCGCCATTGGGCGTCGACAGCACCGGGTTACCGGCAATGAGCACCATGCCCTTAATCTGCCCATCGCCAGGCGTGGTGATCTCCTCTGCCAAGGTGGACACCGGCAGCTCGCCGTTAAATTCGGGCAGGCCGCGCACCCGGCTGTGGTAGCGCCCCATATGGCCGCGCCCGGTCTGCGGCAGAACATTGGCAGCGGGCGTGCTGAACAGCAAACCACCCTCGCGATCCACACTGCCGGTCAGCAGGTTAAACAGCATAATCAGGTACTGACACAGGGTGCCAAACTCCTGCACCGACACCCCCATACGCCCATACAGCACCGGCGCCTCGGCGGCGGTAAATTCATCAACCAGACGGCGGATATCGGCGGCCGCGATACCGGTATGCTCGGCCACCCGCTCGGGCGCAAAGTCGTCAAAAAAGGGCTTGAGCTCACTGGGGTCGGTATCGAGAAAATCTGCACAGCGCCCGGCGTCGACCTTGCCCGAGGCATACAGGTGATTGAGCATGGCCAACAGCAGCAACACATCGCTGCCGGGGCGAATAAAATGATGCTCATTGGCCAGCTCGGCGGTCTGGCTGCGACGCGGATCGATCACCACCACTTTGCCACGCTGTTTCACCGCCTTGAGCCGGCCGCGCACATCCGCCACGCTCATAATGCTGCCGTTGGAGGCCAGCGGATTGGCGCCGACAATAACAAAGTAATCGCTGCGATCGATATCCGGCACCGGGATGCGCAGCTGGTGACCAAACATCTGCCAGGCGACGATATGGTGGGGCAATTGATCCACCGAGGTCGCCGAAAATTTATTGCGGGTTTTCAAGGCCCGTAAAAACCCGCCATTGAGCAGTGTGCCGCCCATATTGTGCACATTGGGGTTACCCAAGTAGACGCCCAGCGCATCTTTGCCGTGCTGCTGCTGTAGGGCACGCATGCGCTCGGCCACCCGATCCAACGCCTCGTCCCAGTCCAGCTCATGCCACTGGCCGTCGCGCTTTTCCATGGGCTTGCGCAGGCGCTCGGGATCTTCGTAAAGATCTTTCAGTGCCAGGGCCTTGGGACAGATGTGACCGCGACTGAAGGGGTCCTGTTGATCGCCCTTGATCGAAATGATCTGTTCATCTTGCAGCTCAATGGCAACGCCACACATCGCCTCGCAGAGATTACAGGTTCGGTAAAACGTCCCAGATCGCGCCATCGTCCACCTCGCTTATTATCGTTGTATTAGCCACTGGCTCTGATAGAGCCCAATGTAATCAGCGAATACACTCTATCAGCAAGTGCAGCACCCTGCACTCAGCCGCCGGCAAACGACAAATCCTGCTGCAGGCTCAGCGCGCGCGAGGACTCGCCCAGAGCAAAGCGGTAGTTGCCCGGTGCCCGCTGCCAAGTGCCGCTAAGCGGCTCCCAGTAACTGAGCGCGCGAGCGTCAAGCTCGTAGCGCAAACTGACCGACTCCCCGGGCCGCAGCCAGTGCTTGGAAAAGGCCTTCAAAGCCCAGGGCGGCTGCGGCAGATCGGCGGCGGCACTGGGCAGGCCAACATACAATTGCGGCACCGCCCAGCCCGACCTGCCGCCGGTATTGCGCAGCTGCGCCGTCACCAGCGCGCCGCCATCGCCGTGCTGTTTGACCGCGAGGTTGCTCAAGACAAAATCGGTGTAGGACAGGCCGTGGCCAAAGGCATAGGCCGGCTCTCGCTGCTGTTGATCAAACCAGCGGTAGCCGATAAACACCCCCTCGGAATGCGCCGCCTGATTGGCCACACCGGGGTAGCGCTGCGGGTCGCCCGCCACTGGGGTATCCGTTTCTTTATCGGGAAAACTCAGCGGCAGACGGCCGCCGGGGTCGCTATCGCCAAACAGCAGACGTGCTATCGCCTCGCCGCCCTCCTGCCCCGGATACCAGACCTGAAGAATGGCATCCACCTGCTCGCGCCAGGGGGTCAGCACCGCGCCCGAGTTTTGCAACAGCACCACACTGGCCGGGTTGACCGCCGCTACCGCTGCGATTAAGGCGTCTTGGTTGTCGTGCGACAGGGGCAGCAACGGCGCGCCCAACAAAATCGGCGCAAAGGCTTGATCCAGCACCTCGCGAATTGGCGAGCTGGCAAACACCGGATCTAACAACTGATCGAGAAAATCCGGCGCGCCATTTTGCAGGCTGTTCAACAACAGTGAGTCCGGCGCATCGGCCAGAGTGCAATCCAGCGACAGGCAGTAGCGATCGCTGCCCTCAGTGGCAATATTGCTGGCGAACACCACGGCAACATCGGCCTGCGCCGCCAGCGCAGCAGCGGCGGCCAGATCGCTGCCATCGGCATACTGCACATCAACATCGGGCCCCGCCCGTCGGCGTATCGCCTCAAGTGGGGTCTGAAAGCGAAACGGTGTGACAAACGACGAGCCACCGCCGCTCGGCCTCTGCTCTGCGGACTTACCGATTACCGCCAAGGTTTTTACTTCCTCGGTAAGCGGCAGCACCCCAGCATTGCGCAGCAGCACCGCGCCCTGCTCGGCCACGTCGCGGGCCAACAGCGCATGCGCCGCCTGATCAATCAGCTCGTCATTGCGCTCATAGCTGGGGCGATCAAAGAAATTAAAACGAAACAAGCTGCGGAAAATTTGCCTGAGGTTGGCATCCAGGGTTTGCTCTTCCACCGCGGCGGATTGCACGGCGGCCTGCAACAGCGGCTGGGAGAAAAAGACGCCGTAGGGCATTTCGATAAGCGCCGAGGTATTGGCGCTTTGCACGGTATCTTTTTGGGCAAAAAAATAGTCGGTTACCACAAAGCCATCAAAGCCCCACTCGTCGCGCAACACCCCTTGCAGCAACTGCGGGCTGGAACAGGCGGGCTCGCCGTTAACGTAATTGTAGGCGCACATCACCGAGGCCACGTCGGCGTCTTTCACTGCCGCCTCGTAGGGCGGCAAATAGATTTCGCGCAGGCTGCGTTCATCGACGACGGCGTTAACCACCGAGCGCCCACCCACCACGGCGGCAATCGGCGGCACACTGACGACGCCCTCTTGGGTATTCATCAAATAGTGCTTCACATTGGCCATCACCCCTTCGGCCTGTGCACCGCGCACCCACTCGACCACCATCTGGCTGACCAGCAGTGGGTCTTCGCCAAAGGTTTCAAAACTGCGCCCCGCCAACGGATTGCGGACAATATCTGCCACCGGCGCATGCACCAGGTCATTGCCCTTGTGGCGCACCTCATTAGCAATGGCCGCGCCGACGCGCTGGGCCAACTCGGGATTGAAACTGGCGCCCAGTGCCAAGGGAATGGGCATCGCCGTGGCGGGACTGCCGCGCACACCGACCGGGCCATCGCTCATGCGCAGTGCCGGCAGGCCGAGTTCGGCAATACCGTTAACCACACCGACGTAGGGATCACCGGTGGCCGAGGCCTGGGGGTCATCGCCGGCCAAGTAATCGATTTTTTGCTCCAGGCTCATCGCCGCCACCAGCAATTCGGCGCGTTCGGCGGCCGATTTCGCGGCGTCGCACCAGGGGTGCTCGGTCAACGTATTACAGCGCGACGCAGCCTCGACCTGGTCACTAGCTCCCGCCGATGCGGCCGGCGAATCACTGCCACAGCCGCTCAGCGCACAGAGTGCGGCCACCATAAGCCATAGTTTACGAGCCGACATACACCACCCTCTGCAATCGTGACATCACAATGTAATGAGCAATTATGGAAAACTGATGACTTGCTCACCGGCGGGCATCGCCAACAGCACTGCGCCATCAGCAGCGGTCACTCGCTGGCCTGCGGCCGCGACCACCTCACCCTTTTCCAAGCCGGTTAAGCGCAGCTGATAGGGGCCATCGCTGGACAGCTCGATACGCTTGTCATCGCGTCCGGCCAGCCCCGCCTCGACCAGGTTCAGCGTCAACGCCGCAACCTGCGTTAATTGCACCGTGAGCAGGCCCGAGGCCGCGGGCAGCTCGCCGCGCTGCCAATGCTGGCCGTCGCGCAGCGCCGGGCTCAGCGTATTGGCATCCGGGAAAATCGGCTCATTGCTGTAAGCCTGTGGCTCTATTGCGGCTTCCGGCAGGGCGGCAGAGCGGGCGCGAATTTCGGCAAACCCAGCCTGCGCCACCGCCTCGACCTCCTCCAGCCACCAGGCGCCGCGGGGACCCAGGCCCCAGTCTGCATTCACCTTATCCGGCTCCCAGCGGTAGACCAGCTCACCGGGGGCGGCGCGGCGCGCGTCCTCGGCCTCCTGCCACTGCACCATCCACTGCGCGGCCTGCTCAAACGCGGAATAACCCACATCTTTCAGGGTCCAGACAATATGATCTTCAGCCAGGTAGTGATCAAAGGTGTAGCGGTAGCCAAAATCGCGCATGCCATCGGCGGTGGCGCGGGCATCAAAAAACGGCACCAGCTGGTCGAAACTGCCGTGGGCCTGGTAGTAGCCGTTCCACTTCAGGTTTTCCATCAGCTCCGGCCCCTTGGGTTCCACACAGCCGTTATTGTCCAGCGAGCAGGGCAGCAGTTTGGCATTGGCGTGCGAGCCGGCCAGAATCACCCCGCCAAAAAACACCTCGGGGTACTTCACCATTAAGTTGATCGAGCCGATAGCGCCCATGGAGTAGCCGGTGGTAAACACCCGCTCGCTGTCGAGATTGAAGTGGCTGGCGATATCGCGCCACACCTCCCAGAAGTCCAGCTCTGCCGCGGCCTCATAGTAACCTGCCGGGCCGCGCCCCAATGGGGTCGCACAAATTGACTGGCGCAGGGTTTCACAGGCGGCCAACAAATAGTTGGGCACGCTGGCACTGTACTGGTTGTGGTTCTGGGTAAAGCTGTGCAGCAGCCAGGTAAATAAACTCGGCGCGCTGTTGGCCGGGTCGTAACCACTGGGAATATAGAGACCGTAGGGTTGCACTGCATCGAAGTACGCGGGAATCGACACCGTGGCGCCTTCACTGCGATCCACCCCGGCGGCAAAGCTGCCGTCGCCGAGTTCGGTGCCCGACACCGAGGACAGATACCAGCGATTGCTATAGCCGTAGTGAACCGCTTCAGGCTCGGTGTCACCCATCCGCGACCAGTCAATCTGCACGGCAAAAGCCGATACATCACCGCTATTCAGCGCATTGGCCTGGCTCTCATCAAACCAGAAGTTCGACAGCGCCGGCTCGTCGTCGTAGTCGCGAAACGCCATATTAAATACTGGCGGCTGGTGAGGCAGACTGCGGAAGCCCGCCGGATCGTTTAAAAACCCGCCCTCGCCATTATTAATCCCCGACGCCAGGTACAGCGTCCAGGGCTCGGCGGTGGGCAAGGTATCGGCGGGCAGCACCGCCACAAAAGAGCGCGAGGCCATGTCCACGGCAACCGGCGCCAGCGGCTGCGGGCCGTTGCCGTCCTTGCGGTCAATCAGCGCGCCATCGGCCGAGACAAATACCAGCGCATCGACACCGTCACTGCGCAGATTGGCGATGCCCGGCCACTCCGCGCTACCGCCGGGCTGATAGTCGACGGCAAAGGCCGCCACCGGCACGCTGGCATCGATCAGCGTTTGCCAGTCCACCCGCAAATAAATCTCATCGTCTTTTTTGCCGACGCCGACAATAAAGATGTCGGCGCCATTGCCCGCCATATTGGCGTCGGGATAGTGCAGGCTGCCGCCAGTGGGTGTTCCGATGCGGTAAAACGGTACATTCGGCCCCTTGGCCCCCGAGGCGTCGTAGAGAAAGTCCGTCCAGTAATAGGCGCCGTGGGCATAGCGCCCACTGCCCGAGGTGCGCGGCGCGCCCTCGGCAAACGGCCAAGCCGGTGGACCGGCCAGGGTCGGCGCCTCGGCCGTGGCCGCCGCCGGCGCGCCACTGGGCAGGCCGCCGCGGGGCTGCGGCGGCAGTGGACCGCCGCCATCATCGCCGCCCTTAGCGGCATTGCCGCCAGACGACGAACCGCCACCACAGGCGGCAAGAAAACACAGGGCAACGGCGCAGGCCAGCGGGCGCAGGATCATGGGCAAAGTCCTTGTGACACATTATTGTTATAACTGTGATCTTACGCCGCGCACTGCCGCTCTGCCAAACCCAAATGGATGAGTCGCTCAGCTACTGATATGACCCGCCTGCGGGCGCAGCACAATTTCCTCGGTCACCACATTGCGATCCAGCTGATACAGGTCCCAAAACGCCCGCGCCACATCCTCGGTGGGCATCAGCTGCCGGCGGTCCACCCCGCTGTCCTGCCAGGACGGCGACCAGGTCGGCCCCGGCAGCACACAGCAGACACGGATATCCTTGCCGCGCAGCTCTTCGCGCAGCGCCCGGCTAAAGCCCAGCACGCCGTGCTTGGCCGCGCAGTAGGCCGAAACCCCGGCATAGCCCTCAATAGCGGCGGTGGACGCCATATTGAAAATATCACCGCGCCCCTTGGCCAGCATGGCCGGTAAAAACGCCCGGCACATTAAAAACAGGCTGCGCAGATTGGCGGCAAGAATGCGGTCAAAGTCGTCCACCGCCATCGTCTGCACCGGTTCACCGTGCCAGCTGCCGGCATTGTTAATCAGCACGTCGACCTCGCCGACCTGGCCGGCCAAGCGCTGCACCGCGTCGGCGTCGCTGACATCGCAGGGATACACCGCCACCTCCGCCGCGCCCGCGCACTGCGCCGCCACCTCGGCCAACTTGTC
>NZ_JBFIGO010000107.1:0-8640 GCF_041602295.1 Spongiibacter sp. | reverse complement strand
TTCATCCATAAACTGCGAGGCGCTGTAACTGACTCCCACCGAGGGATTGGCACGCAAATGCGCCACATGCATTTCCAGTTTTTCTGGACGCCACATGTCGTCTGAGTCGAGAAAGGCAATATAGTCGCCGCTGGCGCGACAGATACCGGTATTCCTCGCGCCGGCAAGGCCGCGGTTGCGCTGCTGAACCAGCTTGACTCGGGGGTCCTGGCAAGCGCTGATAATCTCAGCGCAGTTATCTGGCGAACCGTCATCCACGGCAATCACTTCGAAATTTTTGTAGGTCTGAGCCAGCACTGAATCCAGACAATCCTGCAAGTACGCCGCTGCGTTGTACATCGGGATCACCACACTCACCAGGGGGGCGCCGCGGCGCGCAGTGCTTTGAGCAGTCGTTGTCTTTACGTTTTCTTCCAAGAATGTCATGAGCCTATACCTATCTGTAGGGGTTATTACCGCTGTTGCCTTATTAGTACGCGCCACTGCCGCGCAGTACTGCTGGGATGGTTTGCAGAGTAATGCGAATGTCGGCGAACAAGCTGCACTCGCGGATGTAGCGCAAATCTAGGTCGATCTGCTCTTCAAAACTCAAGTCCGCCCGGCCCGACACCTGCCACAAACCGGAGATGCCCGGCAGCGCAGCCAGGCGCTGGCGATCGTAGTCGCTGTACTGAGCCACTTCTTCTTGCAGAGCGGGACGCGGACCGATCAGCGACATTTCACCGCGCAGCACATTGATCAACTGCGGCAGTTCATCAATAGAGAGTTTGCGAATAATCCGGCCGGTGCGTGTCACACGGGGATCGTTAACAAACTTCTTGCACACACCGTCGCGATCACTTTCCATCTCCGCGACAGCGGCGTGCAATTTGGCATCCGTGCTCATCGAGCGAAACTTGATCATGCTGAACAGCTTGCCGTCTTTACCGACGCGCTGCTGGCGAAAAAATACTGGGCCGCGACTTTCCAGACACACCGCCAGGGCAGTAATAAGGAGTAGCGGAGACAACATCACCAACAGCAGACTGCTGAGAAGAATGTCGTAGCCGCGCTTGTAACCCCGCTTCGCGAACTGCTTGATGCCGAGGTCGACAGGTGAAAACAAACTGGCAAGGAAAAGGGCAAAGACGCTGTTGACTTGGTTTTTGATTGCTTGCATGGCTGTGATCCCGTTCATGATGACTTTCTCTGGGAATTGCAACCGCTGTGCCAAGCCTAAAAATTTACTTAACTATATGATTTAAAAGGATTTTAAATAACACTTACGACACTTAAGGCAATGCTTCAGCAAAAAAAATCGCATTTTGCAAAGCACCTTAATTATTCAAACTACACAAGAGGAAATAGACGAGAGAACAAGAGGATTGGACAGGGGCTAACGGCAATGACTGGCCGCGACTCAGGCAACAGATAGTTCGCGACTAACAGTGTTATCAGCACTGCGAGCAATGACTGCCAACAACAGTGCCGCGCCAACAAGATAACAGCCGATCATCGCCACCGCGACAGCCTGTGCGCCCAGCACACTGGTCATGGCAATCACCCCACAAAACAACAGAGTAAATATTGCAGCTGCCTGGTTTTCACTGCGCAACTGGTCCGCCGCCCGGAAGTACATACTTGCCGATTCAAACACCATGCGCGGAATGGCCGACAAACACAGCGCAACAATCAGCATACTCGCTGGCGCCCACTGCGGACCAAACAGCAACGGCACATAGACGGGCGCCAACAATGCCTGACAAAGAATAAGCGGCGCGATGAATTTCATTGCGGTGGCCAGACTCAAAAAATAACTTTTGCCCAGCGACTCACCCGCACGGCGAGCATCGCACAATTTGGGCAGCAGCGCGGTATTAAAACCGTTGGTCAGCGACAGGCTGATCCCCAGGCCGGCATTGCGAGCAAAGGCATACAAACCGAAAATGTCGGCCGGCAACAGGCGGCCAAGAATAAACATATCAAACTGATTGCGGCCATTTTTCAGGCATTCCGCCATCAGCACACCACCGGAATAACGACGTGCTTCGCGCAGTTCACTCCAGGAGAACTGCAGCCGTGGTAGCCAGCGAACGCGCCGATTGATCACCAGCACCCACAATGTCGCCGCAAACAACTTGGGCCAGATAACCGACCACACACCAAAGCCACTCAAGGCCAGTACCGCGCAGAGCACATTGTCTAGGGTAACCGTCGCCCCCATGATCAGCCCCGCTTCCTTCATGCGGCTATCGCGCTGCAGTAAGTTGAACTGGACCATCGCGAATGGATAAATAAGATGACTGAACGACAAGGCGCGGAGCAGGGACTCAAGGACTGCAGCCTGGTAGAGCTCAGCAATCAACGGCGCGGCGAAAAATTGCAGCGCAAACATGCTTATCCCAATCAACAAGTTCAGCCAGAACACCGTTTGCGTTACCAGTACTAGCTTCGCCTTCTCCGCTTTTAAGATTAGGTTGCCAATACCATTAGCCGCCAGGATCCTCACAATCTCCGCCGAGGCAACCGCCAGGGCAGCAATGCCGTAATCCTGCAAACTCAGGTAGCGGGCCAATATCAGGGTGGCCAGTAACCGCGACACACGCACCATCAGTTCGCCAGTGGCGAGCCAACTGAGGTTGCGTCGAAAGCTGCTTGCTGATGTCATGACCTTGCCCCAAATATCCATCAAAGAATGTATCTAGGTGTCATACAGCAAGAGCCAGGCCAGTTGGCCAATAATGTAGAAATTCTCGCTAGGCTGCGCAGTTACTGGGGAAGCAAGGGGGATGTGACGGGGAAGCGGCGCCTTCACGCCGCTGTAAGCGACTAACTTTGTACTATGGGAAGCATTTTGCAAATCACCCTAGGGGCGACCTTGGCCCTCAACTTCGCGACTGGGCAAATACTGCACGCGCTGGCCATCACCGCTATCAGGCGTGTCGCGAAAGCTCGACCCCGCCACACTGGCACCACCGTGCCCGGCCCGTAAACCGCGATAGGAGTAGCTTTGATCGACGGCCCCTACGGCCTCCGCCAGATCGGCGATCTCGGCAGTTTGCGCATCGCGAAGGCTCAACCAGCCCACCCCTGCGCCAGTCACCATCATCGCGCTAAGCAGGGATATCTCAGCCGTTACGAATCCAGCCTGGGCACTGGCCAACCAGCTTTTGCTAATTCGGCGTTTCATCATCGCTCTCCACTAGTAGCAGTGCTTCGAGGTGGGCGCAGCCAAGCATGAACTACGTAACACTCGACACTGTTTGTACAAACTAGCGAAGATCTCCCTCTGCGACGATACGTGTTTACCGAGGGGTCACGGGGCTTCACTGCGCGGCGCAGTGTAAATCCAATTGGGGCCGCCGCTGCTATTCTGGCCGACAACATCCGCTGGCAGAGCGATGCTAAAGGGCGTCTGGAAAAACTCTAGGGCATTGCGCTCCGCGTCATCGGGATGGGGCACCGATTCAGCCAAAGCCAGTCGCAGATTCGACAGGCACTTCAACTCCCCTGGAGCCAGGTTGATCGGCGGCGAAGCCAGAATGATTTCAGCGCGCTCGACCAGGGTCGCCGTCAAGGTATTATCGTCGCTAATATTCAGTAATGAGTTATAGGCCAGCAAATAGACCACAGTATCGACGATATTTCCGGCTTCCAGAGGCGCGCCCAGCGGACAGCAAATCTTACCGACCTCCGGCCGAACCAGTGGGCCGCCATTAAGCGTGCTAATTGTCTTGCCAATGACGTTATCGTTGTTGATCTGGGCGAAAACCCGATCAGCGCGGGATTCAATCTCGGGAAGGTAGGCGCTTAACAGGTCACTTTTGTCTTCGTAGCCAGCCGGGCATTCGCAGGGAAGTGCGTCTGCGATACTGCTGCTAACCAGACAATCGGTATGTGGTTCAGTAGGGCCGCCTCCAGCAAAGGCCTCACAGGGCGATCCACTCACAACTTTCTGAGACACATAGCGGGAACGAATTTCAGCCGCGTCAATCGGGCAGGCCTGCGGCGCCTGACGAAACAAAAAGCCCTTGATACCGTCGGGAGAGCTGCCAATGGCGTAAGTGGGGCCGCCCTGTAAGGCGTAAATATAGCCGACGGAGCCGCCGCCCAAGTTGCCATCTAAACCCCGACTGTCTGTCGCCTCATCACCGGCTACCTTAATACAGGGTGTGCCGGTGCAATTGCCACCGGAATAGTAAACCGGCTCGCGCCCGGTAAAGCGGTCGTCGCGCACACCGATCAACGCTCGGTAGTTGCGGTGGGCCGGGTCTGGCGCCAGCGGCAACACACTGCGGTCAATATAGGGAATACGCGGGGCTTCGTGCTCGTCGTAGTCCACCGCCGGCCCCAGTATCACGCCATTGGCATCGCGGACTAAGGCAACCGAACCCGCTTTATCGGCACTGTAATCCCGCAGCGCATCGCGAATGGCCGAGATCCCAGCCAAAGAGCCAATAATCACAATAGTGGTGATCAGGATTAATTCTACCGTGATAATAAAGCCGCCTTGCCGCTGCCGGTAACCGGAGCGACGGCTTAAATCCACTGGCTTAGAGGCGAAGAGCAACCCGTTCATAGGCATCCTGTCAAAATAAGTCTTTCATCATCTGCAACACCTCATATACCTGAGAGGCCGCAGGGAACAGCACCAACACCAAAAACATGGGAAAACACACCATCAACATCGGCAACATAGCCTCCATCGATTTGCGATTGACCAACTCAGTGCCCATTTGTGTTTGCTTGGCACGCAGCAACTCAGCCTGTGCAGCCAGCGTCTCGGCAACGGGGGAGCCCACTTGAAAGCCCACCCGCAACACCGCGGCGATTTTTTCAAGATCACTGACACCGGTGCGCTGAGCGAGTTTGGCAAAAGCTTCGTCGCGCCCCCGACCCGCTTCAATTTCTTTACTCAGTAAGGAAATTTCCTGAGCGAGGGGATTTTTCTTTCCCAAACCGTATTCGGCGGCTTGATCGAAGGCCTTGCCCAGGCTCATTCCCGATTTGAGGTAAACCACCAACAAATTCACAAAAAAATTCAACGAGCGGGTGATGAGCTGGCGGCGTCTGCGACGCACCAGCAACAACCAAAGATCAAATGCAAAAAACAGCCCGGCGGCGACCGCAACCAGCACCCAGATAGCCACTGTGCCGCCGCTCAACTCAAGCAAAAGCGTTGGCCCCAGTAACAACAGGGTAAATTTCAGCAGCCAATAACTGAGCTGCATGCGCTTGGGTGCCAGGCCCGCCTGGCGAATGCCCTTGCCGGGATAGAGCCTGAAGTGCCGTTGCTGCTCGTCGAAATTGATTTCGGCATCATCGCTGCCAAGTTCAAGGCTCGCCGAGCGCAGGCGCAGGGCGATATACGCAATCCCCAGCAACAGCAGAAGAAAAACAATATCAATCAGCCAGCTGTCATTCATATCTCTGCCCTCAACAAACGGCGCAACCACAAAAAGCCGCCAACCTGTAACAGAACGGCGGCCATCAGGTAACTGCCGCCATTGGGGTTGGTGCTCAAAGGCTCAAACCAGTCCGGCTGTTTCCACAGGAATACCGGTACCAATAAATAGGGTAAGGCCCCGGTAAAAATTGCCGCGTAGCGCGCACCAGACAATTGGCCGCTGATCATAATACGCAGGCGAATCTGGTCGCGAACCAATACACTCACCGAGCTGATCAACAAGCCGAAGTCGCTGCCCGAATGCCACTTGGCAACCAGTGCCTGACTAAACAAACGCACCGCTTCTGTATCGTATTTAAGACGCAGTCGCTCCACCGCTTTTTCCACCGGCATACCGTAGTCTAGCCGCGCCACTATCTCCGCCAGCTCGCGCTTTACGGCGCCCTTGGAGGATTCAGCGGCCACCAGCAAGGCCTGACGAGGCGGTAAACCGCCTTGAATTGCCGCATAGATCAGGTCCAGTGCATCCACCAATTTCTCTTCAAACTTGCGACGCAACATCTGACTGATATCGGCCAGCATAAAGAAACTCATCACCGTAAACGCGGCGGCGGCCGCAATGGCCACCCACAAATTAGCTGGGAACAACTCCAACACAATGAGAAAAACACACAGACTGACAACAGCAGTGACCAACACAAAAACCAAGGGCTCGATACGCAGATTGAGTGTCCGCATATTTGCGCGCATCGGCGAGGGTTTTTCGTCGACGTTTATATCATCCAGCAGCAAACCTCTGTCGCCCTGAAGCGCTGCCGGACGCAGACGTGCATAGGCAATAAAACCGGCAACCATGACCGCGAGAAAAAGCAGTCCGAGTTCAACAATATTAATCCAGGCCACGGTTCACCCCGTTGTTCAAAAACGGTAAATCGACCGCAAAGCCGCGCGCGGCGACCTGCTGCAAAAAGTGCAGCGGCGCACCGGTGTATTCGTGGTGACCGCGAATCACGCCATCCTCCTGGGCAGAGTCCGTCTTAAAATTAAACAGCGGCGTCACGCCCAGATCGCCGTCCTTGCTATACACCTCACCGAGGCTGACCACCCGGCGTGAACCGTCGCGAAAGCGCATTACATGCACCACCAGCTGTATCGCCGAGGCAATCATTTCGCGCACCGATTCCCGAGGAATATCGGCGTCGCTCATCAGCGCCAGCGACTCAAGGCGGCGCAACACATCGGCCAGGCTGTTGGCGTGAACCGTGGTCAGGCTGCCCTCGTGCCCCACGTTCATCGCCTGCAACATATCCATCACCTCACCACCGCGAACCTCGCCGACGATAATGCGGTCGGCGCGCATGCGCAGCGCGGTGCGTACCAGCTCGCGTAAACTGATACTGCCGCGGCCTTCCATATTTCCAGCCCGTGACTCAAGTGGAATCACATGAGGGTGACTGAGACGCAGTTCTGCGGTTTCTTCAATAGTGACAATGCGCTGATTATCGGGGATGCTCTTCGACAGAAGATTCAACAGCGTGGTTTTCCCGGCTGCCGCGCTGCCAGCGACGACGACGTTGATGCCCGCATTCACCGCCAGCTTCAAGGTGTCGAGCATGTCTTGGCTGAGAAAACCGCTGGCGACCAGTTGCGCTTCGTCGAGCTGCTCGCAGCGAAAACGGCGGATGGACACAATCGCGCCCTTGGCACACAGCGGCGGAATCACCGCGTGCAGACGGCTGCCATCAGCCAGTCGCGCATCGACCATGGGGTTGCTGGCATCGAGATGCCTGCCCTGCGCACCGACAATGCGATCGAGAAAGCGACGCAGATGTGCGTCGTCGTCAAAGCGGATAGTGGTTTGCTGCAGCTGGCCGGCACGATCCACCCACACTTCGTGGGGGCCGTTAACCAGAATATCGGTAATATCGTCTTCAATCATCAACGGCGCCAGCGGCCCCAAGCCACCGAGCTCTTCGAGTATTTCCTGCTCTAGCTGTCGTCGCTGGCTGTCGGAAACCGCGATCCCGCGCTCTTCTTCAAGCTCTTCAAGGATGACAACAAGGCGTTCTCGCACCTGTTCAATATCGCCTAGACTTCTCGCCCCACCATCATCTAATGAATCGATCAAACGCTGGTGAACAAAACTGCGCAGGCGGCGCATATAGTCATCGCCACTGTCGTCGGCGGGCTTTTCCTTAGTCTTTTCTGCACTGCGCGGCGAGCCAAACATGATGCCTTCCTCAAGTCGTGGTTGCCGCTAGAGCCGCAGCAACACTTTCTTACGTGACAGGCCACTGACCATTTCTACTTCACGGTGGGTCGCCGCCGGGCGCACCGCCAATTTTTCACCGCGAGCACTGTGTAGCACCAAGCTCACCTTATCACTCTTGCCAATGCTGGCAAGCGGATAAACGTGCTGTGGATAGACGGCGACCACTAAGGACGCCACATTGGCACCAGCGGTCGCTGCCGAACGATCCTTTGGCAACAGGCTCATCACATCAGCGCTAGTGTTATTCGCAGCAGCGCCGTTGCGCATGACACCGATCAATCGGACATCGCTGGCCACAGTGTGCACGCCATGGCGATTGGTCACCAGCACGTCCAGGCGGTCGCCACCGCGAAGTTGGGCAAAGGGAATGCTGGAAGGATCGGGTCTGAGGGTATAAAGAACACGCCCCTCAGGAACCGCCTGGGCTAAAGTGGGTCGCTTGGGCAGCGCCAACTCATTAGCGCTAAACGTATCCCCACTGCGTTTATTGGTGGTGAGTGTTTTACCGATAATCGCTCGCGGATCGAGAATGGCGTTATCCGTGTCTTTCACCTTTGCTTCGCGAAGCAGCGCACGAGTAATCATCTGACCGGCCGGAATATCGCCTCCCGCCACCCAGGCGGTCTCGGTATTAAGGCGGTCAATCTGTCTCAGGCCAAGCACCGAGGCCAGCATGCTGGACGCGAAGAACAAGATAATGGAGCCAGTTGCACTGCCTGTCAGTTTCCGCTTCATGCTGCACCTCCTAAATGTTTTAACTGTTGCTGTGGTGTTGATGATGTGGCGGCCCGAAGGCCGCCCAGTTGTCGACGAAAATTACAGGGCCGGTACGGCAGGGGCTGCATCGGTCGAGTAGGCGCCGGTAGGAGCCGCCAGGCCCGTTGTGCCTTCGATGCCGTCAGAGCTTACGAAGCTGAATGACGCGGCGTCGCCGGCGTTCAGATCTTGGTTATCCAGGAACTGTGAACCCGATACCGCTGAA
>NZ_JBFIGO010000106.1:0-8841 GCF_041602295.1 Spongiibacter sp. | reverse complement strand
CCGTAGCCGAAGACGAAGCCGAAGCCGAAGCCGAAGCCGAAGCAGAACTCGTCGATGAGGACGACACAATGACAGAGTATAAGCACTGATGAGTGCCGAAGACGAAAAATTACAGAAAGTGTTGGCGCGCGCCGGACTGGGGTCGCGCCGTGAAATGGAGAGGGCCATCAGCGATGGTCGCGTACAGGTCAATGGCCAATTGGCGACCTTGGGTGACCGGGTCGACAAGGCGGCGCGTATTGTCTTTGATGGCCGGCCACTGAGGGTCGATAGGGGAAGTGGCCGGCCACGAGTATTGCTATACAACAAACCCGAGGGTGAAATTTGCAGCCGCAAAGACCCCGAGGGACGGCGTTCGGTATTTGATCGCCTGCCCAGGGTTACCGGCGAGCGCTGGATTTGCGTAGGCCGGCTGGACTTTAATACAACTGGCCTGCTGCTGTTCACCACCGATGGCGACTTGGCCAATAAGCTAATGCACCCCTCTACCACCATCGAGCGGGAATACCTGTGTCGAGTGATGGGAAGCGCCAGCGAGCAAAACTTGCAGCAGCTGGTCGATGGGGTACAACTCGATGATGGTCTGGCCCGCTTTACCGATATTGTCGATGGCGGCGGAGAAGGGATTAATCACTGGTATTACGTGGTGATTATGGAAGGCCGAAATCGTGAAGTGAGAAGACTGTGGGAGTCGCAGGGCCTGCAGGTCAATCGATTGAAGCGAGTGCGCTACGGAACGGTCTTTATACCCTCTAAAGTGAAGGTGGGGATGTGGACTGAATTGCCGGAAAAAGAGGTTAACGAGGTCTATGCCATGGCTGGCATGGCGCCGCCGGCAGCCGATGTTGCGGCGGTCAAGCCGGGCCGACGCCGTTGACTGAGCGGCTGTTATAGAAAAGGCCCGCGGTTGCGGGCCTTTTATTAAACGGCTTGTCGGCGTCGTGCGGCGCCGCTGTTGGGGTTAGTGAAACGCTTGTTTTTGGAGAGCGGTGGCGGTATCAATGCCATCCCAGTGGTCGACTCGGCCTTCTCGCCAACCAGTTATCCATTCCTGTTTGAGTTGTTGCTGAGTGTGAGGGCAGTTCTCTTTGTTTTTGCCGGTGATGCCGGCCTGATAACCACGTTGGTAGGCGCGCTCTGTCATGTCGCGTTTCTGTCTTCTCATAGGGCAATAGCCTCCATTGTTCAACGTGCACTCACCGCACATACGGCGACATCTGCGCCGCAGCGGTGAACCAAGGTTGTGGGCCCGGTGACACAGGGCCTACAACCGAACTACCATGTAAGCAAACTTTAACAATTCCGGCGAAGACCAATTTTGCATAAGGCGCCGAGCTTTTAGAGGGTTGCCGAATAAAGTGGCTAAGCTATTGAGAAATTATATGATTTTCCATGACGACAAGGTCTCGGACGGCGCGATATGAGTCAAATTTTGTCGCTGATATTGACTTGCCCCAAGGGCTTGGAAGGGCTGCTGGGTACTGAGGCCGAGCAGTTAGGGGCCTGCAAAACCGCTGAGACCGTCGGTGCAGTGCGGGTCGATGCCAGCCTGGAGGTGATGTACCGTCTGTGTCTGTGGTCGCGGCTGGCCAACCGGGTGCTGCTGCCGGTCGCGGAGTTCAGTGGCGATAGCTCTGAGCAGCTGTACGACGGTCTGCGCGCTGTCGACTGGCCCGAGTTTATGGGGCCAGGGGCCAGTCTGTTGGTGGACTTTGCCGGCCGCAGTCGCGAGATTCGCAACAGTCATTTTGGTGCCCTGCGCTGTAAAGATGCCATTGTCGACAGTTTTGTCGAGTTGGGCTTGGAAAGGCCCAATATTGCAAAAACGCAGCCGGACCTGCGGGTGCATGTGCGCCTGCGTAAGGGGCGGGTGGTGGTGGCCCTGGATTTGTCGGGTGAGAGTTTACACCGCCGCGGCTATCGGCAGAGCGGCGCCTTGGCGCCGCTGAAGGAAAACCTCGCGGCGGCCTTGCTACTGCGCGCGGATTGGCCGGGAATTGCCAGTCGCGGCGGTGGCTTGTTGGATCCGATGTGCGGCAGTGGCACGCTGCTAATTGAAGCGGCGATGATGGCCATGGATATTGCCCCTGGTTTACAGCGCAGTTATTGGGGTTTTAGCGCTTGGCGTGGTCACAGCGAGCCCTTGTGGCGGCAGTTGTGTGAGCAGGCTAAGGAGAAGCAGCGCTTGGCGGAAGGCCGTGAATGGCCGCAGATTTGGGGCTATGACGGCAATGGGAAAATAGTCTCTCAGGCCCAGGATAATATTCGCCGCGCCGGTCTTGCGCGCGTACTGAAGGTGGCCAGGCGTGAGTTGGCCGAGCTGGAGCCGCCCAGCGAGGGCACGCTGCCGGGGTTGTTAATTTGTAATCCCCCCTATGGCGAACGTCTGGGTGAAGAGGCTGAGTTACTGCACCTGTACCGGGCTTTGGGGCAGTCGTTGGCGGAACATTTTATGGGTTGGGACGCGGCGGTGTTTACCGGTAACCCCGACTTAGGTAAGCGCATGGGGATACGCAGTTGCCGGCAATATCAGCTATTTAACGGCACGATTCCCAGCAAGTTGTTGTTGTTTAAGGTGCGCGAGCAAGACGTGATTCACGAGCGCGCGGCGCCCGCGATGGAAGCCGCAGCGGTTACCCTATCGGGTGGCGCAGAAATGTTCGCTAACCGCTTGCGCAAGAACCTCAAGCGCATGGAAAAATGGCGCCGACGCGAAGGCATACACTGCTTTCGTGTTTACGATGCAGACATGCCGGAATACGCCGTGGCGGTGGATTGCTATGAGGGGGCCGTGCATGTGAGTGAATATGCTGCGCCGGCATCGGTTAATGACGATGACGCGCGGCGGCGTCTCGCCGAAGTGATGCAAGCCTGTTCGGTAGTGTTCGGCGTCTCGCCCAGTGCAATCGCGCTTAAGGAGCGTCGCCGTCAGCGTGGTAAAACCCAATATGAGCGGCAGGCGCCGACCGGAAAAACCTTAGAAGTGAGAGAAGGGCAGGCTACATTACTGGTTAATCTTTATGATTACTTGGATACGGGCTTATTCCTGGATCATCGGCCGGTGCGTATGGATATTGCCGCCCGCGCTCGCGGCAAGCGTTTTTTGAACGTGTTTTGTTACACCGCAGCGGCGACGGTGCAAGCTGGTTTGGGGGGCGCGCGCCATAGTACTTCGGTGGATATGTCGCACACCTACCTTAAATGGGCTCGGCAGAACTTGTCGCTAAACGGTCTAAGTGAGGCCCGGCATCGCACAGAGCAGGGCGATGCGCGGCGTTGGTTAGCGGATTGTGAAGAGCAATTTGATCTAATTCTGTTAGATCCACCGACGTTTTCAAACTCTAAACGTATGGACGATGTATTAGATACCCAGCGCGATCACAGTACGCTGATTGAGCAAGCGATGCGCTGTTTGAGCGATGACGGTCTGCTGATTTTTTCCACGAACAAGCGCGGTTTTATTTTGGACGAAGCATTGTCGCAGCGCTTTGCTGTTGAGGATCGCTGTGGCTGGTCTTTGGATGAGGATTTCAAGCGGCGCAGCAAGCCGATTCATTATTGTTGGTACATTCGCCACCGCTGAGGCGCTTTGCGGCGTCTATAAAAAAGGCGGCCAAAGGCCGCCTTCTCTGTGCACTCTATGATTAGAGGACGGTGACGTTCGCCGCTTGAGGGCCTTTCTGACCGCTCTGCACGTCGAATTCAACGGCCTGGCCCTCGGCCAGTGTTTTGAAGCCAGAGCCAGAAATGGCGCTGAAGTGAACAAAAACGTCTGGGCCGGAATCCTGCTCAATGAAACCAAAACCTTTAGTCTCGTTGAACCATTTTACTTTACCAGTGCTTCTGGACATGTCTTAAAACCTCGTTGTGTTATTTGTGCCTTGTGTGGCTTGAGCTGAGATAGGCAGGGTAGTTATGAAACAGAACGAGGTACTAAAAACGACTTCGTGGTGCTTTTACATAAAACCAAGCTGCATCTATAGCCAGCAAGTACATTTTATACACAGTCCTAAGCGGTATAGAAAGCCTTTTGCGCCCGATAAAATAAATTTTTTATGACGACTTTCGCGGCGGCAAGCCCGTGTGTTGAGTCAGCATGCGACCGCCTTTGGCATTTTTGGATTTCCAGTTGGCGGGCTGGCGCGGGGGCACCAGATGTTTTTTGCCATAGCCGATCAAGTCCTTGCGGCCCATTTTTAACAGTGAATCTCGCAGTGCTGGCCAGCCCTCTGGGTCGTGGTAACGCAGGTAGGCTTTGTGCAAGCGGCGCTGCTTCAGGCCCTTGGCACTGAACACGGCCTCGCTGTTGCGGCTGACTTTGCGCAGCGGGTTTTTGCCCGAGTAATACATCGCTGTGGCGTTGGCCATGGGTGAGGGGTAAAAGGCCTGGACCTGATCGGCGCGAAAGCCGTTGCTCTTCAGCCACAGCGCCAAGTTCATCATGTCCTCGTCGCGGGTGCCCGGGTGGGCGGCGATAAAGTAGGGGATCAAATACTGCTCTTTGCCGGCTTGTTTTGAGTATTTGTCGAACATGGCTTTGAAGCGATCGTAGCTGCCCATGCCCGGTTTCATCATTTTGCTCAGCGGCGAATCTTCCGAGTGCTCGGGGGCAATTTTCAGGTAGCCGCCAACGTGGTGGGTGACCAGTTCTTTGACGTATTCGGGCGTTTCCACCGCCAGGTCATAACGCAAGCCGGAAGCGATCAACACTTTTTTGATGCCCTTGAGGCCGCGAACGTCGCGGTAGAGCTCGATGAGCGGTGTTTGGTCGGTATTCAAATTTTTGCATATACCGGGGTAGACGCAGGATAGGCGTCGGCAGCTTTTCTCAATCTCTTCACTTTTGCAGGTCAGCTGCCACATGTTGGCAGTGGGGCCACCGAGATCGGATACCACGCCGGTAAAACCGGGGGTTTTGTCGCGGATTTTTTCCACTTCGCGGACGATAGAGTCTTTGGAGCGACTTTGAATGATGCGGCCTTCGTGTTCGGTGATAGAGCAAAAGCTGCAGCCGCCAAAACAGCCGCGCATGATATTGACCGAGTTGCGAATCATCTCGTAGGCGGGTATGCGGGCATCGCCATAGCGCGGGTGGGGGCGGCGCTGATAGGGCAGCTCAAACACCCAGTCCAGTTCTTCAGTGGTCAGCGGAATCGGCGGAGGGTTTAACCACACTTCTTTATCGCCGTGCTGCTGCACCAGTGCCCGGGCATTGCCGGGGTTGGTTTCCAGGTGTAATACGCGCGCCGCGTGGGCATAGCTTACCGGGTCTTTCTTGACCGTCTCGTAGGCGGGCAGACGAATGACCGTACGCTCAGCTGGCGCGGCGTTTTTGCGGGCCTGGCGCGGATCGATAATGGTTACGGTTTGCACGGCCTCGGCGTCTGCGGCGGCATTTTTTTGCTCGGTCTTGCAGGCGGGGTCGGCGCTGGTGTCCACGTAGGGGCTGGTAATGGGGTCGACTTTGCCGGGGCGGTCGATGTCGCTGGAATCGACGACTGTCCAGCCGGCGGGCACGGCGTTGCGAATAAAGGCGGTGCCGCGCAGGTCGCGGATATCGGCGATATCTTCGCCCCGCGACACGCGGTGAGCGAGGTCGACGATCGCCCGTTCGGCATTGCCGTAAAGCAGAATGTCGGCGCGTGAGTCCATCAGAATAGAGCGGCGGACCTTATCGCTCCAGTAGTCGTAGTGGGCAATGCGGCGCAAGCTGGCCTCGATCGAACCGACCACGATGGGGCTGTCTTTGTAGGCCTCACGGCAGCGTTGGGAATAGACGATGACGGCGCGGTCGGGGCGTTTGCCCCCGACATTGTCAGCTGAATAGGCATCGTCGTGACGCAGGCGCCGGTCCGCGGTGTAGCGGTTGATCATCGAATCCATATTGCCGGCGGCGACACCGAAGAACAGATTGGGCTGTCCCAGTGCGGTAAAGGCCTCGGCGGATTGCCAGTCGGGCTGGCTGATAATGCCGACGCGGAAGCCCTGGGCCTCTAGCACTCGGCCGATGACTGCCATACCAAAGCTGGGGTGATCTACATAGGCGTCGCCAGTGACAATGATGATGTCACAGCTGTCCCAGCCCAACGCGTCCATTTCTTCGCGGCTGGTGGGCAGATAGGGGGCGGTGCCGAAGCACTCTGCCCAATAGGGGCGATGGCTGAAGATGGCCGGTGGTAATGACATGACGTAGCTACTCTCTAATGAGGGCGCATTGTAGCGGAAATTGCCGGCGGCTGCTGCCATGGCACAGTGTTGAAGAATCGTAAATTTGGCGGCTTGACGCTTGCTATTAGCCCAGATCGTGGCTAAATAATGCGACTGATCAAAGACTTGGCACCTGGAGCGCGCAATGGAGTGGCTGAACAACAACGTAGAGTACTGGCATTGGATGGTTTTGGGTCTGCTGTTGGTGGCCAGCGAAATTTTTGTGCCCAGCTTTGTCATGCTGTGGTTTGGCGCCAGCGCGATAGCGGTGGGGCTGATCAGCGCGGTGGTCGAGCTCAGTTTCAGTGTGCAACTGCTGATTTGGGGCGGGCTGTCCGTCGTCGACTTGTTTTTGTGGTTCCGCTTCGTCCACCCGCGCATGAAAGACCGCAGTTTATCGGGCATGTCCCGCGAGCAGGTGATTGGCCAGGAGGGCATGGTGATTCGCGCCGCAGATCACGGCGAGGGCTGCGTGCGCTTTAGTGTTCCGCTGATGGGCAGTGATGAGTGGGCCTACATTTGCCGGGAAACACTGGCGGTGGGCGACCGGGTGGTGGTCGAAGAGATCTCAGGCAACTCGCTAATTGTGCGGCGCCAGCACAGCGCCGCCGAGCAGCCGCCGCGGTAGCGCGGCGGCGCCACGTATTTTTTAATTATTATAAGGAGCAATACTATGGACGGCTTGGCAGTTACTGGCGCGCTGGTTGTACTGGTTATCGTGACATTGTCGATGGGGGTGAAGACGGTTCCCCAAGGCTATAAACATATCGTGCAGCGCCTGGGGAAGTATCACAGCACGTTAAACCCGGGCTTGAATTTTATTATTCCCTATGTGGATCAAGTGGCTTACCGCATTACCACCAAGGATATCGTGTTGGATATTCCCTCCCAGGAAGTCATCACGGAAGATAATGCGGTGATCATTGCCAACGCGGTGGCCTATATCAACATCGTGTCGCCGGAGAAGGCGGTGTACGGTGTGGAGAATTACACTATTGCTATCCAAAATTTGGTGCAAACGGCGCTGCGCTCGATCGTTGGTGAAATGTCGCTGGATTCGGCGCTGTCGTCTCGGGACCAAATTAAGGCCAAGCTGAAAGCCGGTATTTCCGATGACATTTCCGACTGGGGGATTACCCTTAAAACCGTGGAAATACAGGATATTAACCCTTCGTCGACCATGCAGAGTGCGATGGAAGAGCAGGCGGCGGCCGAGCGCCAGCGCCGCGCGGCGGTGACCAAGGCCGAGGGCGAAAAACAGGCCGCCATTTTGGAAGCGGAGGGGCGTTTGGAAGCATCGCGCCGCGACGCCCAGGCTGAGGTGGTATTGGCCAAGGCCAGCGGCGCCGCCATTGAACTGGTCTCTGCCGCGGTGCAGGGCGATGAGTTGCCGGTCATGTATTTACTCGGTGAAAAATACACCGAGGCGCTGCGCGACTTGGCGGCCTCGGATAATGCCAAAACCGTAGTGTTCCCCGCCGACCTGCCACAGGCGGTGCGCGGCATACTCAATCGCGGCTGACGGCTACGCAGTTATTGCTCCCCAGTGTTAAGGATGTTGTTGTAGATGGAACACACATACCGTTTGATCACCAGCTGCCCGGACCGGGTAGGTATCGTCGCCAAGGTCAGCCAGTTTGTCGCCGATCAAGGCGGTTGGCTGACCGAGGCTAACCACCATGCCGACGCCGACAATAACTGGTTTTTTATGCGCAATGAGATCAAGGCCGAGTCCTTGGGCATAGGGGCCGACGCGGTGCGTGAAGCGTTTCGTCCCATTGCCGAGGCCTATGATATGCAGTGGGAGTTGGTCGATTCGGCGCGCCGTCGCAAGGTGGTGATTCTCGCCAGTCACGCCTCTCACTGCATTGCTGACCTCTTGCACCGCTGGCACAGCGATGAGCTTTACTGCGATATTCCCTGCGTTATTTCCAATCACGAAAACCTGCGCAGTATGGTGGAGTGGCACGGCATTCCCTTCGAGTACGTGCCGGTCGATCCGCAAAACAAGGCGCCGGCCCATGCACGCATTCAGCAGTTAACGGCGGACTACGGCGCGGACTGTGTAGTGCTGGCGCGCTATATGCAGATTATTCCACCGGAGTTTTGCCGTGCTTATAGCGGCCGGATGATCAATATCCACCACAGTTTTCTGCCGTCATTTGTCGGTGCCAACCCCTATCAAAAAGCCTATGACCGGGGAGTAAAGCTCATTGGTGCAACCAGTCACTATGTGACCGAGCAGCTCGATGAGGGGCCGATTATCGAGCAGGATGTCATCAGAGTGTCACATCGGCACAGCAAGGAAGATCTGGTGAGACTGGGTAAAGATGTGGAAAAAGCAGTGTTAGCGAGAGCCTTGCGCAACCACCTTGAGGACCGGGTACTGGTACACGGCAATAAGACCGTCGTTTTTGATTGAGCTGCGTGTCGCACCATTGTCATAAAGTTGTCATATAAGACCGTTTAAATGCAGACTTAAGTAATGACGGCTTGGCAAGGGGTAACATGAGCACAAAAACCATTCTCATCGTCGATGATGAAGCTGCGATTCGCGAGATGATCCGCGTTGGTTTGGAGCTGGCCGGATATGACTGTCTGGAGGCTGAGAACGCCCAGCAGGCGCACGGTATT
>NZ_JBFIGO010000105.1:0-8967 GCF_041602295.1 Spongiibacter sp. | reverse complement strand
GCGCAGCTGGCCGAAAGGATGTTGGCGGCGGTCGCCGCGGAACAGTTCTGGGTGTTCAGTCACCCGGACTTTAAGGCGGAGTATCTGCGCCGCGCCCGGGAGTTGACGGACGAGCGGTCGCCGCAGTTCCAGTTAACGGTGTGCCAATAATCATCTGAGGTAATAGTATGCTCGACCCCCATACACAAGGGCTGCTCAATTTTATTAATAGTCAGCCGACACCATCGCCGGCGAGTGTGCCGCTGGAAACCCTGCGCGCGAGTATGGTGGTGCCCCAAGCCGAGGTAGAGGCAGTCGCCAGCGTGACGGAGCAAATGATTAGTGGCGGCGATGATCAGCCGATGCGGCTGCGTATTTACCGGCCCGAGTCGGCGACGGAGCCGCCGCTGCCCGCCATTGTGTATCTGCACGGCGGGGGCTTTGTGCTGTGCAGTCTCGATACCCACGACAATATTTGCCGCGCGCTGTGCAACAGCGCGGGGGCGGTGGTGGTGTCGGTAGACTACCGGCTGGCGCCGGAGCAGCCATTTCCCGCGGCGCCCGAAGACGGCTATCAAGCGCTGCTGTGGCTGTACCAACAGGCGGCGGAGCTCGGTATCGATGCGCAGGCGATTACGGTGGCGGGCGACAGTGCTGGTGCCAATCTGGCTGCGGTATTGTGCTTGCTGAGTCGCGATCGCAACGGCCCGGTGATTAATAAGCAGTTGTTGCTTTACCCGGCCTTGGATGCCCGCTGTAACAGCCCGTCGATGGCCGAGTTTGCCGAGGGTTATCTGCTCTCCCGCGAGCAAATGCGCTGGTTCTGGCAGCAGTATCTGCCGCCTTCCCAGCAGCACTCCCCCTATGCCCAACCGCGACTGGCCGATTTGTCGGGGCTGCCACCGGCCATTGTCATCACCGCAGAATACGACCCCCTGCGCGATGAGGGTGCAGCTTTTGCCGAGGCCTTGATGCAGGCGGGCAACCAAGTCGACTACCAGTGCGCGGGCGGTCAAATACACGGTTTTTGCAGCTATATGGACGCCCTGCCCGAGGCGAGGAGGACTCTGGGTTTGTTGGCGGCCAGCCTTTGACGGGGGCCGCAGCGGCGGCGCTAGTCGGAGGCGTGAGGGCGGCTGCGGTCGTCAATTTGGGGTAGGCCACCCTTGAGTGTTAACGGTATTATCTCGGCCTAGGACGTTGACTTAAGCTATCCCGCCAGCGTTCTCCCCTGGAAATTTTGCGTGCGGGGCTCCTTGCCCGCCGTGTCAATACACTATCTTGGTAATGCGAACGCCGTCTCGATATCAGCTGGGCCGGAGTGCGCTAACTTGACGTTTGTCAAATTGGCGCATTTCGGTAATTGTGCCGCATTGTTGAGAGGTCATACTATAGTGTAGCTAAATTTACCTGCTGGCAAGGCGGTATGTACTGCTGTACATGTGGGCACCGCTTGTTTCGTGCGCAGGGACAGGAGTTAATGTTAGGCGGAGACGGGATGAGCAAAGATATAATAACGACAGAGCATGCTAGCTTGAGCTCAGATTACCCGGATAAGACTGCACGGCGGGCAGATTGTGATAACTGCCACCACCGAAATCGCTGTGTGGCGAATCAGGCCAGGTTGGCGACCCGGTCCTTTGATATTGAAGAAGTGGTTTTTGAAAAAGGCGAGTTGTTTCAAAGAGATAGCGCGTTTGAAGCTCGTTTATACCTCCTCAAGTCGGGATCGGCGCAAGTTGATTATGAGACCGTGAGCGGTGAGCTGGCCGTTGGCGGTTTCTACTATCCAATGCAGGTATTCTGTTTTGACGGGCAAGGGAATAACTTGCTGCGCGACAGAATTACGGCGCTTGAAAAGTCGCGGGTGTGTTGCATGTCTCTGCGGCGCTCAGGGGGGGATGAGCCAGAGTCAGTTGCCAAATTTATTGAAGTGCTCAGGTTGGTTGCCTTGCAGAAGGGCCGTGACCGGCAGTTTGTTGCCACGGTGATTTCCAAGAGTGCCAAGGCGAAAGTTGCCGCATTTCTGTTGTATGTCAAGGAGTTAAAGAACGACACCGCTATCGCTGGGGGAGAGGTCATCTTGACCATGCCGCGCTCTTCAATCAGCAGCTTTCTGGGTATTTCTATAGAAAGCGTTAGCCGGGTGTTATCGATCTTAAGCAGTGAGGGCGTTGTCGAAGTCTTTAATCGCAGGGTTACTATCAAAAAAGAGGCTGAGTTAGAGAAAATTGCATATTTTGACTAGCCTGGCTGGTCATCGCCCGGCATTGCAGATTCTTGGCTTGGTCATCATTCCTTCATTTCCCCATCTTCTATGCTGGTGAGCCCTGTTTTATGCGGCTCCCCAGTCGTTTGCCTGTGGCGATCGTTCCTCTTTGAACTTTTGGGGTGCGTATAAGCACTAAGAAGCTTGTGTACTTGTTCCTATATTTTGAGTTCTGTATTGGCGAGAGAATTGGAATAATGTCGGCACTGTGTAAATTCCATTGACGTTATGCCGGCATTGCTGAAACTGGGCCGTGGCTGTAGGTGTAGGCAGCACGCCACCTAGAGCGGCCTTCGTCAAGGTTCTGCACTTGAGAAAAGCGTAGGTGCATTGAAAATGTCGGTTCTTTTGGGCCCTGTGTTGGCGTGTGCCTGAAGAAGAATTGGTCATGGTAATCGGCATCGGCTTTTTTTTGCGTAGAACGCTCGCCGGATTGCGAGGTCGGAATGGTATGAGTAATGTCTTTGAAGAAAAAAAGGATGATGGCTTTGCGTCACTCATTAAAGTCCCTATGCTGAAATCAAGAGTTAACCAATTAGAGAAGCTCTACAGGGATCTGGAGTTGTTTACCAGTTCCGGGAGTTGGGAATTTTGTGTCGACGAGGGGTGGATACTGTTTAGCGAGGGCGGTTGCCGGGTGCTGGGCTTGGCGCTGGACGAGCGCGAGTTGAGTCTTGAAAGCCTTGTGGCGTTTTGCAAACAAGAGTTCCGCGTACCACTCCGGGGCTTCTTTAGCCGCGACATTTCCCAGCAGGGTGCTGGGCGCTCTTTAGTTGTTGAAATGGAGGATCAAGACGGCTGTGTGATCAGCGTCTGTCTGTGTCGCTGTGACGACGACCCCGATGCCGACCCCCGGTATATCAGCGGCTTGATCAAAAGCCTCTCGCCGATCGCTGCGGGCTGTTAATTCGGTCCGCTCCTGCGGGGTTGTGACTTGCTGGCGTAATGCGCTACCACCAGTGCCGTTTTCCGGTGCCGGTCGGCCGTGGCCCCTGTCTACTCTGCGTCAAGATTGCCGGCAGAACGCGCTCAGCATAGCTGCTAGCCGCCCCTTGCTTCCCCTCGTTTTCTCGGCCAGTCCGTCGGCGACTGCCAATTTCATGTGCATGCCTGGCGCTGTTGGCCATCGCGCTGACGGTTTGTTTGTGGTGACCACGCTGTGGTGGCCACCGCTGCCCGGCCCTCCGGCTTAGGCCGCCGCTTCCAGGCGCCGGTTAATGTACAGGGCCAGCAGGGTGCACAGTGCCCCGGAGATCAGGTACCAGCTGACTGCCGACAGGCCAAAGTGGACTGACAGGCCCAGTGCGATCAGCGGCGCGAAGGCGGCGCCAAACAGCCAGGCAAAGTCCGAGGTCAGGGCGGCGCCGGTATAGCGAAAGCGCGGCGCAAAGTTCGCGGTGACGGTGCCGGAGGCCTGGCCGTAAGACACCCCCAGCAGGGCGAAGCCGATCAGGATAAAGGCGTCTTGGGCGGCGGCTGAGCCGCCCATCAGCATGGGTGAAAACAGCGCAAATACCGCGATCAGTACCGCCATCAAGCCGACGACGACGCGTTTGCCCAGCCGGTTGGCAATGGTGCCGGAGATGATCGTGGCAGCGATGCCCACCAGTGCGCCAAATATCTGAATCGTCAGTACGCTGCCCATCGCCTGTGAGCCGTTCAGCGATATCCACGACAGCGGGAACAGCGTAACGATGTGGAACAGGGCGTAGCTGGCCAGTGCCGCAAAGGCGCCGAGGAAAATATTCGGGCCTTCCTTGTCGAGCATTTCCTGGGTGCTGATCGGCTCCAGATCGCTCTCTTCCAGCGCGAGGGTGTATTCCTCGGTTAACACCAGGCGCAGCCGGGCAAACAGGGCGACTACGTTGATGGCAAAGGCGACAAAGAAGGGGTAGCGCCAGGCCCAGTTAGTGAAGTCCTCGGCGCTGACGCTGAGAATCAAATAAAGGAACAGGGCGTTGGCCAGCAGGAAGCCGATGGGTGCGCCCAACTGGCCAAACATGGTGTACCAATTGCGTTTCGCCGGTGGTGCATTAAGCGCCAGCAGTGACGGCAAGCCGTCCCAGGAACCGCCCAGGGCAAAGCCCTGCAGCAGGCGGAACAGCGCCAGCAGGAATATGGCGCTGCCGCCCAGGCTGTTGTAGCTGGGCAAAAAGGCAATGCCGGCGGTGGCGGTGCCGAGCAGGAACAGCGACACGGTGAGTTTGACGCTGCGCCCCCACTGGCGCTGAATGGCCATAAATATCGCCGTGCCAAAGGGCCGCGAGACAAAGGCCATGGAAAAAATGGCAAAGCCGTAGAGCATGCCATTCAAGGTGTCGGTGAAGGGAAAAAACACCTGCGGGAAGACCAGCACACAGGCGATGCCAAACACAAAGAAGTCGAAATGTTCCGAGGCGCGGCCGATAATCACGCCAACGGCGATCTCGCCAGGGGCCACCGGCGAGTGCCCGGCGGGGGTTTTCATGTCCGCAGCCACCGCGGTATTTGCTGTAGAATTTGCCATAGTCAGACGGTTTTCCCAGTCGTATTACGCTAATGAGTCAAAGCCTACCCCTTTTGACTGGGGCCGAACATAGGACAAATTGTCCAATTCTCCCCCCCGCTGGTTTCGCGTACAGTCCGCGTTCGAATGCACTAACTGGATTAGCGTGTGGCGATGTCAGTATTCAAAACTTCTATAAAGGCACTGGCGGTGGCGGTGTTCGCCGCAATGGTAGGCGGCTGCGACTGGGTGGTTATGTCTCCCTCTGGGGATATCGCCGCGCAGCAGGCCGACCTGATTATATGGGCCACGGTGCTCATGTTGATAATTGTGGTGCCGGTGATTGCGCTGACACTGCTGTTTGCCTGGCGCTACCGCGCCTCGAATGACAAGGCGACCTACAAGCCCGACTGGGATCACTCCACCCATCTGGAACTGGTGATCTGGGCGGCGCCGCTGGCCATTATCATCGCCCTGGGCGCGATGACCTGGGTGAGTACTCACCAACTCGATCCCTACCGCCCTCTGTCGCGTGTCGACGAGGGCAAGCCGGTGCCCGAGGGCGTGGAGCCGCTGGTGGTCGAAGTGGTGGCCATGGACTGGAAGTGGCTGTTCTTCTACCCCGAATACGGGGTGGCCGCGGTCAACGAGTTGGCGGCGCCGCTGGATCGGCCGATCAAGTTCAAGATTACCGCCACCACCATGATGAACTCCTTCTATATTCCCGCGCTGGCCGGGCAGATCTATGCCATGGGCGGCATGGAAACCCAGTTGCACGCGGTGATTAACGAGGTCGGGGTCTACGATGGTTTCTCGGCAAACTACTCCGGCGCCGGCTTTAACGGCATGCGCTTTAAATTCCACGGCATGAGCGACGGCGATTTCGCGCAGTGGCTGGATAAAGTGAAGGCGCAGGGCGACGAGCTGAGCCGGCCGGTGTACAAGGCGCTGGCCGAGCCCAGCGAGTACGAGCCGGTGCGTTACTACCGCGCGGTAATGCCGGGGCTGTATGACGCCATTCTCAATCGCTGCGTCGATCCGGGCACGCTGTGCATGAAGGATATGATGGGCGGCCATAAGGGCCACGGCGATCATCAAAATCACGGCGGTGAGGCGGCTGATCACCGTGGCCACTAACACCGCAAGTATTGCTCGGGCCGCGCAGCGGCCCTCCGATTCACTTAAGCAGCGCCTGGGGCGCGGGTAATTCCCATGTCTGAACAGTTTGATCTTGGCAAGCTCATTTTTGGCCGGCTCAGTCTGGAGTCCATTCCCTTTCACGATCCCATCATTATCGCGACCTTTGCTATGGTCGCGATCGGCGGTATCGCCCTGCTGGTAGCGATTACTCGCGCCAAGCTGTGGGGTTACCTGTGGACGGAGTGGTTCACCAGTATCGATCACAAGCGCATCGGCGTGATGTATATGATCCTGGGCATTATCATGCTGCTGCGCGGCTTTGCCGACGCCATCATGATGCGCATTCAGCAGGCGATCGCCTTTGGCGATTCGGCGGGCTATTTGCCGCCCGACCACTACGACCAGATCTTCACCGCCCACGGCGTGATTATGATCTTCTTCGTGGCGATGCCCTTTGTGGTGGGCCTGATGAACTACATCGTGCCGCTGCAAATCGGCGCTCGCGATGTCGCCTTCCCGTTTTTGAATAACTTCAGCTTTTGGATGACCGCCTCCGGCGCCATTCTGGTCATGCTGTCGCTGTTTATTGGCGAGTTCGCCAAGTCGGGCTGGCTGGCCTATCCGCCGCTCACCGGGATCATGCAGAGTCCCGGGGTGGGGGTGGACTACTATATCTGGGCGCTGCAGATCGCCGGGGTCGGCACCCTGTTGTCGGGGGTGAACTTTGTGGTCACCATCGTCAAAATGCGCGCGCCGGGCATGAGCCTGATGAAAATGCCGGTGTTCACCTGGACCGCCCTGTGTACTAACGTGCTGATTGTGGCGGCTTTCCCGGTGTTGACGGCGGTGCTGGCAATGCTGTCGATGGACCGCTACCTGGATACCAATTTCTTCACCAATGACCTTGGCGGCAACGCCATGATGTATGTGAACCTGATCTGGATCTGGGGTCACCCGGAGGTCTACATTCTGATCCTGCCGATCTTTGGTGTGTTCTCCGAGATCGTTTCCACCTACAGCGGCAAGCGTCTGTTTGGCTATTCCTCAATGGTCTATGCCACGGTGGTGATTACCATCCTGTCCTATCTGGTGTGGCTGCATCACTTCTTCACCATGGGCTCGGGGGCGACGGTCAACAGCTTCTTCGGCATTACCACGATGATTATCTCCATCCCCACTGGGGCGAAGGTGTTCAACTGGCTGTTCACCATGTATCGCGGCCGCATCCGCTTCGATGTGCCGATGCTGTGGACCGTGGGCTTTATGGTCACCTTCGTCATCGGCGGTATGACCGGCGTATTGCTGGCGGTGCCACCGGCGGACTTCGTGCTGCATAACAGTCTGTTTTTGATCGCTCACTTCCACAATGTGATCATCGGCGGTGTGGTGTTTGGCGTGTTCGCGGCCATTGCCTACTGGTACCCCAAGGTCACCGGTTACAAGCTCGATCCCTTCTGGGGCAAGATGACCTTCTGGTTCTGGCTGGTCGGCTTCTATCTGGCCTTTATGCCGCTGTACGTACTCGGCCTGATGGGCGTGACCCGCCGCATGAGCCAGTTCGACGACCCCTCGCTGCAAATCTGGTTTCAGATCGCCCTGGTCGGCGCGGTGTTGATCGGCATCGGTATTATCTGCTTCCTGCTGCAGTTCTACGTCAGCTACAAGAAGCGCGACCAGCTGCGCGACGAGACCGGCGACCCCTGGGATGGCCGCACGCTGGAGTGGTCTACCACCTCGCCGCCGCCGCAGTACAACTTTGCCTTTACCCCGCGCGTGCACGACAACGACGCCTGGTGGCAGATGAAGGCCAACGGTTTCAAGCGGCCCACCGATGGCTTCCTGGCCATTCATATGCCCAAGAACACCGCCGCTGGCGTGGTCATCGCTGGCATCAGCACCGTGCTTGGCTTCGCGATGATCTGGCATATGTGGCTGCTGGCCGGCCTGTCGCTGACCGCGCTGCTGGTGGCGACAATTGTTCATACCTTTAACTACGACCGCGACTACCATATTCCCGCCGAGGACGTGGCCAAGGTCGAGATGCAAGCAAGTGAGGTGAATGCCTGATGTCACATCCCACTGCCACAGCCGCTGCTGGCGGCGACCAGCTGGAGTTTTTGGTGCGCGGCGAACACCACGCGCCCAACGGCACACTGCTGGGTTTCTGGCTGTACCTGATGAGCGATTGCCTGATCTTCGCCGCCCTGTTCGCCACCTACGGTGTGCTCAGCCAGAGCTTTGCCGGCGGCCCCACCGGCGCCGAGCTGTTCGACCTGCCATTGATAATGCTCAACACCAGCTTCCTGCTGCTGTCGTCGATCACCTACGGCTTTTCTCTGTTGCAAATGCAGCAGGGCAAATTGCGCGGCACGCTGATCTGGCTGGCAATAACCGGGCTGCTGGGCACGGCGTTTTTGAGCGTCGAACTCTATGAGTTCTACCACCTGATCCATCAGGGTGCCGGGCCGCAGCGCAGCGCCTTTCTCACCGCTTTCTTTGCGCTGGTCGGCACCCACGGCCTGCACGTGACCATTGGGGTGATCTGGCTGGTCACTCTGCTGCTGCAGTTGTCGAAGCACGGCCTGACGCTGAGCAATCGCCGCCGGGTGTTCTGCCTGTCGATGTTCTGGCATTTCCTCGACGTTATCTGGATCGGTGTCTTTACCTTTGTCTACTTGATGGGGTCTATGTCATGAGTGAGCATCAACACGATCACGACCATCACGAAGAGCTGCCGCACGCCTCGTTCAGCGGCTATATGATCGGCTTTTTGGCCTCGGTGTTTTTAACCGCCATTCCGTTCTGGCTGGTGATGGGCGATGTCTTCGACTCGCGCAGCGCCACCACCGTGGCGATTCTTGGCTTTGCCGTGGTGCAGATTGTGGTGCATATGATCTACTTCCTGCACATGAACTTTCACTCCGAGGGCGGCTGGAACATGCTGTCGCTGCTGTTCACCGCGGTGCTGCTGTTTATCACCCTGTTCGGTTCGCTGTGGGTGATGTACAACATGAACGTCAATATGATGCCGGGGATGATGCAGGGCTGATATGAGCGCGCCGCGTTCGACCTCGTCTCGCCGCGCTGTCCATGT
>NZ_JBFIGO010000104.1:0-9179 GCF_041602295.1 Spongiibacter sp. | reverse complement strand
GTGCCCGTTTTACTCGGCATGGCATGCCTCGCCCTTCGGGTCGCCGGCGAGCGGCGCTCAATGCACAAAGCGCATTGTCTTTGCTGACTTCTTTTTCACACAAAAAGAAGTCAGTCGCCCAGCAGGGCGAAACCCATGCCTTAAAGGGAAAGGCTTACTCTTCCACCGGCCCCTGCAACTTCCGCTTAGCCAGTTGCTGACTATTCGCCGACATAATATCCAGCCCCTTAAGCAGGTTCAGCGCTTCGTAAAGCTGGTTGTCGGTCGCGGCCAGTTTGCTGGCGGCGCTGTCGATGCTGCGGTTTTTGCCGTTGCTCTCCTTGCCGTTCTCGTTGCCCAAGTGGCCGGCCAGATCGGCCTCGGTGACCAGTTTTTCCGCGCCCAGTGATTCGATGCGGGCGCGCTCGACAATGATGTCGGGCACGATGCCGTGGGCCTGAATGGAGCGGCCGCTGGGAGTGTAGTAGCGAGCGGTGGTGAGTTTGATGGCGCTGTCTTCTGACAGCGGCAGCACGGTTTGCACCGAGCCTTTGCCGAAGCTCTGGGTGCCGAGAATAATGGCGCGGCGGTGGTCTTGCAGGGCGCCGGCGACAATTTCCGAGGCCGAGGCGGAGCCGCCGTTAATCAGTACCACCAGCGGGGTGTCGTCGCTTTTTTCGCGGCTGCTGGCCATGTAGCGGCTAAAGGCATTGGGCAGGCGACCCTCGGTGTAGACGATCAGGCCGTCGTCGAGGAAGGTGTCGCTGACTTGTACCGAGGCCTGCAGCAGACCGCCGGGGTTGTTGCGCAGGTCCAGAACCAGGCCGCGCAGGCCGCTGCGGCTGGCCTTGAGTTTTTGCAGTTCGCGGCGCAGCTCTTCGCCTGTGCGGCTTTGAAATTGCGAGATGCGCAGATAGCCGTAGCCGGGTTGCAGCATTTCGCTGCGCACGCTGGCCACCACGATGATGTCGCGCTTGAGTTCCAGTTCAATGGGGGTTTTGGTGCCTTCGCGCAGAATGCTCAGGCTGACCTTGCTGCCCTTGGGGCCGCGCATCAGCGCCACCGCTTCCTGCAGGCTCAGGCCTTTGATTGGCTGGTTGTCGATTTGGATAATCAGGTCGCCGGGTTGCACGCCTGCCCGTTGGGCGGGGGTGTCGTCGATGGGCGCGACCACCTTAATAAAGCCGTTTTCCATGCTGACTTCGATGCCGAGGCCGCCAAATTCACCGCTGGTGTGGGTTTGCAGATTGTCGAAGGAGTCGGCGTCCAGATAGTCGGAGTGGGGGTCGAGGCCGCTGAGCATGCCGCGAATGGCGTTTTCCAGCAGGGTTTCGTCGCTGACTTCTTCAACGTAGCTTTTGCGGATTTGATTAAACACGTCGGCAAAATTGCGCAGCGACTGCAGTGGCAGGGCGCCCTGTGGCGCGGTGTCTGAGGCCGGGACATCGGTGGCTGGCGCATCGGCCAGAACCAGTGGAGATATCAGGCTAAGGTTGAGCAACAGGGCTCGGCTAACTCGACGCAGCATTATCAGCTTCCCAATACAGCAGAGGGGCGGAGCGTCCTGCGCCGCCGATTTTAAACAGCCTCCATTGTAGCCACCTTTGCGGCAATTTGTCGCTATTGCCGGCTTAGCGACACCAGATCGCCGGGTTGCTGGGGCGCCCTTTGTAGCGGATCTCGAAATACAGGCCGCTCTGGCGTTGGCCGCCGCTGTTGCCGAGGGTGGCGATGGCCTCGCCGCCGCGCACCCAGTCGCCCTCCTGGCGCAGCAAGCTCTGGTTGTGGGCGTAGAGACTGAGGTAGTCGTTGCCGTGGTCGACAATAATCAGCAGGCCGGCGCCGCGCAGCCAGTCGGCGTAGACCACGCGGCCGTTGTGAATACTGCGCACCGGGCTGCCTTCTTCGCCGGCAATTTGCACGCCCTGCCAGCGCACGGCGCTGCCCTGGCGCGGCGCGTTGTAGTTGTTGAGGCGCTTGCCGGCCACTGGCCAGGGCAGTTTGCCGCGCATTTCTTTGAAGGGGCGGTAGCTGGCCGGGATGGCAATGCTGGTAATTTCGCGCTCGATGGCGGCGAGAATGCCTTCCAGGTCTTTGCGTTCTTTGTCCAGGCTGCCGAGGTTGCTCTGCTGGCTGCTGAGTTCGCTGTCGAGCTTGGCGAGGCTGCGCTGGCGGCGCTGCTTTTGTACTTCCAGCTGCTGGCTCTGCTGTTTGAGGCGCTGCTCGGTGTCGCTCAATGCGCGGCTTTCGTCAGCAATGGCGGGAATGAGTGCATTGAGTGCGCTGAGGGTTTGCCGGTAGCTTTCCAGCTGCTGGCTGCGCGCGCTATTAAAGTAGTCGTAGTAGCTGATCAGCCGGCTGAGTGATTGGGGGTCCTGCTGGTTGAGCAGCATTTTGATCTGGCGTTCGCGGCCCAGAGTGTAGGCGCTGCGAATTTGCTCGGCAATCAGCGCCTTTTGCTGTTCCTGGCGGCGGCGCAGTTCGGCCTGTTCGCCCTGCAGCTTGTTCAGCTTGCCTTGCTGTTGGTCGCGCTGGCGGCGGGTGTGGTGCAGCCGGGCGGCGAGTTTGCCGATCTCGGTTTCCACGTCGCGCAGCTCGCGGGCGGCGCGGCTGCGCTGTTCGCGGGTGCTGCCCAACTGTTTTTTGAGCGAGTGGATTTGCTGGCTGAGCTGCTTCAGCTGTTCGCGGGTGGCGGTTTCGTCTGCGGCCTGCGCCCAAAGGGGCAGCAGGCCGAGCAGGATCAGTGCCAGGGGGCGCATGCGCGGCTTGTGCGCTGAGCGGCTGATGTTGTCGGCCCTCAGTGGCTGATCAGGTTTTCGCCGGTCATTTCTTCCGGCTGGGGCAGGCCCAGCAGTGCCACCATGGTGGGGGCGATATCGGCCAGGCGGCCGCCTTCGGCCTTCAGTTTTGCGCTGTCGTCGCCGACATAGACCAGCGGCACCAGTTCGGTGGTGTGCTGGGTGTGGGGCTGTTCGGCGTCGTAGTCGAGCATTTGCTCGCAGTTGCCGTGGTCGGCGGTAATCAGACAGTGGCCGCCCACTTCGCGCACTGCGTCGGTGACCTGTTTGATGCAGCTGTCCAGGGCTTCCACCGCTTTGACGGCGGCCTCGAACACGCCGGTGTGGCCGACCATGTCGCCGTTGGCGTAGTTGCAGATAATGGCGTCGTAGTCGCCGCTGCGAATGGCCGCCACCAGTTGCTCGGTGACTTCCGGCGCGCTCATCTCCGGTTTCAGGTCGTAGGTGGCCACGTCGGGAGAGTTGATCAGCTTGCGGTCTTCGCCTTTGTACAGCGCTTCGCGGCCGCCGCTAAAGAAGAAGGTAACGTGGGCGTATTTTTCGGTTTCGGCGATGCGCAGCTGGGTTTTGCCGTGTTTTTCCAGCAGTTCGCCGAGGCTGTTGACCAGGGTTTCCGGCGGGTAGGCGACCGGCGCGTCGATGCTGTCGGCGTATTCGGTGGTCATTACAAAACCGGCCAGTTGCGGCACCACGCGGCGGGCGAAGCCGTCGAAGTCGCGGTCGACAAAGGCGCGGGTAATTTCGCGGGCGCGGTCGGCGCGAAAGTTCATAAAGATCACCGTGTCGCCGTCGCCGATGGCGGCGCTGGGCTGGCCGTCGGCCTGAATCACGCTGGCGGCGACAAATTCGTCGTTCTCGTCGCGGGCGTAGGCGGCGGCCAGGGCCTGGTCGGCACTGTCGTAGCGGTGCTCGGCGTCGGCCTCGGTGAGCAGGCGGTAGGCTTTTTCCACGCGGTCCCAGCGGTTGTCGCGGTCCATGGCGTAGTAGCGGCCGATCATCGAGGCGGTGCGGCCGCAGCCCAGCTCGGCAAATTTGGCGTCGAATTTAGCCAGCGAGCCCTTGGCGCTGCGCGGCGGTGTGTCGCGGCCGTCGAGAAAGGCGTGCAGGTAGACTTTTTTGGCGCCGCGCTGGGCCGCCATGTCGATCATCGCCAACATGTGGTTTTCGTGGCTGTGCACGCCGCCCGGCGACAGCAGGCCGAAGATGTGTACGGCTTTGTCGGCGGCCACCGCCTTGTCGATATTCTGCTGGTAGACGGCGTTGTCAAAAAAGCTGCCGTCGGCAATGTCTTTGTCGATGCGGGTAATGTTCTGGTAAACGATGCGGCCGGCGCCCAGGCTCATATGGCCGACTTCGGAGTTGCCCATCTGGCCGTCGGGCAGGCCGACATCGAGGCCGGAGCCGGAGATCAGCGTGTGCGGCTGCTGCTGCCAGAGGGCGTCCCAGTGGGGAGTGTTGGCGTGGTGTATGGCGTTGTCCTGTGGCGCTTCGCGGTAACCGAAGCCGTCGAGAATAATCAGCACCACGGGAGTTTTTGCCTGTTTGTCAGCCATGCTTGGTAAATCCATTGTCAGAGTCTTGCGGATGGCCCATTGCGCCAGCTCGGGCAGGGGGCTTCGCGGAAAGTAAATAGGGCATTGTAACTTTTCCAGTGGGTAGCGGCCACGTTTGCCGTGGTGAGAATTCCCGGTTAGCGGTGTATACTCTGGCGTTTTCGCGCGTGGGCCACTGGCCCGTATACGGACCCCACAGAGAGCCGTTCGAGAGATTTCATGGAAAAACTGATTTTATTTGTCGCTGAGCAGTGGTTGCTGGTAGCCGCTTTGCTGTCCTGTTTGATGCTGTTGAGCTTTCACGAGTCGCGCCGCGCCGGTCGCGCATTGACGCCCCACGAGCTGGTGAATCTGGTGAATCAGCAGAAGGCGCTGATGATCGATTTGCGTGATAAGGCCGAGTACAGCAAGGGGCATATTCTGGATTCTCAGAGTGTGCCCTACACCAAGCTGGACAAGGAGATTGAACGGCTGGCGGCCGACAAGGATCAGCCCCTGGTGCTGATTTGCAAACTCGGTCAGCACTCCAGTGCGGCGGGCAAGAAACTGGCCGCCATGGGTTACGGCAATGTGCACCGCCTAAAGGGTGGCATCGGCGAGTGGCAATCGCTGCAAATGCCGCTGGTTAAAGGTTGATTGCGAGGAGCGAACGATGAGCGCTGTGACGATTTATACCACTCGCTTTTGCCCCTATTGCGTGCGCGCCAAACAGTTGTTGAGCAGCAAGCAGGTGCATTTTACCGAGGTGCCGGTGGATGGTCGCAATGATCTGCGCCAGGATTTGCTGTCTCGCACCGGGCAGCGCACCGTGCCGCAAATTTGGGTAGGCGATACCCATGTTGGCGGCTGCGACGAGCTGTTTGCGCTGGAGCGCGGCGGCAAGCTGGATGCCATGCTGGCGGCCAGCTGAATAATAAACACTACCCCCTATCAGGAGTTTAGATCCGACAATGGCTGAACAAGAGAACGCCCAAGCACAAGACAACACCCCCAAATTCGCGCTGCAGCGTATTTACGTTAAAGATGCTTCCTTTGAGTCGCCCGCCAGCCCGGTGGTGTTTACCAAAGCCTGGAAGCCGAAGATGCACGTCGACCTCAATACCCGCAGTCAGCCTGTGGGCGAGAATACCTTTGAGGTGACGCTGACGGTGACCGTGACCGCCAAGCTGGAAGAAGACGAGACCGCGTTTCTGGTGGAAGTGCAGCAGGCGGGTTTGTTTGTTGCCGAGGGTATCGAGGGCGAGCAGCTGCGCCAGCTGCTGGGCATTGCCTGCCCGAATATGCTGTTCCCCTATGTGCGCGAAGCGGTGGATGCGCTGACGGTGAAGGGCGGTTTCCCGGCCCTGGCTTTGCAGCCGGTCAATTTTGAGGCGCTGTATCGCCAGGCCAAGGCTCAGGCTGACGAAAAGGCCGCTGCCAGCGAAGCAACCACTCACTAAACCGATGCGCCGGGGCGTTCGTCCCCGGCCTTTTAGCCTCTGCCGGTCGTTTTCCGATGTTTCATATCGCTTTGCACGAACCCAAGATCGCGCCCAATACCGGCAATATTATTCGTTTGGTGGCGAACAACGGCTGCCATTTGCATTTGATCGAGCCGCTGGGTTTCGATCTGGAAGAGAAGAAGCTGCGGCGCGCGGGGCTGGATTACGGCGATCTGGCGCGGGTCAGTCGCCATGCCGATTACGCGGCGTTTTGTGCGGCGGTGGCGGGGCAGCGTATTTTTGCGCTGACGACCAAGGGCCGGCGCAGTTATGCCGAGGTGGCCTATCAGCCGGGGGATGTGCTGTTGTTCGGTTCGGAAACCGCGGGCCTGCCGGCGGAGATCCGCGAGGCACTGGGCGCGGACCACTGCCTGCGCGTGCCGATGATGGCCGATGCCCGCAGTTTGAACCTGTCCAATACGGTGGCGCTGGTCAGCTACGAGGCCTGGCGCCAGCAGGGCTTTGCCGGCGCGCTGTAGGCCGCCGCCTATATCAGCGCACTTATTCCTCGTCGTCCTCGCCCATGCCCAGCTCCTTGATCTTGCGGGTCAGGGTATTGCGGCCCCAGCCGAGCAGATTGGCGGCGTCGCGGCGGCGGCCGTGAGTGTGTTTGAGGGCGGTTTCTATCATGATGCGCTCAAACTCGGGGACCGCCCGGTCCAGCAGTTTGTCTTTGCCCAGCAGTAATTCCTGGTCGGCCCAGCGGCGCAGATTGTCTTGCCAGTTGGCTGCGGGCGCAGCTTCGCCGCCGCCATTTTCCAGCAGCTCGGGCGGCAGATCATTGAGGTGAATCTCGCGTCCGGAGGCCATAACGGTCAGCCAGCGGCAGGTGTTTTCCAGTTGCCGCACATTGCCCGGCCAATCCAGTTGGCAGAGGTATTCTTCGGTGTCGGGCAGCAGGCGCTTGGGTTCGACATTGAGCTCGTTGCCGGCGCTGGTGAAAAAGTGCTGCATCAGCTTGGGGATGTCTTCGCGGCGCTCGGCCAGCTTGGGTAAATGGATGCGAATAACATTCAGGCGGTGGAATAAGTCCTCGCGGAAGCTGTTGTTCTGTACCAGCTTCTCCAGGTTCTGGTGGGTGGCGGCGATGATCCGTACATCCACTTTGACCGGGGTGTGGCCGCCGACCCGGTAAAATTCGCTGTCGGCCAGCACGCGCAGCAGGCGGGTTTGGGTTTCGGCGGGCATGTCGCCAATTTCGTCGAGAAACAGAGTGCCGCCATCGGCCTGTTCAAAGCGGCCGCGGCGCTGGGCGGTGGCGCCGGTAAAGGCGCCCTTCTCGTGGCCAAACAGCTCGGACTCCATGAGGTCTTTGGGGATGGCCGCCATGTTCAGGGCGATAAAGGGGTGGTTGGCGCGCGGGCTGTGGCGGTGCAGGGCCTGGGCGACCAACTCTTTGCCGGTGCCGGACTCGCCGTTGATCAGCACCGTGATATTGGACTGCGACAGGCGGCCGATGGCGCGGAACACCTCCTGCATGGCCGGCGCTTCGCCAATAATTTCGGTGCTTTCCAGTGGGATTTCTTCCGGCAGGCTGTGGCGGTTTTTGTTGGCGTGCTGCAGGGCGCGCTGGGTGGTGGCCAGTACTTCGTCGACGTCGAAGGGCTTGGGCAGGTATTCAAAGGCGCCGCCCTGGTAGGAGGCCACGGCGCTGTCCAGGTCGGAGTGGGCGGTGGTGATAATCACCGGCAGGCCGGGGTGAATATCGCTGATTCGCGACAGCAGTTTTAGGCCGTCGATGCCGGGCATGCGGATGTCGCTGATCACGGCGTCGGGGGTGCCGCTTTCGAGTTGGCTGAGCAGGGCGTCGCCGGACTCGAAACTGCGGGTGACGATGCCGGCTTGGTTAAGCGCTTTTTCCAGTACCCAGCGAATGGATTTGTCGTCGTCGGCAATCCATACGGTGTTGCTTTGCGTCATCGGTTTTGCTCCACGGGGATGAACAGCGAGAACTCGGTGTGACCGGGCTCGCTGTGGCATTCAATAAGGCCTTGGTGGTGATTGAGGATAGACTGGGAAATTGACAGTCCCAGCCCAGAGCCGTCGGCGCGGCCGCTAATCATTGGCAGAAATATCGACGGCTCGAGGTCCTTGGGGATGCCGGGGCCGTTGTCGATAACGTCGACTCGGCACACCAGGCGATGGCGGCGGGAGCCGATGGTAAATTGGCGCAGCGTGCGGCTGCGCAGGGTAATCGTCGCGCCGTTTTCCGGCGGGGACTGGTCGAGCGCTTGCTGGGCGTTGCGCACGACATTGAGCACCGCCTGGATCAACTGCTCGCGGTCGGCGCAGAGGTCGGGGATGCTGGGGTCGTAGTCGCGAATGAGGGTCAGGTTGCCGTCGCTCTCGGCTTCGACCAGCTGGCGTACCCGTTCCAGGACTTCGTGGATATTGGTGGGGCGCATCTCCGGCATTTTATTGGGGCCGAGCATATTGTCGACCAGGTTGCGCAGGCGGTCGGCCTCTTCAATGATGATGTTGGTGTAGTCGTGCAGCCGCGGGCTGTTCAGCTCGCGGGCGAGCAGTTGGGCGGCGCCGCGCAGGCCGCCGAGGGGGTTTTTGACCTCGTGGGCAATGCCGCGAAGCAGTGCCTTGCTGTTTTGCTGGGAGGACAGCAGGCCCTCTTCGCGGCTGATACGCAGCAGTCGGTCCAGGGGCTGCAGTTCAATGATCAGCGAGGTGCGTTGCTGCTCCACAATCGGGGTAACGGCGTAGTCGACGGTAATTTCGTCGCCCGAGCGCAGTGTGAGTACGGTCTCGCGCTTGGTGTAGGCCTCGCGATTGTTGAGGGAGTCGAGCAGCTTGACGACGGTGTCTTCTTTTTCGTGGAACAGGTGGGTAATGGCCTCGCCGTGAATACGCTGGTCCGACACCGCGAGCAGTGATTCCGCCGCCGGGTTGATATAGCTGACGGTAAGGTTGGGCTCGACCAATAATATGGCGGTCTTGAGATTGTCGAGTATGTGGTGGTGTAGGCTATTTGGGGGCATAGGGTCGCTGCTGTGATCGTTATGGTCCTGTAGAAAGCAATATCCAGGCCAGTGCCTCGGGCAGAGGGCGAAGTGGCTGTCAGCCCGCAGCAGCTGTGGCTTGGCGCTCGATCTCAGGGTTGGCGAAAAAGATTGTGGCCCTGAGATGGGGCGAAGCAGTTGGATGTACTAAACAGTATGCACCAAAAAAGTGCAAAGGGTAGTGGCTGGTGCGTTTATTTGCCTGGCCAGTGGGCAGTAATGGAGACGCTGTCGCGGCTGAGTTCTCGGCCTTGGCTGTCGATGACGCTCACGGCAATTTGGTGGCCGCCGCGGGTTAATAGCGGGATGGTTGTGGACAGGCTGCGGCCTTCGTTGACGAGCTTGCCGTCGAGGCTG
>NZ_JBFIGO010000103.1:0-9228 GCF_041602295.1 Spongiibacter sp. | reverse complement strand
GGGTGACCAAAGAACCAGAACAGGTGCTGAAACAGCACCGGGCTGCCGCCGCCGTATTCCATTTGCTCGCCCAGCGACAGCAGCGCCGGCATAAAAAAGCTGGTGCCGGCCAAGCGGTCCATCAGCATCATAATGGCGCTGACCAGCAGCGCCGGAAAGGCCAGCAGGCCCAGTATGCTGGCAATAAAGATGCCCCAAATACTCAGTGGCATGCGCATCAGTGTCATGCCCTTGGCGCGGGCCTGCAAAATGGTGGTGACATAGTTCAGGCCGCCCATGGTGAAGGCGACAATAAAGATCGCCAGCGAGATCAGCATCATCAAAATGCCGACGTCATTGCCCGGCGTGCCCGGCAAAATCGCCTGGGGCGGATACAGGGTCCAACCCGCGCCGGTGGCCCCGCCCGGCACAAAAAAACTGGCCAGCAGTACAATCACCGACAGCAGGTAGGTCCAGTAGCTGAGCATATTCAAATAGGGGAACACCATATCCCGCGCGCCCAGCATCAGCGGGATCAAATAATTGCCAAAGCCGCCCAGCAGCAGCGCGGTCAGCAGGTAAATAACCATAATCATGCCGTGCATGGTCACAAACTGCAGATAGGCGCTGGGGTCGATAAAGGCGAATTGGTCGGGAAAGCCCAGTTGCAGGCGCATCATGCCCGACAGCACCAGCGCCACCAGGCCGACAAAAATCGCCGTGGCCGCATACTGAATGGCGATCACCTTGTGGTCTTGGCTCCAGATATACTTGCTGACGAAGCTGGTCGGATGATGGGAGTCATCGGGCAGATCGGCAATGGCGCTGTCAGTCATCTAGGTCACCTCCATCCTGTGCTGAAGCCCGCATATGGGCTAGCGGCTCGCCGCGCTGCACCACCGGCAGGGCGTGCAAATACGCCGCCACCGCATCTACGGCCTGTTCGCTTTGCAGCAGGCGCGACATCAACAGCATCTGCCTGCCGAAAATATCCTGCTGGTGAGCGCCGCGAATCTGCTGCTGAAAATTGTTGATCTGCCGCTTGAAATAGGCCGGCTGCTGGCCCGCCAGCGCCGGTGCACTCTGGGCCGCCTTGCCCTGCCCCCACTCGCCGTGGCAGTAGGCGCAGTTGCGGTATAGCTGGCGCCCTTCGTCGCTGGCCGCGGCGGCCGCCGCAACAGTCACCGGCGCCTGCAGCGAGGCGATATAGGCCGACACATCTTTGATATTGGCCGCGCTCAAGCCCGCCGCCATGGCCGCCATTTGCATGCCATAGCTGTCTTTCTCGTGGCGACCGCGCACCCCGTCTTTGAAGTAGCCCAGCTGGCGTTCGATATAGCGGGCGCCCTGCCCCGCCAGACGCGGGCCGTTCAACATCTCATTGCCCTCGCCCTGCGCGCCGTGGCAGGCCGCGCAACTGGCGTACACCTGCTGCCCCAGCTGCGGGTCGCCAACCGGAGCATTCAAGATCTCGGCAAAGGTCTGCTGCTTGGCCAGCCAGGCCTGATAGTCCTCTGCGGTATCCACCACAATATGGCCGCGCATGGTGTAGTGGGCCATGCCGCACAATTCCTGACACAGCAGCTCAAAGCGGCCGAGCCGGGTGGGGGTAAACCACAAATAGGACACAATGCCCGGCACCAGATCCATTTTGACCCTGAACTGCGGCACCGCGAAGTTGTGCAGCACGTCTTTAGAGCGCAGCATCACCTTCACCGGCTGGTCGACAGGAATGTGCATCTCATTGCTGCTAATCAGCACATCGTCCAAGCCGGTCGGGTCGTCGGGATTAATGCCAAAGGGGTTGTTGTCGTCGATCAACTCCGCCGAGGTCTCCCCCAGCACGCCGTCTTCGCCGGGCAGCCGAAAGCTCCAGTGCCACTGCTGGCCCAGGGCTTCAAACTGCTGGGCATCCTCCGGCACATTTACAAACTTGGCCCACACAAATAGCCCCGGCGCCAGCATGGCCGCCACCCCCAGGGTGGTGCCCAAAAACAGCCAGTTCTCCAGCTTCTTGTTTTCCGGCTCGTAGTCGGCGCGGCGGTGCTTGTGAAAGCGAAAGCGGTACACCACATAGGCAAGGAACAGATTAACGGCCACAAATACAATGCCCGTTATCCAGAAGGTAATCTCAATCGTGTCGTCGATGGTGCCCCAATTCGAGGCCAGCGGCGTGAACCACCAGGGGCTAGTAAAATGGAAGACCAGTGACCCTATCACCAACAAGAGGATCACTATTGCTATTGCCATAATATCCATCCCTCTCAGTGAGCACGGCAAAACCTGCCTGCAAGCCGGGCCAAGGCTGGGCCAGCCGGGCTTAAACCGCCACCAATCGACTTGTTTTTCCAGCCATTTTTATTATTAAAAACAATCGATTAGCAATGCCGCGCGGGCCAAACCAGCATCCACTAACAGCGCCGAAACCCCGTCATACTGTTTGCAACAACTAGCCTCAACATAGGCTATAAACCGCCGCTTATCCAAATCGCCGGAAAATAAGGCGACGGCGGTTAGCCGCTGCGGCAAGCCCCGCCGCAGGCTGGCAAGGCCCACACACGCGGCCACAAAGAAAGAATAGAAGAAGGGAACAGAAAAATTGCCGGCAGCCGCCGCCAAAGACTTGAACAAAACCCAGCAGCGCCGTATGGTCGGCATGTATTACGGCGCAGGATCGTGCCCCCAACGTGCATCGCCAAGGAATGGTCAGCCAGCATGAACCGCCCGCAAGCCCCCCGCTACGCTACCCCCATACCGTGTAACTCGGCTTTCGGCCCTGCTCCGCAACCTGATCAGCTTTATCGCACTGCCGAAGTCGCGACGGCGATATTTTCAATTAAAAACAAGCAGCTACCGAATCGCTTCGGGGAAGCCAATACAATAGATGACTTCCCGATAATAAATATTATGAGGCCGCAGGCCTCATAAACAGACTGTTAGCTTCATTGAGGATCAATCGTGGCTGAGTTAAAAGCAAACTACCCTCATGGCCTTAAAGATCGTGAGATTGAATTCTTAGTGAATCAATATGCCGCTGAAATCTTCGAGAAAGGAGCTTCAACGAATGCCGTTTTGCAGTTCTCGCCATTAATTCAACTTGGCACCAACGAGTTGCAAAGTAGGCAATCTAAAAGGATAACGATGCTATCTATTGGGATCTCAGTCTTATCTCTCTTGATAGCAAGCTTGGCTTTGTATGTATCTCTAGTTTCTTCACGCTCTAGCAACCAATGGAGAGAAGAGCAGTTAATGGCCCTTTCTCAAATGGAAATTTCTACCGCACAATCAAATGACGCTCTTATCATTGCAATACGAAAAGAGTTGGAAAAAGGGCGAAAACAAATGGTGGAACAGTCAGCGAAGTTAGAGTATGCAATACTAATTTCAGCTAACAAGTCAATGCAGCCGACGCCTGCGGCGACGGCTGATTGAGGCGTTATATTTCTTAAACCTCAATCAAGGAAGAACATGAGAGTATCTACGTTGTTACCCCTAGTCGTTCTTTGCCTGTTCATGGGTTTTACTTTCTGGGTTACGGCAGGCGCTGAGCAGTCGCTTTTGGCCTTTGGCGCCCAACTCATGTCGAGTCCAGATACCGCTCAAGTCGTCATCGATCTCTACATTCTCGCCGCGCTGGCTTGTGTTTGGATGTACCAAGACGCCAAAAGCCGTGGCAAAGGTTTGGGCTATCTCGCCCCATTCTTTGTTGTCACTGCGGTGTTTGTATCTGCGGGGCCGTTGCTATATTTGGTGCTGCGTGGCGGGCGAGAGCCTGAAGCCGAAGCCAGCAAAATATAACAAGCCGCTTAAAGTCGTTCCCGGCCTATCGGCCGTGTAGTTCCCTCCACCAGCGCAGGCCCTAGGCCTGCGCCATAACGGCAACGCCCTACTGCGCCACCACCGCCGCGCCCTCGGGGCTGCTAAGCAGGCTGCGCAGTATCGCCTGACACTCTTTGCGGCTCATTAACACCGGCACCGGGTAGCCTGCGCCCTCTTTAACCGCCGCTGCGGCAATAGTGGCGACATCCTCCTCTAGCAGGCTGTCCAGTTGGCTGGGGATGTCCAGTCGCTGGTTTAAGTCGGCCACCGCCTGTACAAATTTTTCGGCGGCTTGGCGCTCGCTGTCGCCGCTGTGCGCTGCGCCGATTAACTGACCGAGTTCGGCCAGTGGCCGCTGCGCTGCGGGGGTCATAAAGCGCAGTACCTCGGGCATGACCAGTGCATTGGCCAGACCGTGGGGGGTGCCGTAGTGGCGGCCCAACTGGTGGGCAATGGCGTGGACATTGCCGACGCTGGCGGCGTTAATGGCCATGCCGGCGTAGTAGGCGGCCAGCGCCATTTGCTCGCGGGCTTCTACGTCGCCGCCGTCGCGGTAGGCGCGCGGCAGGTAGTCAAAGATCATTTTCACCGCGGCGCGGCTGTAGCCCTTGCTGGCGTCGCTGCCCCACAGGCTGATATAGGTTTCTATGGCGTGAGTCAGAGCATCCATACCGGTGGCGGCGGTAATCGGTGCCGGCATGCCCAGCATTAACTCGGCGTCCAGCGCCACTGCCTGCGGCAGCAGCTTGGGGTCGGCGATAAAGCATTTTTCGTGGCTATCGGGGTCAGACACCACGGCGGCAATGGTCGCCTCGGAACCGGTGCCCGAGGTGGTGGGCAGGGCAAACAGCGGCAGCGGCGGCTGCTTTACCTTGAAATAGCCCACCAGTTTGCGGCCGTCGCCGGCATTGCCAGCTGCCGCGGCAATGGTTTTGGCGCAGTCGATCGACGAGCCGCCGCCGATGGCCAGCACCGCGTCGCAGCTGTGCTGACGGGCCAGTGTCAGGCCGTCTTCCACCATAGTAAACGTCGGGTCGGGCAGGATGCCGTCGTAGATCACCACCTCCACCTGTTGCTCGGCCAGCGCCTCTGCTGCGCGCGCCACAATGCCCAGTTCCACCAGGGGTTTGTCGCTCACGATCAACACCCGCTTAAGGCCCTGCCGCGCCATGTGCTGGCAGAGCTGGGCGGTGCTGCCCCGGCCATTGAACAGCACATAGCTGAGTGATGGCATCAGCTTAAAGGGCACCGACATTACCGCCAGATAGACGCGGTGTAATAGCGTACGCAAAAACTTAGTCATTGCTGACTCCCTGTTTAAATGGGTGGGTAGCGGCGCGCCGGCTCACGCCGACTGCGGCTGATAGTTGGGCACAATGGCCGCTCGCAGTTCTTTTTTCAGTACCTTGCCGCTGGGGTTGCGCGGCAGCAGCTGGGTATATTCGAGGTGCTTGGGCACCTTGAAGCTGGCGAGCGACTCGCGGCAGTGGGCGGTGAGTTCGTCGAGGCTGATTTCGCCCTCTTCGCCGGCCACCAATACCGCCAGTGGCACCTCGCCCCATTTTTCGTCGGGCACACCGATTACCGCCGCATCGGCGATTTTGGGGTGGGCCATCAATACATTTTCGATTTCGGCGGGGTAGATGTTTTCGCCGCCGGAAATAATCAGGTCTTTCACCCGGTCTTTCAGAAACAGGTAGCCCTGCTCGTCCAGGTAACCGGCATCGCCGGTGTGCAACCAGCCGTCCACCACGGTTTCGGCAGTGGCCTCGTCGCGCTTCCAGTAGCCCTTCATGACCTGCGGGCCGCGACCGAGTATTTCGCCCACCTCGCCCTGGGGCAGGTCGCGCCCCTGGTCGTCGACAATACGCAGCTCGGTGCCAAACACCGGGCGGCCGCAGGAACGCAGCAGCTCGGGGCGGCCATTGAGGGCGGCAATGTGGTCGTCGTTGGTGAGGAAGGTCAGTGCGGTGGTCGACTCGGTCTGGCCATAGCCCTGATAAAACTCGCAGTCGAACACCTGCAGGCAGCGCTTGAGTAGGTCTTCGGAAATCGGCGAGGCGCCGTAGTTCATCCACTGCAGACTGGGGAAGCTGTAGTCCTCGATGTTTTCCACGCAGGCCAGCGAAAACTGCAGCATTACCGGCACCACCGAGGCGTAGCAGATGTCGTCGTTGGCCAGCGATTCGATCATGCCCACCGGGTCGTAGTCGCGGTGCAGCACCAGCGCGCAGCCGTAGTAAATGGCCATTAACGAACCGACCAGCCCCAGGGCGTGGAAGATCGGCGCGACAATCAATGCGCGGTCGCCGGCGCGGGGCGCGCGGCCGGTGGTCAAGGGCGCCTGAATGCTGTTGCAGATCAGGTTGTGGTGGGTGAGCAAGGTGCCCTTGGGCAGGCCGGTGGTGCCGCTGGTATACATTTGAAACAGCACGTCGTCGCCGCTGATCGCCACCGGCTGCGGGGTCTCGCCCGCGCTGGCCAGCCAGCTGTCCAGCGGCTCGGCGCCGCCCAGCTCACCGACGATGGAGATCTGCGTTTGCGCGGCCAGATAGGGGCCGATCAGCGGCGCGAATTCGCCGTCGACAAACAGCAGGCGCGCCTCGGCATCCTCGGCGATAAAGCCGACCTCGTCGCAGCTCAGGCGGTAGTTAATGCCCACTGGCACCACCCCCGCCCGTGCGCAGCCGAGAAAGACCAGCAGATTGTTCAGCGAGTTTTTACTGAGGATGGCAATGCGGTCGCCCTTGCCCAGCCCCGCCGCTTGCAGGCGGCTGGCCACGCGGCCGGCTTTTTGCCAGGCCTGGGCGTAGCTCAGGCTCTGGTCGGCGTCGCTGCCGAACAGCGCCTGCGGGCGCATTTTGACTTGAAACGCCATGTACTCGGTAAAATCGTCAAACATTGTTGCTGTCCTCTTATTATCGCTCTGACGACAGCGCGCGGGTCAGGCTAGGCCGCTGTCGATGAATAACGCATTTCAGTGAAGCGCTTGCGCTGCCAGCGACTGTCGCCAAACAGGCTGTCGATCACCATCAGGCGCTTTAAATAACCGCCGATATTCAGTTCTTCGGTGACGCCCATACCGCCGTGCAACTGCACCGCTTCTTCGGCAACGCTACGTCCGTATTTTCCAACCATTGCCTTGAGCGCGGCAATGTCCTGGGGCGCCTGTTCCTCTCTTTCCGCGACCGAACACAGGGCGCGCACCAACAGCGAGCGACACTGCTCGGTGGCCATGTACATATCCACCATGCGGTGTTGCAGGGCCTGAAACTTGCCGATGGGCTGGCCGAACTGCTTGCGGGTGTTGGCGTAGTCGGCCGTCGCCTTCACCAGATACTCCATCGCCCCCACCGCCTGGGCGGCAATGGCCACCGTGGCCTCATCCACCACCGCGCGCATCAGTGCCAGCGCCTCGCCGCTGGCGCAGACCTTGGCGCCGGCCTCGACGGCGACATTGTCCAGTTCGATATTGGCCACTGGCTGGCCGTCCATCAGCACAAAGCCGCGGCGCGTCACCCCTGGGGCCGTGCTGGGCAGGGCAAACAACTCGATGCCGTCATCGCTGCGCGCCGACACCAGTAACACGTCGGCCGCCATACCATTGAGCACCAGCGCCTTGTGGCCGCTCAGGCGATAGCCCTGACCGTCGCGCTCGGCGCGGCAATTGATCTGGTCGAGATCAAAGCGGCTGTGGCGCTCCAAATAGGCGAAAGCCGCCTGACTCTGGCCCGCCATAATCGGCTCCAGCCACTGCGCCTTCAGCGCCTCGTTGTCGCCGCGGGCAATCAGCTGCCCCGCCAGTAATACCGTGGCCAGATAGGGCTCGACCACCAGACCGCGACCGAAGGCCTCGAACAGCACGGCGGTGTCCACCACCGAGCCGCCAAAGCCGCCAAAACTTTCCGGCAGCGGCACCGTTAGCCAACCCAGCTCGGCAAAGTCGCGCCACACCGCCGCGCTGAAGCCCTGCGCTTCGGCCAAATAGCCGCGGCGGGTTTCGTAGTCGTAGCGCTCGGCAATATATTTGTCGACGCTGTCTTTGAGCAGCTGCTGCTCTTCACTCAATGAAAAATCCATAATCTATTCCCCCGGCCGAGCCGCTGTTACAAACCCAGGCCAAATTTGGCGATGATATTTTTTTGCACTTCGTTGCTGCCGCCGTAAATGGTGCAGGCGCGGCCAAACATGTATTCGCGGCGGGCGCCGTAGCCGTAGTCGTGGCCCAGTGCCGCCAAGTCTGCCTCGCCGGGCAGGGCCGCGCCGTAGAGGCCGGACACGTCATACAACAGGCTTTGCACCGCCTGCTGCAGCTCGGTGCCCTTGAGCTTTAACAGCGAGGATTCCATGCCCGGCGCGCCGCCATTGGCCACCGCCGCCAGCACCCGCAGTTCGGTAAACTCCAGCGCCATCAGCTCCATTTCGATATCGGCCATGCGCGCCTGAAAATCGCTGTCGGCGAGCAGCGGCTGGCCGCCGTTGTTTTCCGCGGCGGCCAGACTGCGAATGCGGCTGAGGGTGTGTTTGCAGTAGCCGATACCCGACAGCGCGGTGCGCTCGTGGGTGAGCAGCGCCTTGGCGTAGGTCCAGCCCTGATTTTCCTCGCCGATGCGATTGGCCACCGGCACCCGCACATTGTCGAAGCTCACCTCGTTGAGGTGGTGTTCGCCGTCGATGGAAATAATCGGCGACACAGTAATGCCGGGGCTGCTCATATCGATCAGCACAAAGCTGATGCCCTGCTGGGGTTTGCCGCTGTTGTCAGTGCGCACCAGGGCAAACATCCAGTCGGCATACTGGGCGTAGGTGGTCCAGATTTTGGTACCGTTGATAATATAGTCGTCGCCGTCGCGCTCGGCGCGGGTTTGCAGTCCGGCCAAGTCCGAGCCGGCACCGGGTTCGGAATAGCCCTGACACCACCAGGTGTCACCGCTGAGAATACCGGGCAAAAAGCGCTGCTTTTGCTCGTCGTTGCCAAAGGTATAAATCACCGGGCCGACCATTTTCAGGCCAAAGGGCGGCACATCCGGCGCGCCGACGGCGGCCAGCTCATTGTCGAAAATGTATTTCTGGGTATCGCTCCAGCCGCAGCCGCCGTATTCCACCGGCCAGCCCGGCGCCACCCAGCCCTTGTCGTAGCGTTTCTTCTGCCACTCGATGGTGGCGGCCTTATAGCCGTCGTGACTGTCGATGCGCGCGGCGAGCTCGGCATCAAAATTGTCGCGCAGGAAGGCTCTCACCTCCTCGCGAAATTGCTGTTCTGACTCACTAAAATTAGCGTACATAAAGACTATCTCCGACCTGGCGACGGCAGTGCCGCCGCGGGGTAATTAGCAAAAGGCAGGGCGCGTTCGCCCCTAGGTCAACACGCCGCGCTCGCGCAACTGCGCCATCGACTCGGCGTTATAGCCCAACTCGGCCAGCAGCTGC
>NZ_JBFIGO010000102.1:0-9287 GCF_041602295.1 Spongiibacter sp. | reverse complement strand
GCGATCGTCTTCGGGCACCTCAACCGTTTCCACTGACTTGCCGGCTGAGGCCTCGCTACCGTAGACCATTTTGATCAACTTGCTGCCCAGGTTGCGGCGCAGCACGGCGTGGCGGTTTTTCTCCAGCGTCGCTTTGTGAACATAAAATTCGTCGGGGTTCACCGCGCCCTGCACCACGGTTTCGCCGAGGCCGTAGCTGGCGGTGATAAAGACCACGCCGTCAAAACCCGACTCGGTGTCCATGCTAAACATGACGCCGGCAGCGCCAGTTTCAGAGCGCACCATGCGCTGAATACCGGCAGACAAGGCCACGTCGGCGTGCTCAAAGCCCTGGTGAACCCGGTAGGCAATGGCGCGGTCGTTGTACAAAGAGGCGAAGACCTCTTTGATGGCAATCATAATATTGTCGAGGCCGTTAATATTGAGGAAGGTTTCCTGCTGGCCGGCAAACGAGGCATCGGGCAGGTCTTCAGCGGTCGCCGATGAGCGCACCGCGCAGGCCATTGCTGGATTGCCGTCAATCATTTTGGCGTAGGCCGTGCTAATCGCCTCATTTAGCGGCGCCGGAAAGGGCGTATCGACAATAGCTTGGCGAATCTGCTTGCCCACCTGAGCCAATTTTTTCACATCGTCGATATCCAGGTCTTTTAGCATATCCTGAATGCGTTGATTGAGGCCGCTCTGGTCGAGGAAGTCACGATAGGCTTGGGCGGTGGTAGCAAAGCCATCGGGCACCGACACACCGGCACTGGAGAGCTGGCTGATCATTTCGCCCAGAGAGGCGTTTTTGCCCCCGACGCGCTCGACATCGTTCATGCCTAAGTCTCTGAACCAAATCACGTAATCAGTCATACAATACCTCTCTTATTGCTATGCTTTTGTCGCATAGCGATTAAGCGGAAAAAAAAGCGACGAACGCATACTAAAACAGCTATTCTGGAAATTCCCGTCGAAAACATCGCAGCGTTTGGTAAAAAAACTACATGATGAGAACTGTATTCTATATTTCAGACAGCACCGGCATTACCGCCGAGACGCTCGGCAGCAGTCTTTTATCTCAATTTGAGCAATTGGAATTTGATCACGTGGTGGTGCCCTACGTGGACTCCGTAGAGAAGGCGCGTGCCGTAGTTGATAAAATTGACCAAAAAGCCGAACAGAGCGGCTACCAACCGATTATCTTCGACACCCTTGTCAACCAGGAAATTCGTGCGGTCATCGCCACGAGTCAGGGCTTTATTATCGACGTCCTGGATACCTTCCTCAGTCAGCTGGAGACCGCCCTGGGGGCAAAGCCCTCCAGCACGGTGGGTCGGGTACAGAATGCCGACCGCGACGCCCGCTATAAGCACCGCATCGACGCGGTGAACTTTGCCCTGGACAATGATGACGGCGCCCGCATCAATCGCTACGATCAGGCACAGGTTATCCTAATCGGGGTGTCGCGCAGTGGTAAAACCCCGACCTGCCTGTATCTGGCGATGCAGGCAGGTATTTTTGTTGCCAACTATCCGTTAACCGAGGAAGACCTGGAAGAGCGGCGCCTCCCCAAACCACTCGCCGAATTTCGCGAGCGACTGTTTGGCTTAACCATTGAACCGGCCAGGCTGGCGGCGATCCGCAGCGAGCGCCGTCCAGACAGCCCCTACGCCAGTTTGCGGCGCTGCGAAGATGAAGTGCGCGATGCCGAGGCTTTATTCAGCCGTTTTGGTATTCCCTATCTCAATACCACCCATGCCTCGGTAGAAGAAATTGCTACTCGCGTGCTCGTAGAAACCGGCCTGCGTGGCCAGCGTTCGTAGGATCTGTGTATATGCCCTGCCCCGACACCTCTGACAGCCACGCCAATACCGGACTGATACTGCCAGGCGGCGGCGCCCGTGCGGCCTATCAGGTTGGGGTGCTAAAAGCCATTGCGAAGATTCACGGCGAGCGCCGCTGCAACCCCTTTCCTATCCTTGCCGGAACGTCGGCAGGGGCGATAAATGCGACCCAGTTGGCCGCCGGTGCCCACCACTTTAACGGCACAGTAAAAAACATGGAAATGATGTGGGCAAGCCTGGCCACGGAGCGCATTTACCGCGCCGATATTTTCGCCGTCATCCGCAACGCCCTGCGCCTGGGCCTATCACTGTTTAATGCCGGCGTGGCCACCGGACGGCCTGTTGCACTGCTAGACAATAGCCCTCTTCGCGAACTGTTACAGCGCCATATCCGCTTTGAATCCATTGGCTTGAATATCCTCAATGGCGATCTCGACGCCCTGTCGCTGACGGCCATGAACTATACCGAGGGCCTGTCTGAAACCTTTTTCCAAGGCGGCCCTCAACACGCCGGCTGGCAGCGCTGGCGGCGGCAGGGGTTGGCCACGCCGATCCAGCTTCAGCACCTGATGGCATCCACCGCGATTCCGACGATTTTTCCGCCGGTCAAAGTGGGTCGCTACTACTATGGTGATGGTGCGCTGCGACAACTGACGCCGATCAGCCCTGCCATTCATTTGGGGGCCAACCGGGTGCTGGTGATCCCCGCCAGTGGCCACAAACGTGTCTACCCTCATACCCCGAAAGCCATTCAGTCGCCCGCCTTCGGCCAAATAATTGGTCAACTGCTCAACAGCGCATTTATCGACAGCATCGAAACAGATATCGAGCGTTTAGAGAGGGTGAACGAGCTACTGGCACTGATCCCCGACGAAAACCTGCAGTCAATGGGGCGCGAATTGCTGCCGGTGGAATGTTTAGTCATCAGTCCTAGCGAAGACATCGATAGTATTGCCGACGACCATATTAAAGAGCTACCGCGCAGCCTCCGTACCTTTATGGGGCGCACCGGAAGTAACCGCGGCGGCAATGTCAACATTGCCAGTTACCTGCTGTTTACCGATGAGTTTTGCGCCAAACTGATCGATCTGGGGTACCGGGATGGACTGAGCCAAGAACAGGAACTGCGCGCCTTCTTATATCATTGACCCAAGCGTTATTTAACGCCGACGATGGCGTATAGCCCTTTAAAACGCGCCGCAACCTGGCCGCCGACGACCACCTCGGAGTGCAATTCAATCTTGCCGCGGCCACGCTGACTAAACGCCTCGAAAAACTGCGCCCAAGCTGCCTCGTCAGTGGGTTTGGAGCGCGCAACAATATCCTCTGCCACCGGCCGCAGATATTCGATCTCGGCCTTGGCCACGACGATATCCGGGTCCAAACCCTGCTCCACACAGCGCAAATACACCGCTCCCCAGCAGGCCATTACGGCAACCACATAGAGGCTGCCGCCGAAGGCGGTTTGCTTGTCGTTGATACTTGGCGCCAGCGGCGCATGTAGGGTTAGCGAGCCGCCGTCGTAGTCCGCCACCGACAACTGCATATGCCGCGCTGTGGGCAGGTATTGTGCAATAAACTCGCTGAGTTTGTGACTGACGCTATCGGGCATTGCCGCCTATTCCTCAAACAACAATTTAATCAGCGTTTGCGCCGCCAAAAAGGGCGTGGTCTGCCCCTCGGTGACTTTCTGGTTCAGCTCGGGCAGCAGCGCTTTAATCGCCGGGTTTTCTTTGAGCTTGATGTCCAGCATTTCGTGGAGCAGCTTGTTCATCCACTCCCGGGCCTGGCGCGCCCGTTTCTCCATCAAGGCGCCATTTTTGCGGGCATCGAGCTGGAAATCGCTGATCATCCCCCACACCGCTTCGATATTTTCGTTTTTAATGGCTGAGCAGGTCATTACCTGCGGCGTCCAAAAACTGCTGTGGCGCAGCAAATGCAAAGCGCTCTGATAGTGACGCCGGGTCTGGGTAGCCAGATTAATACTCTCGCCGTCGGCCTTGTTGATCACCAGCGCATCGGCCAGCTCCATAATGCCTTTCTTAATCCCCTGCAGTTCATCGCCGGCATTGGGCAGCATCAGCACCATGAAAAAATCGACCATGCTGGCGACTTCGTATTCCGACTGGCCCACACCGACGGTTTCTACCAGTATCACGTCGTAGCCGGCGGCTTCACAGAGCAGCATTGTCTCGCGGGTTTTCAATGCCACGCCGCCCAGCGAGCCCTCCGAGGGCGATGGCCGAATAAAGGCCTCACTGCTGCGCGACAGCAGCTCCATGCGGGTCTTATCGCCGAGGAGCGAGCCGCCGGCAATCGGCGAGCTTGGGTCGACGGCCAATACCGCCACACGCTTGCCCTGCGACACCAGATACAGGCCAAAGGCCTCAATGAAGGTGGACTTACCCACCCCGGGAATTCCGGTAATACCAATGCGGATGCTGTTGCCGGTCTGCGGCAATACCGCCTCCAGCAATTGCTGGGCCTGGGCGCGGTGCTCCAGTTTCTTGCTCTCGACCAGGGTAATCGCCTTGGCCAGCGCGCGCGAGTTACCGCTTTTCAGTGCCTCAATATCGATACTCATAGACTTTGCCAATACTAAAACGGGAGGCGGTCGCAGCGGCTAAACCGCGCTACCGCCTCCCGCTTCACACTCCCTGAATCAGCCCTTGTAGGCTTCGTTAATGGCGTCTAGTACACCGCGTGCAGCCAGTGGGATCTTGGTGCCGGGACCAAAAATGCCCTTTACGCCAGCGTTGTAGAGGAAGTCATAATCCGGGCGCGGAATCACGCCCCCGGCGACCACGATAATATCGTCGGCGCCGGCTTTTTTCAGTTCCTCGATCAGCTGTGGCACCAGGGTCTTGTGACCGGCTGCCTGAGAGGAGACACCGACCACATGCACGTCGTTTTCCACCGCCTGCTTGGCGACCTCTTCCGGCGTTGAGAACATCGGCGACAAGTCGATATCGAAACCGACATCGGCAAAGGCCGTAGCAATCACTTTGGCGCCGCGGTCGTGACCGTCCTGACCCATTTTGCAGACCAGCATACGTGGGCGGCGGCCGTGTTTTTCAACAAACTGCTCGATATCGCTGCTGATCCCCTGCCAGTTTTCATCGTCCTGGTAGGCGCTGCCATACACGCCGGACACCGTTTGTGCCTGGGCGTTAAAGCGACCAAACTCGCGTTCCATGGCATAGCTGATTTCGCCCACTGTGGCGCGCAGGCGCGTGGCTTTGACGGCCAAATCCAACAGGTTGCCTTCGCCGGTCAGTGCGCACTGATAGATCGCTTCCAAGGCATCTTCAACGGCTTTTTCATCGCGCTCTGCGCGAATGCGGGCCAAGGCCTCGACCTGAGACTGACGCACTTTTTCGTTGTCGATATCCAGCACTTCGACATCGTCTTCTTCGGCCAGGGTGTATTTGTTCACCCCGACAATCACATCTTCACCGCGGTCGATGCGCGCCTGCTTGCGCGCCGCTGACTCTTCGATGCGCAGTTTCGGCATGCCGGTTTCGATGGCCTTAGCCATACCGCCCTTCTCTTCGACTTCCTGAATCAATTCCCAGGCGCGATCGGCAATATCCTTGGTCAGCGATTCCATCATATAGGAGCCGCCCCAGGGATCAGCCACCTTGGTGATACCCGTTTCTTCCTGAATAATCAGCTGAGTGTTGCGGGCGATGCGCGAGGAAAACTGTGTCGGCAGCGCGATGGCCTCATCCAGCGCATTGGTGTGCAGCGACTGGGTGCCGCCAAATACCGCCGCCATCGCTTCAATCGTGGTGCGCACAATATTGTTGTAGGGATCCTGCTCGGTCAGCGACCAGCCCGAGGTCTGGCTGTGGGTACGCAGCATCTTCGAGCGCGGATTTTTCGGCTCGAACTCCGACACAATACGCGCCCACAACAGGCGAGCGGCACGCATCTTGGCAATTTCCATATAGAAGTTCATGCCGATGCCCCAGAAGAAGGACAGGCGGCCGGCGAACTTGTCGATATCCAGGCCGGCGGCAATTGCGGTGCGGATATATTCCTTACCGTCAGCCAGGGTATAGGCCAGTTCCAGGGCCGCATCGGCACCCGCTTCCTGAATATGGTAGCCGGAGATCGAAATGGTATTGAACTTCGGCATGTTTTCCGAAGCATAGGCAATAATATCGCCAATGATTTTCATCGACGGTGCCGGCGGGTAGATATAGGTGTTACGCACCATAAACTCTTTCAGAATATCGTTCTGAATGGTGCCCGACAGCTGGTCTTGGCCCACGCCCTGCTCTTCGGCTGCGACAATATAGCCCGCCAGTACCGGCAGTACCGCGCCGTTCATGGTCATCGACACTGACACCTTGTCCAGTGGAATGCCGTCGAACAGCACCTTCATATCTTCCACCGAATCGATGGCCACACCGGCCTTGCCGACATCGCCGGTCACCCGCGGGTGATCCGAGTCGTAGCCGCGGTGCGTTGCCAGGTCAAATGCGACGGACACACCTTGACCACCGGCGGCCAGCGCCTTGCGATAGAAGGCATTGGATTCTTCCGCGGTCGAGAAACCGGCGTATTGGCGAATCGTCCAAGGGCGACCGGCATACATGGTCGGCTGCGGCCCGCGAATAAAGGGTTCGAGGCCTGGGAAGGTATTGGTATATGGCAGATCGGCGATGTCTTCTGCGGTGTACAGGGGCTTTACATCGATGCCTTCAGGGGTGTTCCAAACCAGGTCATCAAGAGACTTGTTGCTGCGCTCCAGCGATTTATTGGCAAGACTTTGCCACTCGTCCAGAGAAACCTCAGGGGCTTTGTAATCGGCCATATGCGTATACCTGTCAGTGTAGTCGCTGCGACGCCGCCTCTGAGGGCAGCTAGCGCAACATGGATTTAGTGGTCGGCGGCGGGCTGGCTAATTTCAATCAGTACGCCATCGCAGGATTTGGGGTGGATAAAGATAACTTGGCAGCCATGGGCACCGGGCGACGGCGCATCGGACAAAAACTGATAGCCCTTCGCCTTAAGGCGCGCGACATCGGCGTCGATGTCATCACTGCGGAAACACAGATGGTGAATGCCACCCGGCTTTTTTTCCAGGAATTTGGCAATTGGGCCTTCGCCATTGAGCGGGTGTACCAGCTCGATACTGGTCGGTGGCAGCGGAAAGAATGCGGTAGAAGTCTTAGCGCTTTCCACATCTTCAGTGCCTTCGAAGGTCAGGCCGAAATCTTCCATAAAGCGCTTAATGGCCTTATCGAGATCGGGCACGGCGATGGCGATATGATCTAGGGCGGTAATCATGGTCTACTCCAAATGAACGCTGGCGAGAGCCGCAGGGATAGCCATCGCCGACACCCTTAGGTGCCGTCGACGGCTGCAGCGTTTCGCACTTTAGGCGATAGCCTTGAGAAAATTGTCGGTTTTCGCACGACGCTCAGCAGCGATCTGCTCCGGCGTGACCACTTCAATTTTCTCGTCAGGGTTAATCTTAAACAGGGGCTGACCTTTCTTGATAATCACCCCGTCGCCTTCCACCAGAACTTTTTCGATAGTCCCGGCAAATGGTGCGACCACCTTGTTGAACATTTTCATGACTTCAACAATATACAGTGTGTCACCGGCTTCGAAATGATCGCCCTCGTTGATAAATACGTCCATACCTGGCGCTTCGCGCGGGTAGAACATACCGCCGCTGGCGGCCAGGATCTCGTCGGATTTCGCCACCGGCGGCGGCACCAACACTTTGGCCATACGTTTCTGCAGCGCTTCTTCGGTAAGGCGCTCGGGGATATCAATGCTCAAGTCTGGCTGCACTGCCAATTCGAAGAAACCGGTGCTATCAGCGATATGCGCCAACACCGCCAGCAACTCCGTACCCGCCATATAGCCGCTGTGGGCGCTGCGCACTGCAGCCCATTCCGCCGCATTAAAGCCCTCGGGCGCCTCGCTAGTAGACAGCAGTGCCTGCAATGCCGGGAAGTCACTAACGTTTACTCGCGACTCCAGTGACTGGTAGAAAGCCACGGCCGCCGACAGAATCTCGTGATCGTGGTCCCAGATCATGTAGCGGGCCGGTTTACCTGCTTCAAAATCCATATTCAAGTAATGGTAGAGGCGATCGAGCAGCACAATGGGATTTTCTAACCACTGCACTTCACCGCCGCTAACGCGCAGCGCCTGCTTGTTAATGCTCAACCAGCCCGACATATAGTGAGGCTCAGCAAACAACCGCTCCAGGGGGCGAGTGAACAGCAATTTCTTGGCGTCCAGTACCGCAGCCCATTGCGCCGCTTGTTCGCTGTCCTTTTCCATATAGCGCTGACGAATCACACCGTAGGCGTAATCCAAATCCAGCTGATTGGCCTGCTCTTTCAGCAAGCCCACCAACGTCAGGTAGGGAACGATAAAGCGCGTGCTGGGGCGAGCATTGATGCCATTGCCGATAAACCAGTGCACCAGGCCATAGTGAAATTCGAGATTGGTCGCCAGGTCTTTACCGCGCAGTTCGGTGCAACGCAGAATCTCCGCCATGCGCCGGTAGCTGTCCATACGGGTTTCACCGGTGGTCAGCAACAGCGCAATATTTGAGTCGTAGGCCCCGGCCAGGTGGTACTTCATGAACACATCGGTGTCGGGGTTATGGGTAGAGATACCCTGGTCATCGCGAATTTCACCGGGAATGGCGTTGGACCAATTCTCGATAATACCGCCGGCGTGGGGCTGCAGAGCCTGGTTAGTGGCGTTCATCCGCGCCTCAACCGAGGTTTTTTCGCGCAGCAGGCGCTCGGGCTTGGGCAGTGCCTTGCCGTGACGGGCAATCAGTACCATCACCTCAACCAGGCTCTCGGCAATGAAATAATCAGCCGGGTTGTCGGGGTTAGTAAACTTGAGCTTGTAGCACAGCTCGGTTACGCGGTGCTCAACCTGGATACGGGTGTTCATCTCCATAAAGTAGTGAGATTCACCGTCGACGATACACTCGAAGGTGCCCACCGAATCCAGTTTTACCGCCTCACCAAATACCGCGCCTTCGTGCTCCATACGCTGAAGAATCACCAGATCCTTCTTCAGCTGCTCGGCCTCAGCCGCACTGCCGGCAGCCTCGGCAACCGCGATCGCAGCTTCCAGTTCTTCTTCTGTGACCGAAACCTCCAACAGCTTTTGCTCGTGCATCTGCAGTGAGCAGTCGCGACCGCCCATGGTCATGCACCAGTCGCCGTTGCCCACCACCTGAATTTCCTGGTGACGGGTGGTGTCGATATTCATCTCGATCAGGACGTTTTTGTTGTCCCCCACGCCGTTGGTTTTCAGCTCGATCAAGCACTCCAACACCAAGGACGGTACATTGGCTGCGGCTTTCTCGACCTTTTCTTCCAGCGTGGCGCCGTCATAGGAGTTGGCCGATTGCAGGATGCGCTGGCCTTTACCACCGCCACCGGCAATGGCTTTCAAGCGGAAGCGATTATT
>NZ_JBFIGO010000101.1:0-9305 GCF_041602295.1 Spongiibacter sp. | reverse complement strand
CCTGATCGGCATCGAAGACAACAAGCCCGAGGCCCTGGCCGCCATGCGCGCCGCCGCCGAGGGCAGCGGTATCGAAATTGTCAGCTTCCCCACCAAATACCCCTCGGGCGGCGAGAAGCAGCTGATTCAAATTCTCACCGGCAAAGAGGTGCCGAGCAGCGGCCTGCCCGCCGACGTCGGCATCGTCTGCCAAAATATCGGCAGCGCCCGCGCCATCTACCGCGCCGTCTGCCACGGCGAACCGCTGATCTCACGGGTGACCACGGTCACCGGCGACGCCTGCCGCGCGCCGCGCAACTACGAGGTATTGATCGGCACCCCGGTGCAATACCTGCTGGAGCTTAGCGGCTTTAATCCCGACCAGTGTATCCGCCTGATTATGGGCGGCCCGATGATGGGCTACACCCTGCAAGACACCGCGGTGCCGGTGGTGAAAACCAGCAACTGTATTCTCGCGCCCACCGTCGAGGAACTGCCGCCACCGCCGCCGGCGCAGGCCTGTATCCGCTGCGGCATGTGCGCCGAGGCCTGCCCGGTGTCGCTATTGCCCCAGCAGATGTACTGGTTTTCCCGCGCCCAGGAGCACGACAAGCTAGAAGAGCACAATCTTTTCGACTGCATCGAGTGCGGCGCCTGCTCCTACGTCTGCCCCAGCGCCATTCCGCTGGTGCAGTACTACCGCGCCTCCAAGGCGGAAATCCGTCAGGCCCAGCAAGACAAAATCAAAGCTGAGCGCTCGAAAGAACGCTTTGAAGCGCGCCAGGCCCGCATCGAACGTGAAGCGGCCGAGAAGGAAGCCAAGCGCAAGGCGCGTCTGGAAGCCGCCAAGGCCAAGCAGGCCGCCGCCACCAAGGGCGACAGCAAAAGCGATATCATTCAGGCCGCCATCGAGCGCAGCAAGGCCAAAAAAGCCAGTGCCGCCGATAGCGATCCGGCCCAGGCCGCCATTGCCCGCGCCCAAGCTGCGCGCAGCGGCGACGCCCCCGAAGAGAGCGCCGAAGACAAAACCGCGCGCCTGGAAAAACAACTGGCCAGTACCGAAACGCGCCTGAACGCCGCCCGTGAAAAACTGCAGCTCGCGGAAAGTAACAACGACGACAACGTCGCCGCCTTCCGCAGCGCGGTGGAAAAAACCGAAGCCAAACTCAGCGCCCTGCGCGACGAGTTGGCCCAGCACCGCGACAGCCAAGCGACGCCCACAGCAGCCACTGCGGAGCCGGCCGACCCGGCGGCCGCCGCCATTGCCCGCGCCCAGGCCAAACGTGCCGGCGGTGGCGACGACGAAAGCCCCGAAGCCAAACGCGAACGCCTGAACAGCCAGATTGCCAGCACCGAAAAACGTCTGAGCGCCGCCGAACAAAAACTCGCCGCAGCCCAGGCCGACAACGACGACAAGGCCGACGCCTTTGCCACCGCGGTAGAAAAAACCCGCAGCAAACTCGACAGCCTGCGCGCCGAATTAAGTGCCCTGCAAGCTGAAACTGCAGCTGAAACCGAGACCGCCACCCCCGAAGCCGCTGCGGACGATCCCGCAGCCCAGGCCATTGCCCGCGCACTGGCGGCGCGCAATGCCAATGCCGAACTGAGCGACACCGACAAGGCCCGCAACACCGTGGCCTCACTGGAAAAACGCCTGGCCAAAGCCGAGCAAAAGCTCAGCGAAGCGCAGGCCAGCGGCGATGACAATGCCGAAATTCTCGCCGAGTCACTCACCAAGCTACAGGCCAAACTGGCCGATGCCCGCCAGGCGCTCGATGCCCTGAGCCAGAAAGAGAACTAGCATGGCATTCCTGAAACTAAGCTCCCCCCACGCCCACGGCCCCATGAGCACCCCCAAGGTCATGCGCCTGGTATTGCTCGCCACGGTTCCCGGACTGTTAGCCCTGAGCTGGTTCTTCGGCTTTGGCACGCTGATCAATGTGCTGTGGGCCAGCCTCAGTGCGCTGGCCTTCGAAGCCCTCGCCCTGCGCCTGCGCGGCCGGCCGCTGGGCTTCTACCTCAATGACGGCAGCGCCCTGGTCACCGCTTTTCTTTTAGGTATTGCCCTGCCGCCCGGCTCGCCGCTGTGGCTGATTCTGGTCGGCACCGGATTTGCCATTTTGATCTGCAAGCATATGTATGGCGGCATGGGCTACAACCCCTTCAACCCCGCCATGGCGGCCTACGTGCTGTTGCTCATTTCCTTTCCGGTAGAAATGACCGACTGGCTCGCGCCCCGCGGCGCGGTCGCCTCTGGCGACTTACTCGGCCCGCTAGATGCCCTACTGCGCAGCCTCGGCATGGCCGCCGAGGGCAGCGCCCTGGATGGCATCAGCATGGCCACGCCGCTGGACATCATCAAACAGAACGACGCCCTGCTCATTAACGACCTGTGGGCACAAACTCCGCAGTACGGCAGCGTCGCCGGTATCGGCTGGGAGTGGGCCAATGTCGGCTTTCTGCTGGGTGGCGCCTTCCTGCTCTATCGCGGCATCTTTACCTGGCACGCACCGCTGAGCATGCTCGCGGCACTCAGCATCATGGCACTGCTGTTTTACGACGGCGGCAGTTCAGCCTCTGGCGGCAGCGTGTTCTTCCACCTGTTTAGTGGCGCCACCATGTTCGGCGCCTTCTTCATCGTCACCGACCCGGTCACCTCGGCGGTGTCCAATCGCGGCCGCATCATTTACGGCGCCACCATCGGTGTGCTGGTGTATATCATTCGCGTGTGGGGCAACTACCCCGACGCCGTCGCCTTCTCGGTATTGCTAATGAATTTTGCCGCGCCGTTTATCGACCACTACACCCAACCGCGCACCTACGGTCATCGCAAAGCCAAAGCGCAGGAGAAAGCCTGATGCTCGGTCAGTCCATTACTAAAAACGGCTTGCTGCTCGGCCTGTTTGCCGTGGTGACCACCGGCGTGATTGCCGCCACCTACCTGTCGACGCGCAGCCTGGTGCAGGACAATATCCGCGCTGCGGAAGAGCGGGCACTGCTGGAAATTGTCCCCCGCGAGCGCCACAACAACAGCATGTTAGACGATGCCATGGTGCTCAGCGACAACGCCCTGCTGGGCCTGCGCGACAAGCGCAAAGCCTATCGCGCCCGGCTCGACGGCGACATCATCGCGGTCATTTTGCCGGCCACCGCCCGCGACGGCTACACCGGCGACATCGACATGATTGTCGGCGTTAACCGCGACGGCAGTGTCGCTGGCGTACGCGTACTCAGCCACCGCGAAACCCCCGGTCTGGGCGATCAGATCGACTACAAAAAAAGCCAGTGGGTAGACGACTTTATCGGCCGCAGTCTGGGTAAACCCAAGATCGAAAAATGGACCGTTAAAAAAGACGGCGGTGTGTTCGACCAGTTCACCGGCGCCACTATTACGCCGCGCGCCGTCACCGCCGCGGTGCGCCGCAGCCTGCAGTATTACGCGGAAAACCGCGCACGACTGCTCGACGAATCCGCCGAGGAGAAAGGCAATGAGTGATGTGAACTACCGCGAACTCTCGCTTAACGGCCTGTGGAAAAACAACCCGGCCATTGTCCAGCTGCTCGGCCTCTGCCCGCTGCTGGCGGTCACCGGCTCGGTGATCAACGCCATCGGCATGGGCCTGGCCACCATCTTTGTGCTCACGGTGTCCAACAGCTGCGTATCGATTATCCGCAACATCACCTCAGATGCGGTGCGACTGCCGGCCTTTGTGATGATTATCGCGGCGGCGGTCACCTGCATTGAACTGCTGATGCAGGCCTTCGCCTACGAGCTGTTCCAGATTCTCGGTATCTTCCTGCCGCTGATCACCACCAACTGCGTCATTCTCGGCCGCGCCGACGCCTTTGCCAGCAAAAATCGCCTGCTGCCGGCAATGTACGACGGCTTAATTATGGGGCTGGGTTTCTCGGCGGTGCTGATCCTGCTGGGCGCCATCCGCGAAGTGGTCGGCACCGGACACATTTTTGCCAATATGGATCTGCTGTTCGGCGAGTCTGCCAAGGCCTGGAAAATTGTGCTGGTTGAAGACTACAAGGCCTTCCTGGTAGCGATACTGCCGCCCGGCGCCTTTATTTTTACCGGGCTGATTATCGCCCTGAAAAACCTCATCGACGGCGAAATCCAAAAACGCGAAGCGGCAAAATCTGCCGGCGCCGAGCCCACCAGCCGCCGCGTGCGCGTCACCGGCAATATCAGCTAAGCGCAGCAGAGCCCCGCTAGCTCAGACCGCGCACTGGCAACAGTGCGCCGTGCATCGCCGAGGCCTCGTCCGAGGCCAAAAAACACATCACATTGGCCAGTTGCTGCGGGCTTACCCACTTTTGCGGGTCGGCCTGTGGCATCGCCGCGCGATTGGCCGGGGTATCAATAATACTGGGCAGCACCGCATTAATATTGATGCCGCGTTCGCGGTATTCCGCCGACAAACTCTCGGTTAAATGCATCAGCGCCGCCTTCGCCGCGCCGTAGGCCGACAGCTGCGCGCTGCCCCGCAGGGCGCCCAGCGCGCCAACGTTCACAATCGCGCCGCTACCGCGCGCCACCATGCCCGGCAGCAGCGCCCGGCAGGCATTGCGCGCCGTATCTACATTAATCATCTGCATCGCCTGCCAGTCGCCCTCGGCGCCATCGCTGTCAAAGGCCGCCATGGTAAAGCCGCCGGCGACATTGCACAGCACATCCACGTCCGCCAGCGGCGCTAACACTCGCAGGCACTGCTCGGCATCGGCCAGATCCACCGCCAGCGCATCGCTGCCATCGCTGCGCTGCACCACGCGAATCACCTCGGCGCCCAACTCTGTCGCGCGCTGCACCAACGCCCGCCCCAGGCTGCCATTGGCACCAGTCACCACCAGCCGCTTGTTATGCAAATTCATACCGTCTCCGCCGAGCCCGACTTATAAGGAGAATAATAGATGCTGACTGAGATCGCCGACCAGATCGACATGCATCTCGCGGCGGGCAAACTGCCAGTCGCCATCGCATTTGCGCAGCTGGTCGCGGTAGCGGCCGCTGATAATAGCCTGCAGGGGCAGCGCCTCGGTCGCTTGCAACACCGTGTAGCAGGAGCGCGCCTCGGCACTGGCGCCATCGGCCGCCACCTCGATAATGGCATTGCTGATCAGGTGGCGGGTTTTCGGCGTGCCGCTGTCGGCATACAAGCGGGCAGACTCGCGGTACATCGCCGACACCTGTTCGGCGCCTTTCACTGCGCTGTTGTGGGCCGGGGCGTGAATTTCCGCCTCGCGAAACAAGTGGCCGATGCCGGCAAAATCGCCGCCATCAATCAGTTCCGCATAGCGGTAGAGGAGGTTTTCTATTGCACGGGCATCGTCCATATCAACTCTCGCGATCATCGGGCAACAAGCCACAGCAAAAATAATTTCCGGGTCCGAATCAGGGCTAAACCGCTAACCGACCTGCAACATCATCCGGTAGCGACCGGGCGCCTGACCATACCAGCGCTTAAAGGCTTTTTGAAAAGCGCTCTGATCACTAAAGCCCAGCTCCGCAGAAATATCCAGCAAGCCCAATTCCGAGCGCGCGATCAGTCCCAGAGAGCGCTCCTTACGCGCCTCATCCACCAGGCTCTTATAGCTGGTGTCGGTGTTGTTCAGCCGCCGCTGCAGGGTGCGCGGGGCAATGCCCAGCTGCGCCGAAATATCCTCCAGTCGCGGCACCCCTTCAGACAACTGGTTGACGATGCAATCGCGCACTTCTTTAATCAGCCGGTCTTCAAATTGCAAATTCGACAGCTCGATCAGCGCCGCCTGTTCCAGTGACTTGTGAATACCCGGGTGGGGATAGCGAGAGGGCTGGTCGAGCAGCTCGCGGCCAAAATGCACCGCATTGGCCTTTTTATCGAAATACACCGGCGCCTCAAACAGCGCTTGCATCTGCTCCTCGCGGCCATCGGCATCGTGGGCAAAATGCACCTCCCGGCGAGTGGCGCCGCGATCCAGCATCGGCTTGTTCACCCGGTACCAGTTGGCAAAAAAGAATTCCACAACATGGCGCGATGCCTGCTGGCGCGGCGGCTGTTGCCAGCTCAGGCAGGCGGTCGCGCTATTGATCTCACTGAGCAACATATCACCGTGGTCAATCAACAGGCGGGAAAAACGCTGCATGGCATCCACCGCGCCGCGCGTATCGGGGGCGCTCATGCCTAAGTAATTCACCATACCCCAGGGGCTGCGCGAACAATGCGTGCCGGCGTGGGCACCCAGGCAGGGGTCATTCAACAGGCAGCTGCCGGCATCCAGCGTCATCTCAAACAAGCGCAGCGGCACCCGCCCCTGCTCGCTCAGATGGGCCTCGGGGTTTAAACGCAACACCGACTGCAACTGGCGGCTCGTCACGCCCTGCCCCGCGAGGTACTCCAAAAGGTTATCCAGGTACTCTTTGCATACTGTCGGTGTCCGCATAGCGCTACTCCCCTTGCTTGTCGCCCCGACAAACGCCGGAGCGACATCGTTAATACTTATTCTTTTAACGCCACCGCCGCAGCGGCTGAGGCAACCCCAACAGACTAGCAAGTTCAGCGTGGCACTTGTCCCCCTGCGCCAGGCAAAGTATTATCATTTGTGACCGTCAAGTTATATCATTTTTGGCCATAGTCGATTATTCCCTGTGCAATTAATAGAACTGGAACAACTCGGTGCCCGCCTACTGCAGGTACTGTGGCGCCTACTGCAAAACCAATATCCCGAGATCGACTGTGCCGAACTGGGCCGTCGCTGCGACCTAGAGCCGCAGTGGTGGCAGACACCCAGCAGCAATAAATTGGTTAACGTACTGGTGCTACTCAACCAGCTGCGCAGTGGCGATGCCCCGGCCATTGCCCTGGAACTCGGCGACCTCGCCCAGCTCAGCGACCTCGGCCTGCTCGGCTACGCCATGCTCACCTCGGCCAACTGCGAACAGGCCACCAATATCAGCTGCCACGCCTTTAGCGAGGCCAGCTTTCTGGTCAGAGTGAATCTGCAGCGCGACGAGCAACACGCCCTGATCCGCTTTCATCTCACCGAAAATGCCCTGCCCATCGAACAGCTGATTATGGAACTGTGCAGCGTCGCCGCCTGGCGCTATGTACAGGGCATTCTGCCCGAGGGCCGCGCCGCTGTGCCCAGCTATGTCGAACTCAGCAGCAGCGCCCCCGACCACGCCGCGCGCTACACCCAACTGCTTGGCTGCCCGGTGCATTTCGACTCGCCGCGCAACACCATTGCCCTGCCACTGGCCTGGCTGCAACGGCCCATTCCCAGCGGCAACGAGCAGGCACTGATTGCCTGCTCCCACCATGTGCAGCAGATTATCGGCGACAGTTATCGCAGCGCTGGCATTGTTCCCCAGGTCAAACGTCTGCTAATGTCACGGCCGCAGGATTGCGGCTTTAGACTGGCCAGCACCGCCAAACTGCTGCGCCTCAGCCCGCGCAGCCTGCGCCGCCACCTGGAACAGGCCGGCAGCAGCTTCCGAAAAATCTGTCTGGAAGTGCGCATGGAGCTGGCCAGAGAATATTTATACAACACCCGCATGAGCCCAAAGGAGATCGCCTATCAGCTGGGCTATACCCACCCCAGCAACTTTAACCGCGCCTTCAGCGACTACTACCAAAATTCGCCACAGGCCATGCGCCGCGCCCACCATGCCGCCTTTCAACAGCACTAGCGCGGCTGGCGCAGCGCGACATAACTGGCGTCGCCAGCCCTACAGCAGGCGCGCCGCACAACGCACAATAAGCCGCCGACCGGCCCTGTCGCCGCACGGTTTTTAACAATAGATTTTGCAAAAGGTTTAACTATGATCGCAGCCGATAACACCCCGATTCTGGTCGGCGTGAGCCAAACCACCTACCGCGACACCGGCAACCCCGAGCGCAGCCCCACCGATGCCTTTCACGAGGTACTGGAACAGGCCCTGCAAAACAGCGGTCAGGGCGAGGCCCTGCGCGGCGCCGTCGACACCCTGTGCACCGAGCCCAGCTTTCTGGAAGTGTCACCCGAACTCAGCGAGTTAATCAGCCTGTTCCCCGGCCCCGAGCTGGCCAAGCGCCTGGGCCTGAAAGACGCCCGCTGCCTGAAAGCCCCCGACGGCGGCAACGGCCCGCAAATGCTGATCAACCATTTTGCCCAGCAGCTCAGCCAAGGCCGCGGCCGCGCGGTGGCCATTTGCGGCGGCGAACTCACCGCCAGCTTCCGCGCCCTGCTCGCCAGTGGCAACGACCTTGCCGGCTGGCGCGCAGATGCCAGCGGCCACACCGAACAACCCTGGAGCGTTCGCGAAGGCGCCCACGCCGAAGAACACCGCCACAACCTCTGGCTGCCCACCAATATGTACGCGCTGTTCGAAAACGCCCTGCGCCATCGCTACGGCCACAGCCTGAGCCAGCACCAACAGCATATCGGCAAACTAATGCAGCGCCTCAGCGACACCGCCGCCGCCAATCCCGACGCCTGGTCTTACCAGCGCCCGCGCGGCGCCGAGCAACTGGTCAGCTTCGCCGAGCGCAGCCCCTGCCTGGCCCTGCCCTATAACAAATACCTGTGCGCGCAGATGAATGTCGACATGGCCGCCGCCGTCATCATGACCACCGTCGGCGCCGCCCGCGACATGGGCATCGCCGAAGAACAGTGGATTTATCTCAATGGCTGCGCCGAAGCGAACGAAATCTGGTTTGTCGGCGAGCGCCCCGACCTGTCGCGCTCCAGCGCCATTGCCGCAGCCGGTAACGCCGCCCTGCAACGCGCCGGCTGCAGCATCGACGACATCGCCCTAATGGACATCTACAGCTGCTTCCCCTGCGCCGTGGAGCTGGCCTGCGACGCCCTCAACATCGACCCCTTCGGCGAGCGCGAGCCCAGCCTCACCGGCGGCCTGCCCTACTTTGGCGGCCCCGGCCACGGCTACAGCCTGCACGCCGTCGTTACCCTGGTTGAGCAACTGCGCCAGCGCCCCGACGACAAGGGCATGATCACCGCCAATGGCTGGTATATGACCAAGCAAGCCATCGGCATCTACAGCGCCAAACCCAGCCAAAGCCAGTGGCAGCGCGGCGACGACGCCCCCCTGCAACAGCAAATCGATAGCCAGCCCCACCCCCACATCGACGCCGCCCCCAAGGGCGCCGCCCGCATCGACAGCTTTACCGTCACCTGCGACGAAAACGGCCCCAATCAGGCCATTATTCTCGGCAGCCTGGAAGGCAGCGGCGCGCGCTTCCTCGCCCACACCGAGCCAGACCCCACCCTGCTCAAACAGTTAATGAGCGAAGACGTCATTGGTCAGCGCGGCCAAGTCGTGGCTGGTAAAGAGCACAACCTGT
>NZ_JBFIGO010000100.1:0-9392 GCF_041602295.1 Spongiibacter sp. | reverse complement strand
GCTGAGGCCAGGGCCAATTCAGTGGCATCGACTTCGCGACCGTCGCTGCCCGCAACATGGCTAGCGCCATAGGGCGTACCGCCACTCTGCGTAGTAGTCAACGCCGCTTCGCTGTAGGGCAAGCCAGCGATCAGCATACCGTGGTGCAGCAGCGGCAACATCATCGACATCAGTGTGGTCTCTTGGCCGCCGTGCATACTGGCGCTGGAAGTAAACACCGCAGCCGGTTTGCCGATCAGTGCACCACTCATCCACAGCGCCGAGCTGCCATCGAGAAAATATTTTAACGGCGCCGCCATATTGCCAAACCGGGTCGGACTGCCCATCGCAAGGCCCGCACAGTCGCGCAAATCCTCCTGAGTGGCATAGAGATGACCGTCTTCAGGAATCTCGTCGCCCACCGCTTCGCACACCGTCGACACTGGCGCTACCGTGCGCAAGCGCGCCACCATGCCTGCCTGCTCCACACCGCGGGCAATCTGTTCGGCCAGTCGTCGCGTGGCGCCATGGCGGCTGTAGTACAGCACTAAAATATACCGCTGCTGATCCATTGCCTTCTCCGTATCAATCGATCAGCGACAAAACATTTTCAGGCGGCCGGCCCAGCACCGCGCGATCACCCCGTACCACGATGGGCCGCTCGATCAATTTAGGCTGCTCGCACATGGCCGCGATCAACTGTTCATCACCCAGGGTCTCATCGGCAAGGCCGCGCTCCTTGTATTCCACCTCGCCCTTGCGCAACAATTGCCGCGCAGATATTCCCAACTTGCCCAGCAGTACCCGCAGCGTGTCAGCATCTGGAGTGTCATCCAGATAGCGCACCACCTGAGGTGCAATGCCATTGTCTTCCAGCAACTGCAAGGTTTGGCGAGACTTGGAACAACGGGGATTGTGGTAGATGGTGAAATCAGACATGGCTCATCCTGGTTAAAACTACGATGGCCGACATTATACACAGCGCGGTCGACATCGACCGCTATGGAAAAGGCAATGAAGACCCTGAAAAACTGCTTGCTCACTCTTTCCCTCTGCCTGTTACTCGGCGCCTGTGATCGCAGCGCCAGCAGCGGTGGTATTCCTCAGGCCGGCCACTGGCTGTTGATCAACTACTGGGCGACGTGGTGCGCACCCTGCCGAGAGGAAATTCCCGCACTAAATGCTATCGACGCGCAGTACCCAGATGTCTCCGTCATCGGCGCCAACTACGACGGCCTACAAGGTGAAGAACTGGCCGCCGCCATTGCCGAAATGGGTATCACCTTCGACAGCATGTTGCGCGACCCGGCCACCGAACTGGGACAACAGCGCCCGCAGGTACTGCCCACCACCTACCTGCTCAACCCCGCGGGCGAGTTGACCGCCGTACTGACCGGACCGCAAACCATCGACAGCCTGCGCGCCGCCCTGGGGCGCTAACGCCGCACCCGGCTAGCGGTGGCTTAAAGCGCGCTGCCAGTGCTCCAGCATCTCATCACTGAAGGCCACCAGAATTACCCGCAGCACACTCGGCGCCCCTTGTAGCGCCGCAGCCAAACTGGCTACCGCCACATCACAGGCAGGTCGATGAGGATAGCCGTATACCCCGCAGCTGATCGCGGGAAACGCCACGCTCTGCACTGCCAGGTGCTGGGCTTCTTCTATACAGCGACGATAACAGGACGCCAACAGAGCCGCTTCCCCCCTGTCCCCGCCCTGCCACACCGGCCCCACCGTATGAATAATGTAGCGCGCTGGCAGGGCAAAACCGGGACTGACTTTGGCATCACCGGTCTCGCAACCACCCAGCTGGCGACAAAAAGCCAGTAACTCGGGCCCGGCGGCGCGATGAATGGCGCCGTCCACCCCTCCACCTCCCAGTAGGCGAGTATTCGCGGCATTGACGATAGCATCGACCGACAGTTGACAAATATCGGCTTTTAAGCACTCCATTTGGCCCATCACCTTCGCCCCTCTAACACGTCATCTTCGCGATAAAGCCGCAGCTGGCAGCTCACATCGGCATCCACCTCCCCGGCCCAGGCATCCGCTGCCACCTCCCCCGCGCCGCCACAGGCGAGCACTTCTATGCATATTGGCCGACAGCACACCTGACAATCCTCAATGTAGTGCTGGCCACTCATTGAGGTATCCACGACCAACTCGATGGCTGCAGCGCAATACGGGCAACGCTGCTTAATCACCTCCAGAATGCTCATCGCGCGACCTCCTCTATCTTGCAGCTTAGCTCCTTGCTCCGGCCATCACAGCCCAACGCCCAAGCCAAGCACTAGGGCACCAACAACTGCGTGTGCCACTGCCCATCTTGCTGCCAATACCGCTGACGCGGGTGCAAACCGTCATCCGCTGCGCGCCAAACCTCGAGTTCGTTGACATGTAAACGCAAGCCGCGGGCGTTATCTGCAAAGGGAATATCTCCCCCAAACTCCTCCCGCAACGCCGCGAGCCCCTCGCGCAACCGCCGCTCAGACTCCAGCTCCGAGCTCTGCGCCTGCAGCCGACGGTAGTAGTGATCTAACAACTTGGCGGCCTCGGGCTTATTTTGCCAATGGCCGGACATCTGCTCGTGACTCAGCAGCCGCCAGTCGCCGCGCAAACGGTACTGACGCATTTGCGACGGCCAGAACAGCAGCAATTCACTCTTGCCTGACATCAGCTGCGACCACTTCGGTGAGCGGTCATTAATGAAAATTAGCGGGCCTTCTGCCGAAATTTCCCGCAGCACCAAGGTGCGCGAACACGGCTGCCCCCGCTCCACCGTGCTCAGGCTGCAGTAACGCGCAGCTGTGTCGCCCTCACGCAATGCGCGCCGATAGTGCTCTTGCAAGTCATCCAGTGGCCGATTCATCATTGCTCTCGCGCAGTCTATAAGCATCCCAGTATCCGCTATTAGCCGCTGTCGTGACCAGCCAAAGCCCCCAGCGGATTGACATCAGCCCCAACTCGAGTACTGTATATACATACAGCAATCTTAATACAGTATGAGCATCATGTCCTCTACTCCCCTGCAACAACTGATCAACGGCCAACAACTCTGGCCAGCCAAGCAGCGCAAGGGCCGCGCGGGCTCCTCGGCCAACCGCTGCAGCGCCACCGGCTTCTCCTCCCTGGACAAGGCCCTGCACCAGGGGGGCTGGCCACGCAATGGCAGCTGCGAACTGCTGTGCACCACAGCCGGCATAGGTGAACTGAGTCTAGTACTGCCAGCCCTGGGCCAACTCGCCAAACAGCGCCCCATCGCCTGGCTCAATCCTCCCTGGCTGCCCTTTGCTCCCGGCCTGCAACAACAGCAACTCGATGCCACATCGCAGTGGCTGATTCGCGCCCCCAAAACCCAGCAATTGTGGGCCGCCGAGGAAACTCTGCGCAGCGGTGTTTTTGCCGCTCTACTCAGCTGGAGCAGCGACCCACAACTGCAAAATCGACAGCTGCGCCGCCTGCATATCGCCGCCCGTGAAGGCGACTGCTGGCACATACATTTTCGTTCGCCCATTTGTCGACAACAGGCCTCCCCGGCACCGCTGCGACTATTACTCAGTGGCAAGGCGGACAGCCTACAGCTAGAAATACTGAAACAGAGTGGCGGCCATGCCGGCCAGCGCCTGAATATTGAGCGCCCCAAAGACCTGCTGTGGCGCCAACAGCCGGCCAGCCAGTGGCCCGTTCAAACCGCAGCTCGACAGCGTTTAATACTGCCCCCCACAAGGTTGCACAGCCGTGCCGCCGCGGTTCACGCCCCCCTGCGGCCACAGTAGAACCATCATGCTGTACATTTGTCTGCGCTTCCCACTGCTCGGCTTAGACGCCCTGACGAACACCACTAACGTGCAGCCCTGTGCGCTGGTAGATGGCGGGCGAGTGCAGCTGTTAAACCGCGCAGCCAAAACCGCAGGGGTCACGGCTAGTATGTCGCTAACCACCGCCATCGCCCTCTGCCCAGAACTGCACTGCCGCCAGCGCGACCGCGCGCGCGAGCAGCACTACTGGCATCAACTCGCCCTGTGGGCCTACCGTTTCAGTGACGACGTTAGCCTGTCCCCTCCCAATGCCCTGTTACTGGAAGTAAGTCGTTCGCTGCGGCTGTTCGGCAACCTGCAGCGACTGTATCGCACCCTGCTGTCAGCCTACCGCAAACGCGGCCTGCAACTGCGGGTAGGCATAGGCAACACGCCGATGGCCGCCGAATTACTCAGCCGACAAGGTATTCGCGCGGCAACGCTGGTCAATGCCCGCGGAGAACTCCAGCGCCCAGCCCTGAAAAACGCCCTAGCGGCAGCGCCCAGTCGCCATCTTCCGCTAGCCGCCCCCCAACTCTCGGTCTTACACAATATGGGCTTACGACGTGTCGGCGATGTCTTAAGCCTGCCGCGCAAGGAACTCCTTAGCGCCTTTGATGACACCATGGCCGACACTATCGAGCGGCTAACCGGCCGACGCAGCGACCCCCGCCCGCGCTTTCAACCCAGTGAACACTTTCATACCGAACGCCAATTTGACGGTGGCCTACAACAGTGTGAGCAATTGCGCCTGCCCATTTCAGCCATGCTGCGAGAGCTGGAAATCTATCTGCGCCTGCGCCAGCGCCTCAACCGCGACCTCCATTGGAGCTTCCATTTTCTCGATGGCCACCACGAACACTGGCAGACGCCGGTAAGCCTGCGCCACTTTCAACAGCCTCTGCTACTAGAGCTGGTTATGCTGCAGTTACAGCATGTCAGGCTCCCTGGCCCGGTAGAACGTCTGACACTGACCTGCCGTGACTTTATCGCGCTTGAAACCCCGGCCGAGCAACTGTTTGACTGCCCCGAACAAGGCCGCCAGCAAGACGCCATGCAGCAACTGTTTGCCAAACTACAGCTGCGCCTCGGTGAGCACACCATACAGCGATTGGCCAGCCGAGACGCACTGCTCCCCGAACACCAGGGAATCGCCTGTCCCTCAGCCAACTACCAACACCAGCGTGTAGACCAGCAGGCACTGCGCCCCAGCTGGCTGCTAACCACTCCCCTAGAACTAGACCAGCAGGCGGGCAAGCTGTGCTGGCGCGGTCCCCTGGAGATTCTCCAAGGACCAGAGCGACTCGACAGTCACTGGTGGCAACAGCGCCAAGTGCGCGACTACTATATCGCCCAGCACCGCGACCACGGCCTATGCTGGCTGTTCAAAGATTGCCTCAGCCAACGCTGGTACCTACACGGTTTTTTTTCCTAGAACGGCCATGACTGCGCTACTCAATTGCCAAAGTAACTTCAGCTTCTTGCAGGCAGCCTCTCATCCCCATGAGCTAGTCGAGCAAGCCGCGGCCCTAGGCTACAGTGCTATCGCCCTGTGCGACGACTGCTCGCTGGCCGGTATCGTGCGCGCCTGGAAAGCAGCACGGCAACAGCGCATTAAGCTTATTTGCGGCGCCCGTTTTCGTCTCGACGATGGCTTGCAGCTGCTGTTGCTGGCCCCCAACCGCCGCGCCTACAGCGAACTGTGCGGACTCATCAGCCACGCACGGCTGCGCAGCAGCAAGGGCCGCTACAGCCTAGATCGCCAAACCCTGCTGCGCTACAGCAACTATACGTTAGCCATCTGGCTCGCCGAGCATAACGCCCCCGATGAGCAGGCCGTCTTTCTCAAGAAGGCTTTCAGCCAAGGCCTGTGGCTAGGAGTCGCCCTACACAATCATGCCCAGCAACAACAGCGCTACCTGGCGCACTACGCGCTGGCCTGCCGCCACCAATTGCCTCTGGTAGCCTGCCCCAGCGCGCTGATGCACTGCCGTAAGCGTCAACCACTACACGATGTACTCTGCGCCATCCGCCAGCATTGCAGGGTAACCGAGCTGGGCCGCAACAAGCTGCACAACAGCGAATATTATATAAAGCCACCGACTCTGCTGGAGCGAGATTACCCAGCAGCACTGCTAGCCGAAACGGCGCATATCGCCGCACTGTGCAATTTTGACCTGGCAGAACTTCGCTATCAGTATCCCAATGAAGTGGTACCCGCAGGCCAAAGCGCCAGCAGCCATCTGCGCCAATTAACCGAGATGGGCGCGATGCAGCGCTGGCCACAAGGCGTACCCGCTGCGGTCGAACAATGTCTAGACAAAGAACTGGCACTCATCGCCGAGCTGGATTACGAACATTACTTCCTGACGGTATACGATATTGTCCAATTTGCCCGCAGCCGCCAAATTCTCTGTCAGGGGCGAGGTTCTGCGGCCAACTCCGCGGTCTGCTATTGCTTATTTATCACCGAAGTCGACCCCAGTCGCAGCCAACTATTATTCGAACGCTTTATCTCCCGCGAACGCGACGAACCGCCCGATATCGATGTGGACTTCGAGCACGAGCGCCGCGAAGAAGTCATCCAATACATCTACCGTAAGTACGGCCGCAGCCACGCCTCACTCACCGCCACAGTCATCCGTTATCGGCGGCGCAGCGCCCTGCGTGATGTCGGCAAGGCGCTCGGCCTGGATACACAGCTCATTGCCCGGCTCAGCAAAAACATGGCCTGGTGGGACAACAGCGCCGATATGGAACAGCGTCTCGCCGAGCTGGGCATGCCGCCACAGGAGGCGCGTAGCCAACAGTTTATTCAACTAGTCAACGACATTCTCGACGTCCCCCGCCACCTTTCACAGCATGTTGGCGGCTTTGTGATTAGTCGCGATACGCTCACCAGCCTTGTTCCCCAGGAAAATGCGGCCATGGCCGAGCGCACTATTATCCAGTGGGACAAGGAGGATCTCGAAGCCCTGGGTATGATGAAAATCGACATTTTGGCCCTCGGTATGCTCAGCGCCCTGCGCCGCAGCCTCGCCTACATCAGTCATCGTCACGGCAAGGAAATGCGCCTGATGGATATACCCGCCGAGGACCCGGCAACCTATGAAATGCTCTGTCAGGCCGACAGTATTGGCGTTTTTCAGGTCGAATCTCGAGCACAAATGACCATGCTGCCACGCCTCCAGCCGCGCTGTTTCTACGACCTGGTAATTCAAATCGCCATTGTCCGCCCCGGCCCCATTCAAGGCGGAATGGTGCACCCCTTTTTACGCCGCCGACAGGGATTGGAAGTCGAAGACTACGCCAATGAAGCCATAGAAGAAGTGCTAAAACGCACCCTAGGTGTGCCCATCTTCCAAGAGCAAGTCATTCAGCTCGCCATGGTCGCAGCAGGCTTCAGTGGCGGAGAAGCCGACCAATTGCGCCGCGCCATGGCTAGCTGGGGAAAAAACGGCCACCTGGATAACTTCAAACAAAAATTAATCGCCGGCATGCTAGCGCGCGGCTACAGTCAGGACTTTGCCGAGCGTTTGTTCAGCCAGATGAAAGGCTTCGGCGCCTACGGCTTTCCAGAATCCCATTCTGCCAGTTTTGCCCTGCTCGCTTATGCCTCAGCGTGGCTCAAATGCCACTACCCCGCCGAATTTTACTGCGGCCTGTTAAATAGCCAGCCTATGGGTTTTTACTCCGTCTCACAGCTGACACAGGATGCCAGGCGCCACCGCGTCGACATTTTGCCGGTGTGTATCAACCACAGTGACTGGCAACACAGCCTGGAGAAACAGGGCGACCAAATGGCCATTCGCCTCGGTTTCCGTATTATTAAGGGGATCAGCCAGCAAAGCGCTCAGCGCATAGCCAAGCTGCGCCTCCAGACAGCGTTCCGTTCCATGCAGGACTGCATCAACCGCCTGCGCAGCGAAGCCCATTTCAACACTCACCAACTGGCTCTCCTCGCACGCAGTGATAGTTTCAAAAGCTTCGATTTACACCGCTATCAAAGTTACTGGCTGGTCCAGTCCCCAGCCAGCCCGCCCTTATTTTCCCACCGCCCCAGCCCGGCGACCCTGAGCTTGAAGAAACCGACTGCGAGCGAGGCGCTGCAGCAAGACTATGCCTGCACAGGCCTGAGCTTACACCACCACCCCTTACAGCTACTGCGAAGCCATGCGATGTTAACGGGCTGCCACTGCGCCGAACAACTCAGCACCCTAAGGGATGGCCAACAACTGAAGATCGCCGGCCTGGTGACTTGCCGACAGCGCCCCGGCAGTGCCGCAGGTGTTATGTTTATGACCCTAGAGGATGAAACCGGCAACAGTAATATCGTTGTCTGGCCTGCGCAGCAACAACGCTTCCGATCCGCCATATTACAGGGCACGTTGCTCCTGATAGACGGCCGTGTTCAAAAAAGCCTTCAACACAACGCTCCCGCCGTGATTCACATTATTGCTCATCATATTCAGGATCTCAGTGTAGAACTGAATATTGACTATCCTTCCCACGACTTCCACTGACAATGCGCGCGCAACAAGCGTCCCCCCATGCCGTCACCCCATCCCACTGAGACAAGGGCTAACAATGGCAGCGCCACCTTTCAGGAGCACCGTCAACGCGCAGGCAGCAAACCGATCGGAGTCGCTATTGAAACGAGCAGACCGCCGAGTTTTTAATCGTTTTTAGGTGATGAAAAACATGTAAAAAACGCGCCTTATTATTGGCCGGCAACAAACCGTAAAAGTCGGCAAACAAAGAAAATTGAGAATCGTCAACAAAAGGGTGGCCCACTAAAAAAATAGTGGAACTTACCTATACCACAGGCTTTACTCAAAAATGCGGACGGGGAAAGTAGCGCTACGTTAACTGTCTCGCAAAGCAATAGCCGGTGATGTGATGACTCAGTTGAGGAGCTGGGCCAGAACACAAAAATCACCACATAACTAAGTCGGCGCAGTCGACATTTATGCACCAGGAGAACGTCATGCAAAGCACAACCAAAATATGTATCAATCCTATTGTTGCGGCAGTTATGCTTTCCAGCATTACTGCCGCTAACAGCCATGCCCTAGCCCTTAATCTAGGCGGCAATCTTGGCGCGGCTTCGGCGATATCGCTGGGTGGCGCCCTATCTGATATTAGCGGCAGCTTGTCCAGCACCGCCGATATAAGTGCATCGACAGACCTCAGCCTAGCTAGCGGGCTCGATGCCTTGTCAGCACTGAGCGAACTCAATGCCAACAGTGTTTCTACCTTGACCTTGCCGGGACTTGAAGGTCTGGGCGATGTGGCGGGCAGTGTCTCGGCGGCTGCCGATATTATTGCCAATGCCAGCGGTGGTATTGATGGCCTGGGCGATATCAGTGGCTCGCTGGAATCTGCGACCTCAGTGGTGGGTGAAGTGACAACGGGTCGCCAGGAAACTGCCGACGAAGTGGCTTCGGCAGAAGAGCCTGCACAAGAGGCGGATGCGGATGCAGAAGAGGCACCGGCTGAAGAGGCTGCCACTGACGAAGCGCCCAGTGAGGAAGTCGCCAGTGATGACAGCGCTGCAGAAAGCACCGCGCCAGAAACTGCCAATGCTGAACCCTCGCGCAATAGCGACGGCCTGCT
>NZ_JBFIGO010000099.1:0-9429 GCF_041602295.1 Spongiibacter sp. | reverse complement strand
GAACAATCGGTGCGCGATCCCGAGCTGCGCGAGAAACTCCGGCCCAACTACCGCGCCGCCTGCAAACGCTTAGTCTACGCCGATCGTTTTTACGAAATGGTGCAGCGCGACAATGTCGAGGTCGCCATTGAAGACGTCACTCACATTGAAAAGACTGGCATCCGCAGCCCCGACGGCCAGCTGCGCGAATTCGACATTATCGTGCTGGCCACCGGCTTCCAGGCCGACCGCTTTATGCGCCCCATGGAAATACTCGGTCGCAATGGCCACAGCCTGGCCACCGCCTGGGCCGAACGCCCCACCGCCTATATGGCAGTGTCTATCCCCGAGTTTCCCAATTTCTTTATGCTCAATGGCCCCAACGGCCCTGTGGGTAATTTCTCACTGATCGAAATTGCCGAACAGCAGTGGCACTACATCAGCCAGCTGATGGCGCGAGTAGAAAACGGCCACTGCCGCGAGATCAGTGCCCGCTCCGAAGCCCTGGCGCAATTTGACCGCGACCGCATTGCCGCCGCGAAAAAATCCATTTTTGGCTCGGGTTGCCAGAGTTGGTATCTGGATGCCCAAGGCGTGCCCGCCACCTGGCCATGGAGCCGCGGCCACTTTAAGGCCGCCATGCAAACCCCCGACCTCAGCGCCTACCAGCAACTTTAGGAGAAGGCCATGAGTTACGCATTGGTCAGCGGCGCCGGCTCCGGCATCGGCCGCGCCACCGTCGAACGCCTGCACGCCGACGGCTACCCCGTTATCGCTGTCGATATTGCCCGGCCCGACGCGGCGCTGGCCAAGCAGTGGCGCGAACAAGGCATTGCGTTTCTGGCGTTAGATGTTGGCAACCGCGATGCCCTGCTGCCAGCGATTACCGAGCTTAGCGAAAGCCGAGCAATCAGCACCTTAATTAACTGCGCCGGCATCAGCAGCTATGGCCGCGCCACAGACATCAAGCCCGCTGAGTGGCAGCGGGTGATGAATATCAACCTCAACGGCAGTCTGTGGCTGTGCCAGGCCCTATTGCCGGACATGCTCGCACGCCGCCAGGGCTGCATAGTGAATGTCGCCAGTATTTTCGGCCTGCAAGCCTGTGACAACAATCTCGCCTACAATGTTGCCAAGGGCGGCATTGTCCAGCTCACCCGCAGCCTTGCCGCCGACTACGCCCACTGCGGTATTCGCAGCAATGCAGTGGCCCCGGGCTTAATTGAAACGCCGATGACCGCAGCCATTAAGCACGCTCCCGACACCCACCAAAAGTTTATCGACTGGCACCTGCAGGGCCGCGCCGGCCGCGCCGAGGAAGTCGCCGCCGCCATCGCCTTTTTATGTTCCGCCGACGCCAGTTTTGTGAACGGGCAGATACTCGCCGTCGACGGCGGCTTTTCCGCCGGGCGGCGCTTCGGCTCGACAAACTAGGCCGCATATCGTGCAAGATGGCGCCAGGCTCGCTATGGTTAATCCGCAATACATAACGACAACCGGCGCCCAGCGCTCACTGAGGAAGCCCCTATGGACGACAGCAGCGTTCGCGATCACCTCGCCTTAGAACGCACCCACCTTGCCAACGAGCGCACGGCGCTGGCCTATTTGCGCACCGCACTGGCATTTGTTGCGGCCGGCGCTGCCATTTTGCATTTTTACGCTGGCCACACGCTGCTCGCCACCAGCGCCTGGTTATTGATTGCCAGTGGCGCCGGCATTGCCCTGTGGGGAGGCAAACGCTTTCTTGGCGTGAGGCGACGCCTGCAAGGCTGACACCCGTCAGCCCGGCAACCCTTGCAGCCCAGCGGCCAACAGGCTATAAGTTGCCGCCTCATTCAGTGCAAACTCCGGTACACTTAGCCGCATGGATTCCAAACCTCAAAACGCCGAACTCTCCTTTAGCGACGCGCCGCTGTTTCGCTTGAAAGCCGGTCTGTTCCCGCTGACCCAGCTCGATATCAGCGACTACGAACACAGCCACTTCGCCGAGCAACTGCGCGCCAAGGCCGCCGAAGCACCGGCCTTCTTTCAACACACGCCGGTCGTGCTGAACTTCGAGCCCTATCAGGGCACGCTGGCGCCGCCGCTCCTTGAGTTGACCGCGCTGTGCCGCGACCACGGCCTGATCCCCGTGGCACTGCGCAGCCCCGACGAGGCCCTGCAGCAACGGGCCCGCGAGGCCGGGCTGGCACTGATGCCCGCCGGGCGACCGGGCCGCGACAACAGCGAAGCCGCGCCACAGGCCGCCTCCGCAGAACCCGAAGCCGCCATTGATAGCGCGAGCACCGCCAACAACCGCCCCAGCAAAATTATCGACACGCCGATTCGCTCCGGCCAGCAGGTATACGCCGCCGGCGGCGACCTGATTGTCCTGTCGTCGGTATCGGCCGGCGCCGAGGTCCTGGCCGACGGCAATATCCATATCTACGGCGCCCTGCGCGGCCGCGCCCTGGCCGGCGTGCGCGGCGACACTTCTGCGGGTATTTTCTGTCAGAGCCTGGAAGCCGAACTGGTATCTATTGCCGGAAACTTTAAACTGGACGAAGATTTGCGCGGCGAGCACTGGAAAGCCGCGACCAAGATTCGCCTCAGCAAGCAGACATTGCATATTCAGCCGCTGAGCTGAAACGCATATTATCCGGGCGCTAAGCGCGCCCAATTCAGCCATAGGGAGCCCTGTTTTGGCCAAAATTATAGTAGTGACTTCAGGTAAGGGCGGTGTGGGCAAAACCACCACTAGCGCCGCTATCAGTAGCGGCCTGGCGCTTCGCGGCCACAAGACCGCCGTCATCGATTTCGATATCGGCCTGCGCAACCTCGATATTGTCATGAACTGCGAGCGCCGCGTGGTCTACGACTTTGTCAACGTGATCAACGGCGACGCCAACCTGCGCCAGGCGCTCATCAAGGACAAGCGGGTCGACAACCTCTATATTCTGCCGGCCTCGCAAACCCGCGACAAAGACGCGCTGAGCGTCGACGGCGTCGAGCGCGTGCTGAAAGAACTGGCCGACGACGGCTTTGAATATATTATTTGCGACTCGCCGGCGGGCATTGAACACGGCGCCTTCATGGCCCTGTATTTTGCCGACACCGCGATTGTGGTCGCCAACCCCGAAGTCAGCTCGGTACGCGACTCCGACCGCATCCTCGGCATCTTGCAAAGCAAGTCGCGCCGCGCCGAGAACGGCGACCGCGTCGAGGAGTGCCTGCTGCTGACCCGTTACAACCCCGAGCGCGTCGCCAAGGGCGAAATGCTCGCGGTGGGCGATGTCGAAGAAATTCTGGCAACCAAGTTGCTCGGCGTTATCCCCGAATCGGAAACTGTGCTCAAGGCCTCTAACCAGGGCATCCCGGTGATTCACGACGAACAGAGCGCCGCCGGCCAGGCCTACAGCGACGCCGTGGCGCGACTGCTCGGTGAAGACGTCGAGCACCGCTTCGTCAATATTGAGCACAAGGGCATATTCAAGCGCCTGTTCCGGAGGAGCGCATGAGCATACTCGACTTCTTCCGCAACAATAAAAAAGACACCGCCTCCGTCGCCAAGGAGCGCCTGCAAATTATCGTTGCCCACGAGCGCAATCAACGCAACCAGCCCGACTACCTGCCCAAGCTGCAGCAGGAGTTACTGGAGGTGATTCGCAAGTATGTCGACGTCAGTCAGGACCAGGTGGAAGTGGCGCTGGACAACAACGGCAACTGCTCGGTATTAGAACTGAACATCACCCTGCCGGACCGCTGAGTCCGCAGTGCCGACGGCAATATGGCCGCCGGCACCCTCCTGGCGCAAACCTCTCTAGACCTGAGTTCCGGCCGTGGCCCCGGCCGCTAGCGCAGCGGCGCAAACGACTGCAGATAGGGATTCACTGCATTGCGCTGCAGGCGAATATAGTCGTGCTCGGTAAGCTGGTGGCAGCTATTGCAGCCGCTCAGCAGCTGATCAAACGCCGTATTGGCCCGCGGCAATTCGCCGCTGTCGATCGCCGTACCCAACTGCAGCATCAGCGGCTTTAGGGTGCTCGCCGACAGGCGCCCCACCGGGTAGTCGCCATAGCTGTCGATACTACTGGCACGGGCCACGGCGGCTTCCAGCTCGTGGGCATAAAAATCCGCCAAGCGCAGATTCTCGGCGTCTAGCGACAACTGAATTTTATGGGCGAAGCGCTGCATATCGGCCATCACCGCCACCAGGTCCAGACTCTCTTCAGCGCTGCCCAGCGGCGCAATACCCAGCCCCAGACTCAGCGCGAGCACCCGACCCAAGCGCCGTCCAGCGGCCCGGGCTCGCGCAAACGCTTCTTCGTTCACCACCGCTTCGTTCATTACCGCGTCATTCATTGCTGTCTTTACTCATTCACCCACGCAGGCGCTGTTATAGCAGAGCCATAGCGCCAGGCTCTACTGCTGCGACGATTTGTCGCGGCCGCTGTGGGACACCTCATCGTGTAAAAATCCGATTTGCCGCGCCCGCTGTTCCCAGCGTTGGCGGGCAAACACTTGCATATCCACCGCCGGGTCGGTCTCGTCGGTGATCTCAAAGCCGAGCAGGGTCTCGACGAGATCTTCTGTGGTCACCAGCCCGTGCAATTCGCCGTACTCGCCCACCGCCAGTGCCATCTGCTTGCCGGGCACCAGCATTTTTTGGATCATCGCCCGCAGCGGCAGGTTGTCGGGCACAATTAATAAGGGCCGCTGCAGGCTGTGCAGCACCGTGCCCGGCGCGTCGATGGCAGCGCGCAGAATTTCGTCCTTGCGAACAAAGGCGAAGACATTGTCGGGCTGCTCGCGATAAATCGGAATGCGCGAAAAAGGCAGCTCGCGGTTTTCGGCGAGAACCTGCTCCACCGTGCTATCACCATCCAGGCTGAAGATCACCGGCCGCGGGCTCATTACATCGCGCACCAGGGTGCGGCTAAAGCGCAGCAAACTGCGCACCGCCCGCGCCTCGCGGGGCGAAAACACCCCCTCTTCGACCCCCAGCTCGGCCAGCGCGGCAAACTCGTCGCGGCTCACCGAAGCCGCTTCCTGCTTGCGACTGAGAAACAGGGTGACCCACTGGGTCAGCCACACCAGCGGCGCCATTAGCCGCTGCACCCAGTGCAGCATCACCGCACAGGCCGGCGCCAATTGTCGCCAGTAACGCGCGCCCAGCGTTTTGGGAATAATCTCCGAAAACACCAAAATTAACAGCGTCAGTACCGCCGAGATCACCCCAAAATACACCTCGCCAAACAGCTTAGTCGCCTGCGCACCAGCGCCGGCCGCACCCACGGTATGGGCAATGGTATTTAGACTGAGGATGGCTGCCAGCGGCTTGTCGATGTCGTCCTTGCAGTTCTGCCACCAGCGCGCCGAACGCTGGCCCTTGGCCAGCCCCGCGGCAATATAGGAGGAGTTGACACTGAGCAGCACCGCCTCAAGCAGTGAACACAGAAACGACACCCCCAAGGCCAACAGAATATACAGTGCCAACACTGCCATAACGGTTTTGCTCCCACAGCTTCATTGCCAGCGCTCACTGTGGCACAGCTTGGCGCCGACTTAAATACACCCCCGTAGACTGTGTTCAAAAGCGTTCAGTCAATACGGCCCAACGGTGCAGATATCGGCAAAGGCGCTGACAAACTTCTGCCGGGAGTAATAGCCTTGCAGCCGCGCCACCTGCTGACCATCGGGCGCAAACACCAGCGTTGTCGGCGTAGCCGCCACCTCGCCGCCAACCGCAAGCAGCTGGCGATTTGCCCGCCCCGCCGGCAGCGCAACCTTGGCGCGGCGCAACTCCTCGCGCAGGGCATCGTCGCGACCATTAATCCCCACCAAGAGCGGCTGCACACGTTCACCACAGTCTTCAACGAGTTCGCTGAAGGCGCGCATCTGTCGCTGACACCAGCTGCACTGGGGCTCAAAAAAGCTGAGCAGTAACCAGCGCCCCCGATAGTCAGCAAGTTTCACCACGGTGTTCGACTGCAGGCCTGCCAGCTCGAGCTGATAAATTGACGACTGCGCCCACAGTAGCGGCGCCATAGCGCCGCCAAGCAACAGCAGCGCGGCGAGCCGCCGCCAGCTAGAACTGGTATTTAACACCGGCATAGATCTCGCGGCCCTTTAGCGGGCCGTAAATATCGGCAACATCGTAGCCACCATCCTGATAGAACAAGGGAGTTTCCATGTCTTCGGCCTGGGTGTAGGCAAGCAGATTCGTCGCGCCAAAATACACTGTCCACTGGTCGCCCAGCTCTTTCGCCACTCGGCTGTCCACCGTCCAGTAGGCTTTCGCTCGACGGCTTTTTGCCTGCAGGCCGGCCTCGTCGAAACTGGGGTTATGTGGCGTCGCGTACTCCGACAAGTCGCGACTGCCGATCCAGCTGGCGCTGACGAACACGTCCCAACCACGCACATCCCAGTCGCCGCTTACGACAATACGCTGCTCTACCGGCACCACCCCAAAGGCCTGCTTAAAGTTGCGGTCGTAGTCGACTTGCTCTGCGCTAAGCGCCAGCGTCAGGTTCTCCGCCAGCGCATAACTGAGGGCAATGTCGGCAACCCGAACCTGCGCGCGACCCGACATTTGCCCCAGCACCGGCACGCCCGCATCGGTCTCGCCCAATTCACTGAGATTCTCAACTTCGGTGCGGCTCAACGACGCCGTCGCGCTCAAGCGCTGGCCTTCAAAACTCAGGGCATAGGCGGCAGACAGCGAGCGCTCCAGACGATCGACATCCACCACAAAGCCCAGCTCGCCGTCGAGAATACCGTGGTCACTTTCAAAGAACGACAGCGGGGCGCGATAGCCGCGCCCAGCGGAAACCCGCGACACCCACTCTTCACTGTGGCGATAGCGCACATCCAGTCGCGGTGACAGCAGCGTCTCTTCTAACTCCACTCCCGGCTTTGAAGCATCGGTAAAGTCGGCGCGAATATCGTCAAAACGCAGCGCCATGGCGACCTCCAGATCGGCACTGGCGGTCCACACATCCTGCACATACAGACCGTAGGACAGATAATCGAAACTGTCCGACACATAGTTGGGCGACTGGCTATTGCTCTGCGAGCGCAGCACTTCGTCGCGTTGGTTCACACCCAGACTCAGCATATGGTCATCGTTCAAGGCCCAGTTTAACCGGGCATCGACATAGTAGAGATCGTTGTCGGCGCGATAGACAAAGCCCTCGTAGAAAGAATCTTGCTGGTGCTGGCTGAGGGCGGCACTAACGGTAGCATTAAGCCCGACTGAAAACTGGTGCAACCAACTGGCCGACAGCTCGTTGCGCGCCGACTCGATCCACTCAGTAGTCTCCCAAGCACGGCCGATATAGCGCTTGCGCACATCACCGTCCTCAAACAACTGCGCCGACGAATAATCCGGATCGGCGCGATACTCACGACGCACACGGTCTATATTGGTGTCCATCGGACCGCCAAAAATTTCGCTATCGATGCGGCTGTAGCGCAACACCACATTGTCGCTGTCGCCCAGATCCTGCGACAGCCGCAAAGTCAGCGATTGATTTTTCAGCTCGGGGCTTTCACTAACACCGTTGTCATCACCGTCGTACTGGTGACATTGGTCGCGCTGGGCAACTAGCGTAAATCGACTGCGCTCGTCGTCACTGACCGCGGTGAGCACCGAATTAATTTTTTCAAAACCGTGCTGACTGAGCGACAGCTCGATTTCGCCGCCGTTTTCCACCGCCTCGCGGCTAATCAGATTAATGCTACCGCCAATGGCTTCCGGCGCGGTTAACGAAGCCCCCGCGCCCCGCGCAATTTCTATTCGCTCGATGCCGGAAGTCGCCACGGCATCCAGACCGTAAAACCCCGACAACATGGTGTGCAGCGGCAGGCCGTCGACCAGTATGGTGCTGTGTTCACCGCGCATGCCATTGAGCATGACCCGCTTGACGCCGCACATCGAACACTCATTATTCACCCGCACACCCGGCGCATCTTCAATTGCCTCAGTCAGGCTCGCGGCATGGGCATTTTCTATCGCAAGCTCCGACACCACCTCGGTCTTCTGAATACTGTCTTTGAGCATGCCCGCCTCATACAGCCGCTGGCGCAGCCCCTTGACCACAACCTCCTCAACCTTGGAGGCGCTTGCCGCCGGGTGATCCGCCTGAACTTTGGTGACCAGTGTTATGCTCATCAGGCTTATGCTTGCCAGCCCCAAACTTGCCCACCGGGCAAAGGCCGTAGCCTTGCCGCCTCTATCTGTCATATTTTTTCTTCCTTTACTGCGTATCACTTTTCCAGCCGCCCCCACGCCTCAGCGCAACGCTGAGCCAAAGGCGACATCAACTTATGGGTTGTGGCTATTCGCCTATCAGAATCAACTTGCCGGTTTGTGGGTCGCGATAAACCTGACCCAGTGACTCATAGCCCTCGCCCTGTTCGAGCTGCTGTTTGACCGTGCTGGGCACACTCGGCAGCTCGCGCCCCAGGGTCACATCGCGCTGGCGGGCATCGAAATGGTTTTGCAGCTCGGGGCTAAAGGCCACCAGCGCTGCAATCAAGCCGCAGGCAAACACCAGAATAATGTCGACCAAATTGGCCAGCGGCCCCAGTGGGTCTTCATCGTGGTCGAGAAATTCGGAGCGCCGCCAGTTATCCATCGCAGTTCACCGAGTCCACCGCGCGACGCGGCGCGCTCTTGAGCCCGGCCAATTGCTGGTAGTCGGCCTGTAACTGGCGAGCCGCCAAGGCTTCCAGCGCGGCGTCGTACCAGCGGCGGCGCAAACGGCCCAGCACAAAACCGACCATGCCCACCAGTAGTCCGACCACGGTGGTATCAAAGGCGACAATCATCGCGGTGGTTAAAATCGACAGCTCGCCCTCGCCCAGCGCTGCCAGCCCCGGCCCCAGGGGAATCAACGTACCCATCAGGCCGAGCATCGGCGCCAGTCGGGTAATAAAGTCGGCGCGTTCAATCCGGCGCCGGCCGGCGGCTTTCAGCCGCGACGTATCGCCCCGAGCCAGCAGCCGGGCGATGCCGCCACAGCGCTCGCCAATGGCCAAGCCGCTCTCATACACGGCCAACACCACAAAACCCAGCAGGCTCCACACCACCGGCTCTAACAGCCAACTGGTCAGCTGGTGCATTAACCCCAGTGACAAACTCGACAACATCTCAACCTCCCCGCCGGCCGCGCCACAGCCCAGCCGTCATAATCAGTAGCGCAACTGCCAACCACAGCAAAAGATCGCGATTAGCCTCGGCAGTCGGCTGGGCAGCCACCGCTTGAGAAGCCGCGGCGGGCTCGCCGACCGCCGGCGCGGTTTCACCGACGGGCTCAGTTGGCTCTACCAGCTCGTCCACGTTCAGTTCGCGAATATGACTGGGCGCTGGCGCCTCAGCCACCGCGACCATGCGGCTGTTGGCCAACACTGCCTCCAGCCGCTGCGCCTGCTCATCGCCGATTTCTGCCTTCACCATGTCGTACATCG
>NZ_JBFIGO010000098.1:0-9910 GCF_041602295.1 Spongiibacter sp. | reverse complement strand
CGCTGACCTCGACCCCGCCGAGCTGGATATGATCATTCTCGGCACGGCCTGCCCCGATACCTTAATCCCCAATGCCGGCTCCTTTGTGCAGAACAGCATTGGCGCGGTGAATGCGGCGGTGTTTGATCTCAATGCGGCCTGTACAGGGTTTGTTTACGGCCTGAGTGTCGGCACGGCAATGATTCGCTCCGGTGCCATGAAGAAGGTGTTGGTTATCGGCGCCGATCGCATCCCCTACTTTCTGGACTACACCATGCGCGATGTCGCGGTGTTGTTTGGCGATGGCGCCGGCGCGGTGATCCTGGAGGCCGGCGAGGAAGAGAGCGGCCTGCTGGCGGAGAAGCTGGGCTGTGATGGCGATGCCCGCGATATTCTCGCCGCCCGGGATTCGGGGACGGTACGCGAGCGTTTTGCCGGGATTGACGGTTATTTCGATGTGAATTTCGAGGGCCCGGAGATCTTTAAGCGCGCGGTGCGCGGCATGGGGCAGGCGGTGAACGATGTGTTGTCAAAGGCCGATATTGCCGCTGAAGACATCGATTTGCTGGTGCCTCACCAAGCCAATGTCCGCATTATTGAAACCTTGATGAAGCGTCTGAAAGCGCCGGAAGAAAAGGTGGTGGTCAATATTGAAAAATATGGCAACACCTCGGCGGCCACGGTGCCCATCGCCTTGTGCGAGGCCTTGGAAGAGGGCCGCGTAAAGCCCGGAGACTATATCTTGACGGCGGCCTTTGGTGCCGGTCTGACCTGGGGGGCGGCGTTGATCAAGTGGGGCGACCGGGTGACGCCATTGCGCGAATGTAGCGAGGAGCTCGAGCCCTGCCAGCAGACCGCGCTGGAGCTGCTTAAACCTTGGATTGACGGCAGTCGTGCCGCCGCTGAGCAAAAGGCGGCGGCTGCTGCCGAGTAAGTTTTTGCGACTGCGGCCGGCGCGTGCAGCCGGCCGCGGTGTTGCCCCTGCCACCCTGTTTGTCGCGCATGTGCAGCGGGGTCTCGTCTTTATCTCCATCTCTTCGCGTTAACGGTTGCGGCCGTTGAAATGCGGGTCTTTGCTGTAGCTAGTGATCGCGCCGTTGCGGTTCTGCGTAAACCGGGTCAGTAATCATTGGCCCTCCCGGTGCGCTGCAGTCTGTGTCGCCGGGCAGTGGGCGGCATCCCCATAGTGAGTAACAGAGGTAAGGCGATGACACAGCTGCGGCGATTATTTCGCTATGCCCTCCCCGGCCTGCCGCTGGCGGCACTGGGTTTGCCCTTTTATATCTACGTGCCGCTGTGGCTGGCGGAACAGGGTGGCTATGGCTACGCGGTTATCGGCCTGGTGTTTTTCGTCGCCCGTGTCGCCGATGTTGTGACCGACCTACCGGTCGGCACGCTGGTAGATCGTCGCGGCTGTCGGCGCTCGCTGTGGCTCGGAGGCTGGCTACTGATGGCCGCCAGCGCCGTGTTACTTTTGCTGGCGCCCCATCCGTGGCCGCCGATACTGCTGTTGTTGGTATTGATCAGCCTGATGCTGGGCTGGACGCTGATCACCGTACCCTGGTTGGCACTGGCGGTGTCCTTGAGTCGCAACGACGAGCAGCGCCTGGCGTTCAACAGTGCTCGCGAGGCGATGCTGTTATTTGGCACGCTGCTGGCGATGCTCTTTCCGGCCTTGGTCGCCAAACAGTTCCTGCCCTATGTGGCGGCGGCGCTGCTGTTGTTTTTGCTGTTTGCGGTGCTGAATCAGGGCAGCCATCGGCCGCCGGCCAATGCCCGCGCCAGCGGCTTTGCCGAGTTGTTGCGCGAGCCCCAGGTGCGCGCCCTCGCCCTGCCCTGGTTTATCAACATGCTGGCGAATGCCATTCCCGGTACGGTGTTGGTGTTATATCTGCGCGAAGTATTGGTCGCCGAGGACATGATTGCGGTGGTGCTGCTCAGCTATTTCTTGGCGGGGCTGTTGGCCGTGCCGCTGTGGTATGCCCTGGCCAAGCGCTGGGGCAGCCTGTTTTGCTGGCGCCTGGGCTTGTTGTTGTCGGCGGTGCTGTTCAGTGCGGCGGCGCTGCTGGGCGAGGGCGATGTCGCGTGGTTTGTGGCGGTCAGTGTCGGCACGGGCTTAATGCTGGGCGCCGACCAGGCGATTCCGTCTGCTATGCAGACCGGGTTGGCGCGGAAAATGCTGTCCGAGCGGCCCGGTGCGGCCATTGCGGCAAAGTTATTTGCGCTGTGGAGCATGCTCGGTAAGGCGGCTATGGGCCTGGCCGTGGGTGTTGGCTATCTCTGGCTGGGCAGCCAACTGGTACCGGCCGCGGCAAGTGTGCCGCCGGATTGGGCGATCGTCGCCGCCTATGTGGTGGCGCCGGTGGTATTAAAGCTGCTGGTTTTCGCCTTGCTCGGTCGGCCTCAGCTGCGCCAGTTAAGCGAGGAGGTGCACAATGCCTAGGTTGCCTTTTTTACTGGTGTCGGCACTTGCGCTCGGCTTTATCTTCGCGGTGCCCGCCTGGGCGGCCGACTGGCAAACGGTGGCGGCGGATCGCTACAAGTTATTGTGGAAGGAGCTGACTTACACCGAGCTGCAGATTGATCCACGGCAGTCGGCGCCGGCCAGTGGGGATATTCTCGATCCGGCCTACGGCAAGCAAATTGTTATCGAGTACGGTCTTGCGGTGTCCGCTGAGCGCTTTCGCAAACTCACCCTCGACTGCCTGGCGGACAACTATAGCGACGCGGAATTGGCCGCGCACCGGTCCGCCATCGGGCAGTTTAACAGCTGGTATCTCGGTGTTGAGAAAGGTGACCGCTACCGCCTGAGTTGGCAGCCCGAGCAGGGTTTAAGCCTGTACCACAACCAGCGGCATCTCGGCACGCTGAATGAGCCAGAGGCGGCGGCGATTATTCTCAGCGTTTGGCTGGGGCGGGCGGCCGTCAGCGAGTCGCAGCGCGACTATTTCCTGGGGGAGTGGCGGCGGGCCGTGCAAAAGTAGTTGGTTATAAGCATATAACATATGCGTCTATACAATCCGCCCAGCGGTACAGCACATTTTGCTAGCATTCGCGTCATTTTCCGCCGTACTCGCGCGGTACTAGTAAAAGGGTCTCGCTGTGGCACGCTCAAGCTCTCACTCACTCTCCCGTCTGCTGTTTGTGGCCGCTCTGGGTCTCAGTGAGCACGCCCATGCCGGCGCGACCAACCGCGGTTTGGGAATTGAAGAAATTTTGGTGACCGCGCAAAAGAAAGAGGAAGGTGCCAACAGCATTCCCTTGGCCATCGCCACCTACACCGGCGATGACCTGCGCGCACTGGGCGTCAGCGACACCCGCGACCTCGGCCGGCTGTTGCCCGGCTTCTCCTACGCCGACGGCGGCTTCAATGTGCCGATCTACACCCTGCGCGGCGTCGGCTTTAATGAAAACAGCCAGACCGCCAGTGCCACCGTCGGCGTCTATGTCGATGAGTTCAATCTGCCGTTTCCGGTAATGAGCAAGGGCAGCAACCTCGATATCGCCCGGGTCGAGGTACTCAAGGGCCCCCAGGGCACCCTCTACGGCCGCAATACCACCGGCGGCGCGATCAATTACATTGCCAACAAACCCGGCGAGGAGTTCGAGTACGGCGCCGAGCTCAGCTACAGCCGTTTTGACAGCTACGAGGCCGAGGGCTTTGTCTCCGGCCCCCTCAGCGACACGCTGTCGGCGCGCCTGGCCTACAAACGCATTCGCGCCTATGAGGGCTGGCAGCGCAGCCGCACCCGCCACCGCAGCAGCGAGGCCTACAACGGCGACACCGGCCGCGATATTGGCGGCCAATACCAGCAGTTTGGCTACGACACCCTGGGCGAGGTCGACAAGGACAGCGCCCGACTGTTGCTGAGCTGGGAAGGCGGTGAGCAGTGGACCCTGAGCGGCCACCTCAATGGCTGGCGTGACCGCTCCGAGCCCCAGGCACTGCAGGTCATCGCCATCGAGTCCCAGAACGCCACTACCGGCCAGTTCGGCCTGCACCCGGATGTCGCCAACTACCCGGTCAACGACCCCGACACCGACGACCCGCGCGCCGCCGACTGGCCCAACAACGGCATGGAGTTTCGTCTCAATGACAGTTTTGTGTCCGCCGGCCTGCGGCTGGATTATCAGCTCAATGAGCGCAGCGACATGGTGCTGCTGCTGTCCGCCGGTGAGTTTGAATCCGACGGCAGTTTTATCCCCCAGTCGGGGGTCGATACGGTCAACACCGAGCGCAATGTCTTTGCCACCAGCGACTTCTACAATATCGAGCTGCGCTTTTCCGGCGATGCCAGCGACAGCCTGTTCTGGCAGCTGGGCCTGAACTACAGCGAAGATGAGGTGGACGAGTTCCAGCGCCTGCACCACGACACCGTGAGCATTGTCTTCCCGGTCGACGCCCCCGACGGCGACGGCGTTGCCGGCCTGGATAACCGCTCGGGCTTCGGCGGCGAACAGCTGGCAGAAGTCGCGGCGATTTTTGCCCACGGCGAGTGGCGCTTTGCCGACAGCTGGAAGCTGAGTCTGGGCACGCGCTACACCGACGAAGTGCGCAACTTCAATGGCTGTTCACAGGATGTCGACGTCGAGGACAACCCCGGCGCCGACCAGGATGCCCCCGGCGCGCGCAACGAGGGCAGCGGCCTGAACAATGCCTTTACCGCCCTCAGCCTGTTGCAATCGCCATTGGCCGGCTATGCGCCGGGCAGCGCCGAGTCCGGCGGCTGCTTTACGCTGGACAATGAGACCCGCCGCCCGCAGCGCTTTTTCGGCAAGCTGGCCGAGGACAATATCTCCGGTCGCATCGCGCTGGACTGGGAGTTCGCTCCGGAAAAACTCGCCTATCTGGCGCTGAGCCGCGGCTATAAATCCGGCAGTTTTCCGGTGATCAATATTTCCGACTCAGTGCAGTACGCACCGGCCACCCAGGAGCGCCTGGACGCCATCGAGGTCGGTGGCAAGATGCGGCTGTGGGATCGGGCGCAGTTCAATGCCTCGGTGTTCGACTACCGCTACCGCGATAAACAGCTGGTCACCAACTTCCGCGACCCGGTTTTCGGCGCTCTGCCGGTACTGCGCAATGCGCCGCGCTCGAAAGTCCGCGGCGCCGAGCTGGACCTGAAAATGACCCCGCTGAGCGGCCTGTTTATCGCCCTGCAGGCGTCTTATTTAGATACCGAAGTTGAGGAGTTTGTCAGCGGCGACAGCAATGGCGATGAGTTCGACTTCAGCGGCAAACCGTTCAACTACAGCCCCCAGTGGGAGTACTCGTTGATCGCCGACTATGTGCTGCCCCTGCTGGATCGCTACGAGTTGTCACTGGGCGCCGACCTGAGCTACCGCGGCGAAACCAACGCCTCGCTGGAAAAAGACCGGCGCTTTTTTATGGATGACTACACGGTGATCAATGCCCGCGTCGGCTTTGCGCCGCTGGCCGGCCCCTGGAAGCTGCAGCTGTGGGGGCGCAATATCAGCGATGAGTACTACTACAACAATGTCACCAATCAGCTCGACACCATCGGCCGCTACACCGCCATGCCGGTGGTGTGGGGCGTGACGGTCAGCTGGCAGCCCTAAGCCAAGCCGCCGACCGCGCTGAGCTACACTGCTGGTAGAAATGCCGCGCTGCGCTATATATTAATCAGCCAGCGCCACCGCCCACGAGGATACTGCCATTACCGTCGAAGCCTTTTTGCTCAAGTTGCAGAGTAGCCTCAACTACCCGCTGATCAACCTCGGCGAGCACCCGGTGACCCTGGGGACGCTGCTGGCCGGGGTAGTTATCGTCGGCGTTGCGCTGACCATCTCTACCACCCTGCGCCGCAGCCTGCGCGGCATCGCGGCGCGGCGCAGTGGTTTCAGCCCCAGCTCGCTGTATACCATGGAGCGCCTAACCCATTATATGGTGCTGGTCATCGGCAGCTTCTTCGCCCTGTCGGTGGTGGGCATCGATTTTTCCAAACTGGCACTGGTGGCCTCGGCGCTGTCGGTGGGCATTGGTTTCGGCCTGCAGGCGATCTTCAGCAACTTTGTCTCCGGCTTGATCATTCTGGTCGAGCGCTCACTGAAAGTGGGCGACTACGTGCAGCTGGAAAGCGGCGTGATTGGCGTAGTCAGCGAAATTCGCGTGCGCGCCACGCTGATTACCACGCTGGAAAACGCCGAGGTCGTGGTACCCAACTCCGAGTTCGTCAACGGCAAGGTCACCAACTTCACCCTCACCAACAATTTCTGCCGGATGCGCATCCCCTTTGGCGTGGCCTATGGCAGCGACAAAGAGAAACTCCGCGAGGTGGTGTTGGCCGCCGCCATGAAGCAGCCGCAGACCCTGCTCGACTCGCCCATCCACCAGCCCACCTTGCAAATGAAAGGCTTTGGCGACTCCAGCCTCGACTTTGAACTGATGGTGTGGGTGAAGCCGGAGTATTCCACCCAACACAGCTCAACTCGCTCGGCCTATCTCTGGGCGCTGGACACCGCCCTCAACGAGGCCGGTATTACTATTCCCTTCCCGCAACGCGATCTGCACTTGGTGTCTGGCCTGCATCCCGCGGCGTCCTCCGAAAACCGCTAAAGACTGTGCAGCCCCGGCAATAAGCGCCTAGGCTAAATAGGGATTGAGTGTCGCTGGCGCGCGCCGGCTGCCGCCGTCTCTGGGAGGTCTGTATGAACAGTTTAGTTGCCATCTTTTGCATTGCTATCACCCTGTTGGCGGTGTTTAGCCTGCGGCTGCCTCGCCGTCGCGGCGCGCTGGTTTTTGCCCTGGGTTGGCTGCTGGCAGCCAGTATTCAACCCAGTCTGTTGCATCCGGCCTGGTTGCTGGTGCTGCTCGCGGTGCTGTCGCTGCTGCTGGTCGACAGTTTGCGCCGCCGGCTGATCAGCGAGCCGGCGCGACGCGCGCTTGCCAAAATGATGCCGGAAATGAGCGATACCGAGCGGGAGGCCTTGGCGGCGGGCACCACCTGGTGGGAGCAACAGCTATTTTCCGGTCATCCTGATTGGCAGCAGTTCGACACCATTCACCTGCCGTATCTCAGCAGTCGTGAGCAGGCCTTTCTCGACGCTGAAACCGAGCAGCTATGTGCAATGCTGGACGAGTGGCAGATTCAGCATGAGCTTAAAGACCTGCCGGAAGCGGTGTGGCAATTCATTAAAGAAAAAGGCTTCCTCGGCCTGATCATCCCCGAGCAATTTGGCGGCCGACATTTCAGCCCCTATGCGCAGAGCCGGGTGGTGGGCAAAATTGCCAGCCGCTCCAGCGTCGCCGCCGTGTCGGTCATGGTGCCCAACTCGCTGGGGCCCGGCGAGTTGCTGGCCAAATACGGCACGGCCGAACAACAGCAATACTGGCTGCCGCGTCTGGCGGTGGGTGATGAAATTCCCTGCTTTGGCCTCACCGGCCCCGAGGCCGGCTCCGATGCCGGCGCCATCCCCGACTATGGCGTGGTGTGTCGCGGCGACTATCGCGGCGAGGAGATGCTCGGCATCCGCCTGAATTTCTCCAAGCGCTGGATTACCTTGGCGCCCATTGCCACCGTCATCGGCCTCGCGTTTCGGCTCGAAGACCCCGAGAATTTGCTGGGCGACAAGGTGGATTTGGGTATTTGCTGCGCCCTGCTGCCCGCCGACCTGCCCGGCGTGGAAATCGGCCGCCGCCACAATCCCGGCGCGGCATTTATGAATGGCCCGATTACCGGCAGCGAGGTGTTTATATCCTTCGACCTGCTGATCGGCGGTCGCGACTATATCGGTCGCGGCTGGCAAATGCTGGTGGAGTGCCTGGGCGCGGGACGGGGCGTCTCGCTGCCGGCGCTGTCCACTGCTGCCGCCGAAATGAGCTACCTCACGGTGGGTGCCTTTGCGCGGATTCGCCGCCAATTCGGTATTCCGGTCGGTAAGTTTGAGGGCGTGCAAGAGGCCACTGCGGAGATAGCCGCCTCGGCCTATACCCTGGAGGCGTTTCGGGCCTTTGTCACCCGCGCACTGGCCGACGGCGCCCCGGCCGTGCTCACCGCGATGGCGAAATACCACGCCACCGAAATGATGCGCCAGGTGGTCGATCACAGTATGGACGTTCTCGGCGGGCGCGGTATTCAGTTGGGGCCGCGCAATTTTATGGCCCAGACCTACCAGACCGTGCCCATTGCCATCACCGTGGAAGGCGCCAATATCCTCACCCGTTCGATGATGATTTTTGGCCAGGGCGCGATCCGCTGTCACCCTTTTCTGGCCGATGAGCTGTTGGCGCTGAATGATCAAAGTGCCGGCGCGGCCCAGCGCTTCGATGCCTTGTTCAGCGCCCACCTGGGCCACACCGCGTCGGTACTGAGCCGGGCGCTGTTGCTGGCGCTGAGTGCGGGGCGTTTGTCGGCCGCCGGTCGCGGTCGGCCGCTGGCGGCCTATTACCGCAAGCTCGACCGCCTGAGCGCCGCGTTTGCGGCGACCGCTGACATTGCCCTGGTGACTTTGGGGGGCGATTTGAAGCGTCGCGAGTTGCTGTCGGCGCGGCTCGGCGATGTTCACAGCCAGCTGGTCATCAGCTCGGCGCTGTTGAAGTTTCACGATGAGCAAGAGGACAGCGACGCGGCCACCGCCCATGCCGAATACGCCCTGCGCCGCAGTTTGGCGGCCGCGCAAGGCGCCCTCAACGCCCTGTATCGAAACTTTCCGCAGCGCTGGCTGGGTGCGCTGCTCAAGGGTTTGCTGTTTCCCTTTGGCGACCTGGAGAGTGGCCCGGACGACGGCCAAATTCGCCAACTGGGTGAAATGATTATGAATGAGCAGCCCGTGCGGCAGATGTTGGCCGAGAGCGTCTATGTCAGCAGCGACCCCGACGACGCCTGTGGCCGGGTGTTGAGCTGTTTTCAGCAGCTGTTGGCAGTGGAGGCCGACTACGAGCAATTTCTGCGCGCCGAGGGGCATTTGCCCGGCCGCAATATTGACGAAAAACTGCAGGCGGCTGTGGGCGCCGGCATTGTCACCGCCGAGCAGGCCCAGAACATTGCCGATTACGATGCGCGCCGCTACGACTGCCTGTTAACCGATGCCTTTGACGCCTCGCTCAAAGAGGTCGACATCCGCCCTTTTCGGCCCTAGACCGCCACCTTGGGATGCTCCGCCGCCTGTGCTGGCGGGGCGGCAATCCCGAGCGTCCAGCCACAGCCAAAGCAGCTAATGTGTCTCGTTATTGGTATTTATTTGGCAAAAAATCTTCTCATTGGCCGAAAAACTTGCTAAAAGTGCGGCACAGCCAATGTGTTCATTGAAAACTGCTCGCAGACTGCGCGCGGGCATGTCGGCATCGACCACTGGCTTGCCAGCACAATAAATAAGAAGGCGGCGTGACTGCGGCCAAAGATAGTAATGACCTCACCGATACTGATAAACAGTCCGGGCCTATGTCGCCCAGGCACCGCTCTATACCTACGAAAATGAGGGTCACAATGAAAAAAAGGATTCGCGCGTTATCCCCCCTATTACCGCTGAGCTTGTTGAGTAGTTTTGCCCAGGCGGCGCCCATGTTGGAAGAGGTGGTGGTGACCGCCCAGCTGCGTGAGCAGAGCCTGCAGGACGTGCCGGTATCGGTCAGTGCCATCGGCGGCGAAAAAATGATGGAGGCGGGCCTCTCCAAAATCGAAGATTTGCAGGCCTATGTCCCCAACTTCACTATGTCGGAATCCGGTATCGGTACCGATATCTATATCCGCGGTATCGGCTCCGGTGAAAACCAGGGCTTTGAGCAGTCAGTGGGTATGTACGTCGACGGTATTGCCTACGGTCGCGCCCAGTTGGCGCGCGCGCCCTTCCTGGACCTGTCTCGCGTAGAGGTACTGCGCGGACCACAGAACATCCTGCTTGGCAAAAACAGCATTGCCGGTGCCATCAGCATTCAAACCGCCAATCCAACGGAAGACGCCGAAGGCAATGT
>NZ_JBFIGO010000097.1:0-10185 GCF_041602295.1 Spongiibacter sp. | reverse complement strand
GGCAGGCACTGTGGAAAATGCTCGCGCAGACGGCGGCGGACGCGGCGCGAGTAGGGGGTGAATACCTTGTAGGGGCTGCCGTCGTCTTTGGCCCCGAGTGTCGGGTGAACGAGGCAGTCATCCAGCAGGGTCAGCGGAATGTCGAGGGCCGCCCGGCAGGCCTGGTCGCGATGGATCTCGTCGAGCAGTAGTTCCTCGTGGGCGTACACCGCGCGAATGCGCTGCTGTCGGCAGTATTGCGCGAGCGCGGCGGGCACGTTGTGGAAGTGGCCGGCGTCGAGGATGTCAAAGGGGATGCCCAGTGCGGCAAGCTGCTCGGCCAGTGCATCGAGTGCCCGGCGCAGGAAATGGCGGCGGATCGGCGCGATGCCGTGGCTGTCGAGTTGCTGTGGGCAGAGGATATACAGCGCGCGGCAATCGCCGTCTGCGGCCGCCGCGCTCAGCGCTGGGTGGTCTAGGCTGCGCAGGTCATTGCGAAACCAGGCCAGTGCGCTCACAGGCCAACCCGCAGCTTGAGGTCGCGGGGATAGGGTTCGAAGTAGTACTGGTCGAGCAAATAGTTCACCTGATATTTCTTCAGAAACATCGCCAGCATTTCCAGCGGCACCAGCAGCGGCAGCAGGCCGTTGGAATAGTCTTCGATCACCTTGCTGAGCTGGGCGCGGTCATCGGCTTCGAGGTGGTCTTTAAAAAAGCCCTGAATATGCATCAGGGTATTGCGGTGATTGCGAATGGTGGCGGGCTTTTTTAGTGCGGCCATAAAGGTGGCGATATAGCGCTCGGCATTGGCGCTCAGATTGTCTTTGTTGGTGTCGGCGACGAGTGGGCCCAGCTCGCGGTACAGCGGCTGATTGTGCGCCAGCAGCAAAAATTTGTGGCGGCGATGGAATTCCTGCAGACCATTCACGCTCAGTCCGCCGGCCTGCAGCGCCTGCCAGCGGGCGTAAGCCACCACCCGCAACACGAAGTTCTCGCGCAGCGGCAGGTCGTTGAGGCGGCCGTTCTCTTCGACGGGTAGCAGCGGCAGTGCGGCCATCAGCTTGCGGGCATAAATGCCCACGCCGACTTTACCCAAGCCCTGGCCGCTGTCAGAGACCACTGGTACCCGCTCCATACCGCAGCTGGGCGACTTGGCGCAAAAGATGTAGCCGCTGATATGGCCCAACTGGCCGGCCATGTCGCTGGCGAAGACTTGCATGGGGGCGGTCACGTCCAGGTCGGGGCCCTCCTTGCTGCCTTGCAGGCGCGGGTTTTCCGGGTCGCCGACCAGGCGAATCGTCGGCCGCGGCACGCCCATGCCAATGGCCTGTTCCGGGCAGACCTTAATAAAGTCAAAGTGGCGGCTGAGTTCGTCACTGGCGAAGGGCAGTCGCTTGTGGCCGCCGTCGTAGCGCACCTCGTCGCCCATCAGGCAGGCGCTAATGCCGATGTGGATTGCTTGGGCTGGCTTCATGCTGACTTCCTCTGCAGTGGGACAAGTGGCTCTTTCACTACGCCTGCGCGCGCGGTGGCGATCACCAAGGGCAGAGTCAGCTTAGTTGCTTGGTGTGTTCTGCGGCAAGTCGGCCATAAATTCGATCAGCGCGCGGTAGTCGTCGCGGCTGCAATTGAGGCACATGCCGCGGGGCGGCATCGCGCGATAGCCGTTGATAGTGTGGTCCAGCAAGGTGTCCATACCCTTGGCTAGGCGTGCCTGCCACTGCTGTCGGTCGCCGCTGCGGGGGGCGCCATTGGCGCCGCGGCTGTGACAGCTGTAGCAGCTTTGCAAGTACAGTGATTGCAGCGCGCTTGAGCTGGGCATCGGCGCAGCGCTGTTGGTGGGCCGCGAGCAGGCGCTGCAGAGCAGCAGTGTCAGGGCGATGAGCTGCCAGGGTTTACTTGTCATTAAAACCAAAACTCGGTGGTTGCTCGTTTTCACTCTGGCGGTCGATCGCGCCGATGTCGAGCAACGGCGCGGCGTCAATATGCTGGGCGTCCATCATCTGCGCAACGCGTTGCAGGGAGCTGATAATCTGCATTTGCTCCCAGTCCTGCAGGTCGCGGAACTGGCGCTTAAAGTATTCCTGCAGCGGCGTCGGTGCATTGCGGATGATTTCGGCGCCCTGCTCGGTCAGGCAGGCGAACACCTTGCGCTTGTCCTGGTTGGAGCGTTCGCGCACCACCAGTTGCCGTTTTTCCAGGCGGTCGATAATGCTGGTGACCGTGGCCTGGCTGAGGCTCACCTGCTTGGCGACATCGGAAATGATGGCGTCGCCGTGGTCGCGCAGGGTTTGCAGAATTAGCATCTGGGGCGCGGTGAGCCCCGAGGTTTTCATCAGGTGCTTAGAGTGCAGGTCGACGGCGCGGGTAACGCGACGCAGGGCGATTAGTACTTCTTCTATGTAGGCGTCGTCTTTCATGGTGGTGTGATTCCCTTGGAGAGCCCTATTTTAGTGCCCTGCCGCCGAAAATGCATCGCCTTGATGCATTGTTGGCTAAGTTGTTGGTTGAAAAATATGCAGTGCTGACGCTATAATACATCGTGTACTAACTAATTATTCAGGAGAGTGCGTTCATAAATTAGCAACTCAGGCGGAATCTAGCGGATTTCTCCTGTTTGGATGCAGCTAATTTACAATGAACACAAATTAATTGTGTTGAAATCAAATAAAGCGACGTCAGCGGACGCTTTCGAGCTCGTTTTTCGGCAGCCCACGGCGGAAGACGGCTACCCCCTCAACCAGCTAGTGGCAAATAGCCCACCCCTCGACCCCAACTCGGTGTACTGCAATCTGCTGCAGTGCAGTCATTTTGCCGAGACCTCAGTCGCCGTAGAAGAAGACGGTGTGCTGGTCGGTTTTATCTCTGCCTATATTCCCCCGGCCAAGCCCGACACGGTATTTGTCTGGCAGGTGGTGGTTGACAAGAGTCAGCGCGGGCGCGGTTTGGCAAAGAAGATGATGCAGGAAATTGTGCGTCGGCCGGCCTGTGCCGAGGTGCGGTATCTGGAGACCACGATCACCCCGGATAACGAAGCTTCCTGGGCGCTGTTTCGCAGTTTTGCGCGAGACATGGCTACGGAGTTGAACCACAAGATTTGGTTTGAGCGCGACGCGCACTTCAACGGTAAACACGACAGCGAGGCCCTGCTTCGCATCGGACCCTTCCCTCGACCCCCTTTAGATAAATAACGGTCGACAAAGTAAAGGACGCTAAGAGGACATATTATGACTATTTTTGACCAGCTAGAATCAGAAGTGCAGTGTTATGCGCGTTCATTCCCGGTGACCTTCAACAAGGCCCAGGGCGAGCACCTGTACGATACCGACGGCAACAAATACCTGGATTTTCTCGCCGGCGCCGGCACCTTGAACTACGGCCACAACAATCCTGTTTTGAAGCAGGCGCTGGTCGATTACATTATGCGCGATGGCATTACCCACGGCCTGGATATGCACACCGACGCCAAGGCCGATTTCCTGGAAGCCTTTAACGAGCATATTCTCAAGCCCCGGGATATGGAGTACACCTTTCAGTTTACCGGTCCCACCGGTACTAACGCCGTTGAAGCGGCGCTGAAACTGGCGCGCAAGGTCAAGGGGCGCAGCTCGATCATCTCCTTTACCAACGGTTTTCACGGCGTGACTCTGGGCAGTGTTGCGGCCACCGGCAACCGCCACCACCGCGGTGGTGCCGGCGTGGCGCTGAGCGATGTCACGCGCATGCCCTTTTGTGGCTACTACGGCCGCGATGCCGACAGCTTGAAGATGATGGATAAGCTGCTCAGCGACCCGTCGTCCGGCGTCGACCTGCCGGCGGCGATGATTGTTGAGTGCGTGCAGGGCGAGGGTGGCTTGAATGTCGCCAATGCCGATTGGCTGCGTGGCCTGGAAAAGCTCTGCCGCAAGCACGATATTTTGTTGATTGTTGACGATATCCAGGCGGGTTGTGGCCGCACCGGCAGCTTCTTCAGCTTTGAGGCCAGTGGCATCAAGCCCGATATTGTCACCATGTCCAAGTCGCTGAGCGGCTACGGCCTGCCCTTTGCCATCGTGCTGCTGCGCCCCGAGCTGGATGTCTGGGAACCCGGTGAGCACAACGGCACCTTCCGTGGCAATAACCACGCCTTTGTCACGGCGGCAGCGGCGATTCGCCACTTCTGGAAAGACGAGAGCTTCGCCAACGAAATTATGGAAAAGTCGGCGATTGTTCGCGACCGTTTCCAGAAGATTTCCGACCGCTACGGGGTGACCAAGGCGGCGGTAAAAGGCCGCGGCATGATGCAGGGCATTGCCCTGACCGACGGCGACACCGCCGACGCGGTAGCGCGCGCCTGTTTTGAGCGCGGCCTGGTGATTGAGACCTGCGGTAATCGCGGTCATATCGTCAAGTGTTTCTGCCCGCTGACCATCGACAAAGACGAGTTGATTCGCGGCATGGACATCGTCGCCGAGGCGGTGTCGGAAGTGTTGCTGAAAGACGTTAAAAAAGCGTCTTAACCCCCTCGTAAGATTGGGCCCGTTCGCGGCCCGGTATTGGCGCCCGCCCCTCGATGGCGGGTTCGCCAAGGGACTAACAAATTTGGAATTTAAGTAATGATCGTAAGAACATTGGCAGAGTGTGAAAATTCAGAACGTAAAGTCGACGGCGGCAACTGGCAGAGTGTGCGCATGCTGCTTAAAGACGACAATATGGGCTTCTCTTTCCATATCACCACCATTCTTGCCGGCACCGAAACGCCCATCCACTACCAGAATCATCTGGAGTCGGTGTACTGCATGGCGGGCAATGGCGAAATTGAGACACTGGCCGACGGCAAAATCTACAAAATTGAACCGGGCACGCTGTATATCCTCGACAAGCACGACAAGCATTTGCTGCGCGGCGGCAGTGAGGATATGAAGATGGCCTGCGTATTTAACCCGCCCCTCAGTGGCAAGGAAGTTCACGATGAAAATGGCGTGTACCCCATCGACTGAGACTTGAAAAGCGCGCTGCAAGGCAGTCCTTTTTTGAATCACCGAATGGAGAAAATCATGTCACACAGTGTAGAAAAAATTGGCGGCACCTCGATGAGCGATTACGCCGCGGTGCGCGACAATATTATTTTGGCGGGTGCCGACGGCGACCATCTCTACGGTCGCATTTTTGTGGTGTCGGCCTACGGCGGAGTGACCGACTTGCTGCTGGAAAACAAGCGCAACGGCAACCCTGGCGTTTACGGGCTGTTTGCCGATGAAGAGGGCAGCGAGGCGCTGTGGCGCGACGCACTGCGCAATGTTGCCACCGCGCTGCATAAGATTAACGAAGAGCTGTTCGACGACGCCGAGCAGCTCAATGAAGCCAACGCCTTTATCGACGGCCGCCTGTTTGAGGCCGAGCGCTGCATGGATAACCTGCACCGCCTCTGCCAGCACGGCCACTTTGGTTTGGAAGATCACCTGTTAACCGTGCGTGAAATGCTCGCCAGTATCGGCGAGGTGCACAGTGCCTGGAATACCGCCAAGTTGCTCAAGCGCGACGGCATCAATGCGCGCTTTGTCGACCTGTCGGGCTGGCGCATGGAGTCGGCGATTCCGCTGGACGCCCATATTGCCCGCGAACTCGACAAGATCGACGTGCAGCAGGAACTGCCGATTGTGACCGGCTACGCCTATTGCAGCGAGGGCCTGATGGCCACCTTCGATCGCGGCTACAGTGAAATGACCTTCAGCCGTCTGGCGGTGATGAGCCGAGCTGCCGAGGCAGTGATCCACAAGGAATATCACCTGAGCAGCGCCGACCCGCGCCTGGTGGGTGCCGATAAGGTGGTGCCGATTGGTCGCACCAACTACGACGTCGCTGACCAGCTGGCCAACCTCGGCATGGAGGCCATTCACCCCCGCGCTGCCAAGGGCCTGCGCCAGGACAATATTCCGCTGCGGGTGAAAAATACCTTCGAGCCCGAGCACAATGGCACGCTGATCGATGGCGACTACCGCAGCGAGCGCCCCTGTGTCGAAATCATTGCCGGTCGCAAGCAGGTCTACGCCCTGGAGGTCTTCGACCAGGATATGGTCGGCTCGCTGTGGCAGTACGAGCAAAAGATTCTCAGCGCCATTTCCCGCTTTAAGGCCACGGTGATCACCAAGGACATCAATGCCAACACCATTACCCACTACTTGGGCACCAGCCTGAAGACGGTAAAGCGTATTGTGAAGGCGGTGAACGAAGAGTTCGAGACCGCCGAAGTGAGCACCCGCAAGGTCGCCGTGGTGTCGGCCATCGGCAGCGATATGAAGGTGCCGGGTATGTTGGCAAAAACCGTATCGGCGCTGGCCTCGGCCGACATCAGCATCTTGGCCATGCACCAGTCGATGCGTCAGGTAGATATGCAGTTTGTGATCAATGAAGACGATTACGAAGCGGCCGTGGCGAACTTGCACCGCTGTCTGGTGGAAGTACACGATCACGGAGAGGCCATATGCGTGGCCTGAGCCGCTGTTTGATCTGGGTCGCCCTGCTGTTGCCGGTGGCGGCCTTTGCTGAGGCTGAGTCGGCTGCACCGCCGCTCAGCGACGAGCAGATGGATGAGCATATCGATACGCTGCAGCAGCCGCTCTATTCGCCGTTTATCGAGCGCTATATTCTCGATGAGGTGCGCTCGCTGCGCGTGGATATGGAGCGCAAGCACCGCGAATTGACCCAGGAAGTGGTCGACCGCGAACTGGGCGCCGCCGACAAGGCGGTGTCCTATGCCACCAATACCGTGACCTACTTCTTCTACCTGATCGCCGGTGTCAGTTCGGTGTTGGTGTTGATCGGCTGGAACTCGCTGCGCGATATTCGCGACAAGGTGCACAGCGTTGCCAACGAGCAGGTTGCCGAGCTGGTACAGGAATACGAAAAGCGGCTGCGGGTGATCGAGAAGCAGTTGAAGCAGGAAACTGCGCACATCGAATCCAACCGTGAAGAGATCACCCTCACCCAGGAAATACACTCGCTGTGGCTGCGCGCCAGTCAGGAGAGCAGCCCGGCGGGCAAAATTGGTATTTACGACCAGATTCTCGCCATTCGCCCCAACGACATCGAGGCCATCACTTATAAAGCGGATGCCGCCCTGGATCAGGGCGAGCCGCAGTGGGCGGTGAATCTCTGCCAGCAGGCGCTGAGCCTCGACGAGACCAATGGCCATGCCTTTTACCAGTTGGCCTGTGCGCTGTCGGCGATGGGCAATTTAGACGACGCCGCCCGCTACTTTGCCAGGGCGGTGAATCAAACCGAAGTGTACCGCGACGAGCTGGAGCGCGACCCGGCGCTAGAGGCGCTGCGCAGTCACCAGCTGGTGTACGACTTGCTGGAGCCGGTGGTCAACGAGACTAGCTAAGGCCTGCCTTACATGGGCAGTAGCGAATAATAAAAGGAATCCTATGCTGACCGCCTGGAGTTTTATCGCCTTTCTCGGCTTGTTTGTACTGATCGGCCTGTCGTCGCTGTTGTATAACAGCCACAACAGCCGCGATTACTATCTCGCCAGCAACAGCGTTAAACCCTGGCTGGTGGGTTTGTCGGCGGTGGCTACCAACAATAGCGGCTATATGTTTATCGGCGTGATCGGCTACACCTACACGGTCGGCCTGTCGGCGTTCTGGGTGATGGTCGGCTGGATTTCCGGTGACTTTATCGCCTCGCAAATCGTTCACCGCCAGTTGCGGGCAAAAACTGAAAAAACCGGTGAAGTCAGCTATATCGGCGTATTGTCCAGCTGGCTCGGCGGCGCTCAGCCGGTCTACCAGCGACTGGCTGCGCTGGTCTGCCTGCTGCTGTTGATCGCCTATGCGGCGGCGCAGCTGTTGGCGGGCAGCAAGGCCCTGCACGTGTTGTTCGACTGGCCGCTGTGGGCGGGCGCCGCCTGCGGGGCCGGGCTGGTGCTGATCTACTGTCTGGCCGGCGGCATTCGCGCCTCGATCTGGACCGATGCCGCACAGTCGCTGGTGATGATCTCGGCGATGGGCATACTGCTGTGGGTGGCGGTGGCCGGTCTCGGCGGTGCCTCGGCCACCGTGCAGCAGCTGCGCGAGGTGCCCGACTTTATGAACTGGTTTCCCGACGACCTGGCCTTTCCCGGTGTCGCCGGTGCCCTGCTGTTTGCCCTGGGCTGGCTGTTTGCCGGCCTGTCGGTGGTGGGCCAGCCGCACATCATGGTGCGCTTTATGACGCTCAGCGACGGCGCGCAGATGAACCGCGCGCGGCTGTGGTACTACCTGTGGTTTAGCGCGTTTTATCTGATGGCGACGCTGGTCGGCCTGTTGTCGCGGCTGTATTTGCCGGAAATCGGCAGTTTTGACGCCGAGCTGGCCCTGCCGACCATGGCCCAGCAGCTGCTGCCGCCGGTGTTAGTGGGGCTCATCCTCGCGGGGATCTTTGCCGCCACCCTGTCTACCGCCGATTCGCTGATTCTCAGTTCCTCGGCCGCCCTCACCCACGACCTGTTGCCGCACAATATTGAAAAGCCCTGGCTGCTAAAGCTGTCCACCCTGCTGGTCACCGCCGTCGCCCTGGCCTGGGCGCTGCTCAGCGCCCAGAGCGTGTTCGCCATGGTGCTGATGGCGTGGTCGGGGCTGGCCAGCGTCTTTGTGCCACTGTTGCTGGTGTTGATTTTTGGCGGCAGGCCCAGCCAGACAACGGCCATTGCCATGGGCGTGGCCGGTCTGTTAACGGCATTGCTGTGGCGCTATTTCGGCCTGCACGGCATGGTCTACGAGGGCTTGCCGGGCATTTTCGCCGGGGTGGCGGTGTATCTTCTGGCGCGCGGTCTGCCCGCCTTCCGGGCGGCGCGCAGGGTGTCGTCGCCGTAATCTCGCTCCGCTGCCCTCCTCACCTAGATGGCGGAGTTCTGTCGGCAAAAATTGCTCTATGGTTATCGTACTTAAGTGACCGGCGAGGGTGGGCGTGATGAGTGACAGCAATAGCGCATGGCAGTTGGCGAATGACTACGTGCAGCGGGTCGATCAGCGCCAGTTTTCCGCGATGAGCGATATCCTGTGGCCGGAGTTTCAACAGCGCGGGCCGGGCTTTGCCAGTGCCTCGGCGGCGGAGTTTATCGCCGGTTTAGAGCTGCTGCGGCGCTACGACCGCACCTTTCACCAGCTCGGCTCCCAGTTTGGCCGCTGGCGGGCGGATCGCTATGAGGGGGAAAGCTACTGCGTGGCCAGCCACTTTTATGGCGATGACAGCGGTGAGCGGCGCATGGATATGGGCATTCGCTACCTGGATGTAATCGAGCGCCGCGGCGGCCTGGCCAAATACCTCAGCCGCGACATCGTGTTGGTGTGGAGTGAAGACCGCCCCTACCAGCCGGTCTTTTAAGCGCTGGCGGATACCGCGGTATACAGGCCCAGAATACTGATCAGCAGCAGAATCGCCCCCACCACCCGGAAAAACACCGGCGTTTCGGCGCGCAGCAGGCGGTCGTGAGCGCGCAGGCCAATGACGTGGCCGATGGCCGCGCAGGGCAGCAGCCACAGGTGGTGGATTAGCTGCAGGTCGACGCCGGCCCAGATAAACGCCGCCATCTTGATCGTCACCAGAATAAACCACAGGGCAAACAGGGTGTCGCGCAGTTGGTGCTTGGCCACATGCTGGGCGACGACGGCAATGATCAGTGGCGCGCCAATCAGCGAGGTGCCACTGATATAGCCCCCGGCCATTAAGAACAGCGTATCGACCGCGCGGTTGTTGCTGCGAAATGGCTTGTTGAGGAGGTAGCCGAGGGCATAGACCGCGACGATGCTGAAAATAATCGCGCTCAATATGTCGTTGGGCAGGGTGATCAAGCCCAGTACGCCGACGAGTTTGGGCACGATCATAATGGCGAGAATTTTCCACAGATAGCGCCAGTCCACGGTGCTGGCTTGGCCGCTGTCGCCACCCAGGCGGCGGCGGTTATTGACGGCGATAGTCAGTGAGGAAAACACCAGCAGGTGTACTGAAATCAGCGGCAGGAAGACCAGCGGCTGATTGTGCACCAACAGCAGAAAGGGCAGCGACAGCACCGCGCCGCCAAAGCCCAGTCCCGAGCGCACAAAGCCACTCCAGACAAAAATCAGCGCGATGAGCACATATTGGTAGAGGGCGAGTTCGTTCATGGTAAGTGCTGTGTTTGGCGGCCTGCAGTTGGGCAATTTTCGCCGCAGCGGCTAGGCTGAGTAAGGGCTGGCGACAAAT
>NZ_JBFIGO010000096.1:0-10326 GCF_041602295.1 Spongiibacter sp. | reverse complement strand
TACAACACTCAGCGTCTGCACTCGGCATTGGGATATACGATGCCGAATGAGTATGAAAAGATGGCGGCGCGGGCACAGTAACTATGGCGTCTACTTTTTGGGGGGAGCCTCCCTTTGCTCCGGTTTTTACGCGCTTGCTTACGGCGTTAATCACTTGAGCATCGTAGGAGTAGAGCCTTGGGGAAGAGGCAGCGAAAAAGGGAGAGGGACCCGGAGTCGCATTTCAAGCGTTATCCCAATGAAAGGCTGCTCTCGACGTCCTCTGCCAATAAAGCGTCCGGGAGCTGTTGGAGGCTGTTGGGCCTGATATTTGTGGTGGTGGTTATAGGTTTTTATTTCGCTGGTGTGTTGGAGCCTGTGAGTTTGAGTCCGGAGCAGGTGAAATTACTGGAAGAAAATACCCCGAAGAGTTTGCACGGCATGGGTCTGAGCCGGTGAGTGAATTTACCAGGCGCCGGGTCGGCTCGGTGTGTTTGTTGCCGCCTGTGGGCCAGTGCTCGCCAGCCTGCCTCGGCGGATTAGTTTAAGGGAGTTCAGGGATGAGTGAATCTGCAAAAAGTGCAATGGAAGCGGCAAGTAATCACCTAATGCTTTTCTTGGTATTGTTTCTTGTCTCATACACTTTGCTTAGCCTTGTGGTTCACAAGGCGCCGGTCTTTTCGGCGTTCAGTCGCGAGAGTAAAAAGATGATGGTGTCAGTTGCGTCGCTTCTGGTGCTGGGCGTTGTTGCTTATTGTTTCTAGGGGCTTAGGTCGGGTACAAGTGACTGTGCTTGCGGCGCCCTGCCCTGTGCCGGCGTTCGGGCCGTGCGGGTCTGGGCGATCTGTTCGATGATTGTTAGAGGGAGTATTCGCTTGAAGTTTGTTCACGCCGTTGCGGTGTTGCTGTTTTTAACGATGGCGGTGATTCAGTTGAACGATCCCGATCCGCTGTACTGGTTTACGGTTTATGCGGCGGTGGCCGGGCTGGCGGGGAGCGGTTTTGTTGGCAAGCACTCGGCGCCAGTTTCGCGAATTGCCTTGGGTATGGTGCTGGCGGGCTTGTTGATGTCGGCGCCGGGGGCGGTGGATTACATGGCGGCGCAGGATTATTCGTCTATCTATGGGCAGATGATGGCGGAGAAGCCCTATGTGGAGGCGGCGCGGGAGTTTGGCGGTTTGGCCATTGCCGCGCTGTATTTGCTGCTGGTGGAGCGGTGGATGCTTTCGGCAGGGCGGGCTTAAGTAAAGCTTGGCTAGTTAGCGAGGACAGTTCTCATGGATGAGGGTTTGTGCAGCCGGTGTTTGCGGTCGGTGCTGGCAACGCTGTTAATGGTGTCGCTGGTGGCGTGCTCCACTATGCGGCCGCTGCAGACGGTGTCGCCGGCGGCGATTCACGAGACGGTGACGGTGGGCGACACGGTGGAGGTGCTGCATGTTAACGGCCGCTGGTTTCGCTTTAAAGTGCTTGAGCTTAGCGAGACAGAAATTGTCGGCGGCGGGCAGCGGATCTCGCTGGACCGCATCGAGGCGCTGCACGTAAAAGAAGTGAGTGCGGCGAAAACGGCGGGCTCGGTGGTGGCGGTGGTCGGCTCACTGGCCGCGCTGAGTGTTTATCTGCTGCAGCGCGCGCTGCACAGCTTAGATGAGGGCGGCGAGTCGTAATTCGGCTGGGTGGTCAGCGCATAGGGGGTAAGCCCAATGAGTGAGAAACGTTTTACGCCGGCCCTGGCCTATGCGGCGCTAACGCCCTTGTATGATCCGGTGCTGCGACTGCTCACCCGCGAGTTGGTGTGGCGCTCGGCAGTGCTGCGGCATTTGGATGCGCGCGCCGGCGAACGTATTTTGGATGTGGGCTGCGGCACCGCCAGTTTGCTGCTGCAGCTGGCATCGCAGTGTGCCGACCTGGAGCTACACGGCATTGATCCCGATGAGGCGGTGTTGGCGATTGCCCAACGCAAGGCGCAGCAGGCGGGGGCGACGGTTGTGTTGCATCGGGGCTTTGTTTCGCCAGCGCAGTGTGCAAGCTTGGGCCGGTTTTCAAAGGTGGTGTCTACCTTGGTGTTGCACCAGACGCCGCTGGCGGAAAAGCGCAATATTCTGCAGTCCATGTATCAGTTGTTGGATGGGGGTGGCCGGTTGTGCATCGCCGACTATGGCCAGCAGCGCAGCTGGGTGATGAAGGCATTGTTTCGCTGCACGGTGCAGCTGCTCGACGGCTATCGCGATACTCAGCCTAACGCCGAAGGTTGCCTGCCGCAGTTGATGGCGTCGCTGGGTTTTGTCGATATCGACGAGGTCGAGGTGGTGGCCAGTGCCACGGGCACAATTTCCATTTATACCGCGAGAAAGCCTAAGGCGGTGAGTTAGGCGTGCGGGCACCGCACTAATGGACAAAAAATAGCCAGAGTGTAATACTGCTTTACAGACGTAATCGCCATTTAATAATGATAAAAGCGAGACGAAATATGCAGAAAAACGCCGCTGTTGCGCTGACGTTTGGCGCCTTGATGACCCTGCCGCCGGCGCTGGCCGCCGAATCTGAAACCCCCGAAAAGAAACAACTTCAGCTTGAAGAAGTGATCGTGACGGCGCAAAAGCGTGAGCAGTCACTGTCGGATGTGCCGGTGTCGGTGACCGCGCTGGACGGCGACAAGCTGAAGAAGGCCGGTATCGAAAACCTCAGTGACCTGTCTGACTACACGCCCAATTTTAAGTTGGTTGAGGGCGGCTTGATTCCCAATGTGTATATGCGCGGGGTGGGCTCGGGCTCTAACCAGGGCTTTGAGCTGTCGGTGGGGATTTTCTCTGACGGCGTGCATCTGGGGCGGCCGCACCAGACGCGGGGCGCGTTTATGGACCTGGAGCGGGTGGAGGTGCTGCGCGGGCCGCAGTCGATTCTGTTTGGCAAAAACGCCATTGCCGGCGCGCTGAGTCTGATTGCCGCCAAGCCGGGCGACGAGCTGGAGGCGGATTTCAGCGCGATGCAGGGCGGGCCGGATGGCCAGCGCGAGTTGTCGGCCATGTTGTCGATGCCGATTAGCGATACCTTTGGGGTGCGCGCGGCGCTGCGCAGCCGCGATGAAGACGGTTATATGTTTAATGAAAACCCGGCGGTGAACCGCGACGAGCCGGGGGTGGAGGAGTTTTCCGGGCGGATTACCTTTGGCTGGGTGCCCAGCGACGATATCACCACCAGTTTGAAACTGGAAAAAACCAATCGCAAGCAGGGCGGCCGCCAGTTTGAGACCACCCACGAGAGCGCATTGACCGGCTGCAGCGGCGAAAACGTGAAGCTGGACGGCATCAAGAACGCCGACGCCAAAGAGTACGCCGAGATCGACAATTACAATGCCACGCTGAATGTCGATGTCGATTTTGCCGCCGGTACGTTGAGCTCGGTCACCGCCGCTACGGGTTTTGAGTCGGAGGATCTGTTCGACGGCGACTCCAGCAGTTTCGACACTGTGCCGCTGCTGGGTATAGAAGAGTACGACCAGCGCAGCCAGGAGTTTCGCTTTACCTCGCCGGGTGGCGAGTTTATCGACTACATCGTTGGCGCCTTTTACCAAACCGGGGAGATGACCTTTTTTGAGCAGACGCCGCTGAAGGTGCGCAACGGCGCGCTGGCCGATGCCGGTCGCGATCCCGTGGGCTGTTTGATCAATACCCAGGTCAATGTGCAGGCCGATTTGGAAAAAGACTTTTTCATGGACAGCGAGGCCTGGTCGACCTTTGCCCAGGTGACGTTTAACTGGAATGAGTCGCTGCGCACCACCCTGGGGCTGCGCTATGTCAACGAGGAGAAAGAGGGCTTCCGCGAACTGTTCCTGTATCAAGCGGGCACCCGCAATGACGTTGACCCGGGAACCGCAGCGGTACTGGGCGCACTGAACATCGAGGAGCACAAATTGCAGCGCCGCCGCGAAGTGGGCGTGACCCTGCCGTCGGTGAATGTGCAGTGGGATGTTAACGAAGACATTATGACCTACGCCACGCTGACCCGCGGCGCCAAGTCGGGCAGCTTTGATGCGCGCAATAACAACGCCAACGAGGGGCCGGGCGGCGGCGGCAGCAATTTCGAGTTTGAAGACGAGGTGGCCGACGCCATTGAGCTGGGCAGCAAAATGCGTCTGGCCGACGGCGCTGCCGAGCTGAACGTGGCGATTTACCACGTGGAATACGAGGAGATGCAGGTCAGCGTGTTCGACGGCGTGGCGGGCTTTGTGGTGTCCAATGCCGGTAGCGCCCTGACCAAGGGCGTGGAGCTGGACGGCCGCTGGTTGCTGAGCGAGTGGTTTATGATGAGCGGCTCGCTGGCCTATCTCGACTTCGAGTGGCTGGAGTACACCGAGGGCCCCTGTGTGGCCACCGACGAAGAGGATATTTGCGACCTCAGCGGCAAGGAAAACCAGCAAACCCCGGAGTGGACGGCGACCCTGTCGGGCACCGTGAGTATGCCGATGCCGGGCGACTTGATGCTGGACTTCACCGCCGACGCCTCGTTTAAAGACAGCCATTTCACCTCGGGCGACCTCGACCCGCGCGGTCTTCAGGCAGCCTACACCAAGTTTAATGCGCGCCTGGCGCTGGGCGAGATCAACGGCCAGTGGTCGCTGGCGCTGGTCGGCAAGAATATTACCGATGAGATGACCATTGGTATCGGCTCGCCCACGGTGCTGGATGTCGGCGGCTATCGCGGCACGCTGGAGCCGCGCCGCTCCTACTATCTGGAAGGGCGTCTGCGCTTCTAGCCGACTCGGCGCAGGGTATCGCTGTTGCAGTTGGATTGATTAGCGGCGCTCAGCGCCGCTTTTAGTTTTTCAGTTCTGTGCTACCTTAGGTCACAGCTGCCGTGTGGCAGCGCCAACGCCGGGAGCTTTCATGGATATTATTCGTATTATTTTTGCCATTTTACTGCCGCCGCTGGGGGTGTTTTTGCAGGTCGGTATCGGCAAGCACTTCTGGATCAATATTATTCTTACCCTGTTTGGCTATCTGCCGGGCATCATTCACGCGGTCTACATTATCGCCAAGAAGTAGTGGCCGTTAATGATTGACCATGAGGTTGCACGGCGGCTGCGGCGCAGCCGTCAAATCGCTACCCTGCTCGACGGCGCCTGGCGCATTCCCTATACCCCTTGGCGCTTTGGCCTGGATTCACTGCTGGGGCTGCTGCCGGTGGCGGGGGATGTGCTGGGCGCCCTGCTCGGGCTGGCCATCGTCTGGCAGGCGCGCCAGCTCGGCGCGCCGCGCGGCTTGCTAATGAGAATGCTGGGCAATATCGGCTTGGATTTTTTGCTGGGCAGTGTGCCGGTGGTTGGCGATATTGCCGATGTGGCATTTCGCAAAAATGACCTCAATGCCTCGCTGCTGGAAGACTGGGTGGCAAAAACGCAGGCCGGCAAGTCGTAAAAAAAGCCCCGGCGGGCGGGGCTGGTCAGCTGGGCGTTCAGGCGGCCTGGCTGGGCTGGTTCGTCGCCGAGTGGCGAATTAAGTAGTCGAAGGCGCCCAGTGCGGCGCTGGCGCCGTCGCCCATGGCCACCACGATCTGCTTGTAGGGGCTGGTGGTGGCATCGCCGGCGGCGAAGACCCCCGGCAGCGAGGTTTCGCCGCGCGCCCCCACCACAATCTCGCCGCGTTCGTTCAGTTCGACACTGCCCTGCAGGAACTCGGTGTTGGGCACCAGGCCGATCTGCACAAAGATGCCGGCCAGCGCCAGCTGTTTGCTGTCGCCGCTGACCCGGTCGCGGTAGTGCAGGCCGGTGACCTTGTCGCCGTCGCCGCTGACCTCGGTCGTTTGCGCATTCAGCACGATGTCAATATTGGCCAGCGAGCGGGCCTTGCGCTGCAATACCTCGTCGGCGCGCAGGGCGCTGTCAAACTCCAGTACGGTGACGTGCTCGACGATGCCCGCCAGATCGATGGCGGCTTCAATGCCGGAGTTGCCGCCGCCGATAACCGCCACCGACTTGCCCTTAAACAGCGGGCCGTCACAGTGCGGGCAGTAGGCCACGCCCTTGCCGCGGTAGTCGCGTTCGCCGGGCACGTTCATTTCGCGCCAGCGAGCGCCGGTGGCTAACATCACCGCCCTGCTGCGCAGCACGGCGCCGCCAACGTCGACGGCGATCAGGCCGTCGTCGCCGACACGCAATGACCGGGCGCGGTGGCCTTCCATTACCTCGACGTCGTAGTGCTCTACATGGGCGGCTAAATTGGCCGCCAGCTGCGGCCCCTGGGTGTCGGTGACCGAGATAAAGTTTTCAATGGCGACGGTGTCCAGCAGCTGGCCGCCAAAGCGCTCGGCCAGCACGCCGGTGCGAATGCCCTTGCGCGCCGCGTACACCGCCGCCGAGGCGCCAGCGGGGCCGCCGCCGACCACCAGCATGTCGAAGTCGTCTTTGTGTTTCAGGGCGTTCAGGCTGCGCGCCTCGGCCTTGTTGTCCACTTTTTTGACTATGTCCTGCAGGCTGATGCGGCCCTGGGCAAAGGGCTGGCCGTTGAGAAACACCGCGGGCACCGCCATGATGTTTCGGCTGTCCACCTCCTCTTGAAACAGCGCGCCGTCGACCATTTCGTGGCGGATATTGGGGTTGATGGCGGCCATCATATTCAGTGCCTGAACCACGTCAGGGCAGTTCTGGCAGCTCAGCGACACAAAGGTTTCGAATACCAGTTCGCCCTCCAGTGTGCGGATCTGTTCTATCAGGCCGTCGTCGATTTTCATCGGGTGGCCGCCGCTGTGCAGTATCGCCAGCACCAGCGAGGTGAATTCGTGGCCCAGCGGAATGCCGGCAAAGCGCAGCTCGGTGGGCTGCGTGCTTGAGCGCACGCCCATCGCCGGGCGGCGCAGCTCGCTGTGCTCGTCGCGGCTGAGCTGAATCTTGTCGGACAGCGCGGCGATGTCGTCGGCCAGCTGGGCCAGCTGCCGGGAGGCGTCGCCGTCGCTGGGGTAGGTGACCAGTTCCACGGGCGCTTTGAGGTGCGTCAGGTAGCTGGCAAGTTGTTGTTTCATTGTCGCGTCTAACATGGTGACTCCCGCAGAGTGAAATGGGTGGGCGCCCCTTGAGGGACGCGGGTCGCGTGACGGTGGCCGGCCTTAGATCTTGCCGACCAGGTCCAGTGACGGCGACAGGGTGTCTTCGCCGGGCTGCCAGGCCGCGGGGCAGACTTCGCCGTCGTGCTCGGCGACGTACTGGGCGGCTTGCACCTTGCGCAGCAGCTCCTTGGCCGAGCGGCCGATGCCGAGGTCGTGCAGTTCGGCGACTTTGATCTCGCCCTCGGGGTTGATCACAAAGGTGCCGCGCAGCGCCAGGCCATCTTCTTCGATCATCACGCCAAAGTTGCGCGAGATCTTGCCGGTGGGGTCACCGATCATCGGGAATTGGATCTTGCCGATGGTGTCGGAGCTGTCGTGCCAGGCCTTGTGGGTAAAGTGGGTGTCGGTGGATACCGAGTACACTTGCACGTCCATTTCCTGCAGCTGGGCGTAGTGGTCGGCCATATCGCCCAGTTCAGTGGGGCAGACAAAGGTGAAGTCGGCGGGGTAGAACATCACTACCGACCACTTGCCGCGCAGGTCGGCGTCGCTGACCTCGATGAAATCGCCGTTGTGAAAGGCGGTGGCGTTGAAGGGCTGGACTTGGGTATTGATAATGCTTGGGAACATAGTTGCTCTCCTGTTTGCAGTTAAGGTCGATGCCTTGAAGACAGGAGTGATACTACGGCGCAACAGAATGGGCCTCTAATCGATCGTTCGGATTATTACGATAGGTATTACCTATGCTAGTCTGGAGCCTCAACAGGAGGCCCCATGATTAAACTTCGCGATCTGCAATATCTGGACGCCGTTGCCCGTCACCAGCACTTTGGCCGCGCCGCCGAAGCCTGCTTTGTCAGCCAGCCCACCCTGAGCGGGCAGATTATGAAGCTGGAGGAGCAGCTGGGCTTGGCGCTGTTCGAGCGCCACCGCAAACGGGTGTTGCTGACCCCGGCAGGCGAGGCGCTGATAGCCCGCGCCCGGGCGGTGCTGCGCGCCGCCGACGATTTTGAAAGCAGCGCCCGGGCGCTGTCGGCGCCGCTGTCCGGTGACTTTCAGCTGGGTCTGATCCCCACGGTGGCGCCCTATTTGCTGCCACATATTATGGCGCCGCTGGGCCGCGAGCTGCCCGACATCAATTTCTATCTTCACGAAGACCAGACCCATGTGCTGCTGCAGCAATTGGACGAGGGCAAGCTGGATGTGGTGATTCTGTCCTGGCTGGACAGCATTGAGCATGTCGAGCGCTACCAGCTTTACCGCGAGCCGCTGGTGCTGGCGGCGCCCCGCGATCAGCCGCTGGCCAAATTAAAGCAGGCGGCGCTCAGCGATCTGGACGGCCAGGCGGTGTTGACCTTAGAGGACGGCCACTGCCTGCGCGATGAAACTCTGGACTACTGCTTTACCGCCGGCGCCAAGGAGGACCCGCGCTTTCAGGCAACCAGCCTGGAAACCCTGCGCTATATGGTGGCCAGCGGGCTGGGCATGACGCTGATGCCGCAGCTGGCGGTGCGCTTGGCAGACGAGCAGCAGGGCCTGCGCTATGTGCCGTTTCGCAAGCCGGTGCCGAGCCGGGAAATCTGCCTGTTGGTGCGGCCGAATTATTCGCGTATGGCCGCTGTGCGCGCCATGGTATCGACCATTCGCCAGGCGATGATCGGCGCGCTGGTCTAGGGCCGGGCCCGCTGTCGGGCGGCGGCGCAAAAAAAAGGGCGCCGCGCGGGCGCCCAAATTACCTAGAGTAGGAGACTTCGAGAGATTAGTGTGTCGCCAACTCAGAAAGTTCCGCAGCCGAGGGCGCAAACCAATAGCTGCCGCTCAGCGGGCGGGAAAATTCGGTCAGGCGGTCGACGATGCGGTCTTCGGTTTGACCAAACATGCTGGCTAAGATGTGGTCATAGCGCTCGATCTCGCCGCTAAATGCCAGGAAGTACAGGCCGTGCTGCTGCACGCCGCCATAGGGCACGCTGCGCCGATATAATTTTTGCGGGCGGCCATCAATCTTCACGTCACTGCGGCTGACATGGGCGTTGCTGGGCATGTGCTCGGCGTCCAGCTCGACGCTGTCGGGCTTGCTGCGGCCGATGACTTTTTCCTGTTCTTGCTGTGGCAGTGCGCGGAAGGCTTTCAGCTGGTGTTGCCATTGCTGTGACAGTACAAAGCTGCCGCCGGCGCCGACTTGGCCGTCGGCAATCAGCGCGACTTTTTGGCGGCCCTCTCCCTTGGGATTTTCGGTGCCGTCGATAAAACCGCTGAGATCGCGCGAGTCGTGGTAGACAAAGCCCTTGACCTCCACTGCCAAACTGGCCACGGCGGCGAGTTGCTCGGTGGCGGCAATGGCGGCGTCCAGCTGGGTGCTGGGGTCGTTGCCGTGCAGCCACAACAGTATGCTGCGCTGGCTGGCGGGCGCCTGTGTCGCGCCCTCACCGACGGCGGTAAAGGCCTTGAGGCCGGCCGGGCGCAGCGGGCTGAGGCGCGCCCAGCAGTCGCTGCCAAAGGCCCACAGGACATGCAGCTGGCGGCCATCCAGCGGCTGCAGTGCGGTTATGGCAGCCGCCACCGCGGTGTGTAACGCGCCGTCGCCGACACCGTCTAGTAATTGAAACTCGAGGAAAAAATGGCTTTGGCTGCCCTCGGCAAAGATGCCGGGCTGGGGTAGGCTCATTGCGAAAACTCCCTGGCGGTATGCGGTAGTGATTTGGCTGTCTCAGTGTAGGACGGCAATACCCCAGCCTGCAAAGCTTGTTCACGATAGATGGCGGAATTACACTGGTCGGCCTTTTCGAGCCCCGCCGAGGATAGATATTTGGCTACAAGTTTTGAGCAAAGATTGGCGTTTTTGGCGCAGCCTGAACAGCGCAGTCTGTTGAGGGCGATTCGTCGCGGCATCGAAAAAGAGAGCTTGCGTGTCGACAGTGACGGCCTGTTGTCGCGCCGCCGGCACCCCGACGCCTTTGGCTCGCCGCTCTGCCATCCGTCGATTACCACGGATTTTTCCGAGGCGCTGTTGGAGTTTATCACCCCGGTTAGTGACAGCATTGACGATACGCTGGCCGAGCTGAACAGCATTCACCGCTTTGCCAGCCGCAGCCTGGACGCTGAGCTGTTGTGGAATGCCAGCATGCCCTGTCGCCTGCCCGCCGACGCAGAGATTCCGGTCGCGCAATACGGCAGCAGCCACTCGGCCACCATGAAAAGTCGCTACCGCCTCGGCCTGGGCCACCGCTACGGCCGCAAGATGCAGACCATTGCCGGTATTCATTATAATTTTTCCCTGCCGCAGGGGCTGTGGAATGCGCTGTATCAACT
>NZ_JBFIGO010000095.1:0-10547 GCF_041602295.1 Spongiibacter sp. | reverse complement strand
GCTGCCATTGCCACCGCTTGCCAAGTGCATGACAGCGGCGTGTGGAGTCGTCGCAGTGCCCTAGAGCGCGCCGATATTCTCGATGCCGCGGCCGATGCCTTGGCCGCTCAGGCGGGCAAGATTGCCGAGGCCGATGCCTTGTGCACCGGTGCAATTTTAAAATTCACCAGCGTGGTGGCCAGTATTTGCCCGATGGCGTTTCGCTCGGCGGCCGCGCTGCTGCGCCAAGGCGAGGTGGCCGCGCCCCTGGACGGCCCTTACGGCGAGTTGTTAATGGAGCGTTTGCCGCTGGGGCCAGCGGCCATTATTGCGCCGTGGAATGCGCCCTCGGGGATTGCCTGCCACAAACTCGCCTCGGCGTTGGCGGCGGGCTGCCCGGTTATTGTGAAACCCTCGGAGTGGGCGCCGTTGTCGGCTCAGTACATTGTGCAAGCTTTGCAGGGCGTGGGTTTTCCCGATGGCCTGCTACAGCTGTTGCACGGCGATGCCTCAGTGGGCGCCGCGCTGGTGGCCGACTCGCGCATTGAAGCGGTGTCGTTTACCGGCGGCTTGGCCGGTGGCCGCGCCGTTGCCGCAGCTTGCGCTAGGGATATCAAGCCGGCGCAATTGGAGTTGGGCGGCAACAATGCCCTAGTGGTGTTGGCTGACGCCGATGTCGATGCCAGCTGCGACGCTATTGTGCAGGGCCTAGTTACCTTAAACGGCCAGTGGTGCCGTGCTTTGGGGCGTTTATTAGTTCACGAATCGCTGATGACGGCGGTGGTGAAGGGCGTGATGGCGCGACTCGGTGACTTGAAAATTGGCAGTGCCCTGGACGCCGACAGCGAGATGGGTCCCCTGGTACACACTGTGCATCTGGCGCATATCGAACAGACCCTGGCCCACTATCGCGAGTTGGGCGGCGATGTGCTGCAAAGCAGTACGCTGCCGCGATCAACCGGTTACTACTTTGCGCCAGCCTTGGTGGTCGGTCTCGATCCCAGCCAAACCCGCGATGAAACCTTTGGCCCGGTGGCCACCGTACACAGCTTTAGCAGTGATGACGAAGCGGTGGCGCTGGCCAATGGCACGCCCTTTGGTTTGGCGGGCTATGTGTTTGGCGAAGAACAGCACTGTTGGGATGTCGCCAAACGCATGAGCACCGGCATTGTCAAAATTAATGCGGTGACGATGATGAACCTTAATCCATTGGCGCCGCGACCGGCCTGGGGCCTGAGTGGCCTGGGCGACGAAGGCGTGCGCGAAAGCTTTGAATTTTTTCGCGGCAGCCGCGTGATCGGCGTGGGGGCAAGGCCGTGAGCGAGTATTTTCAGCGTCGCCACGGCCTTTACATCGGTGGTGAAGAGCGCAGCGCTGCCAGTGACAGCTGGTTTGAGGTGTTGTCGCCGCTAGACGAACAGCCGCTGGCCGCGGTGGCCAGTGCCGGCGAGGAAGATGTCGCGCTGGCGGTTGCTGCCGCCGAGCGCGGTCTGCAGACCTGGTCGGCACTGGCGCCGAAGGTGCGCGAAGCCGTGTTGCTACGCGCGGCGCAAATCATGGAGGCCGAAGGCGAGGCCCGCTATTTGGAATTGCTGATTCGCGAAAGTGGTTCGACGATTGGCAAGGCCAAGTTTGAGATCAATTATACCGTCGACCTGTTGCGGACCGCAGCAGGCGAGGTGCGCCGCCTCTACGGCGACACCTTTCCCAATGACCGGCCCGATCGCTTGTCGATGGTGTTTCGCGAACCGCTGGGCGTAGTTGCTGTAGTGTCGCCCTATAATGCGCCGCTGGCGCTGCTGTGCAAAATGGCGGCCTTTCCCTTGGCTGCCGGCAACAGTGTAGTGGTGAAACCCTCGGAGGAAACGCCGATTATTGCCTTGGCGTTTGCGCGCCTGCTGGTCGAGGCCGGGCTGCCGGCTGAGGCCATTAGTGTGTTGCCCGGCTTTGGCGCCGAGTGCGGTGCGCCGCTGGTTAACCACCCTCGCGTCGACGGTATTGCCCTCACCGGCTCCACGCAAACCGGCAAGTTGATTGGCGCCGCGGCTATGCAGCGCATGGTGCCCGCACAACTGGAGTTGGGTGGTAAGAGCGCGCTGTTAGTGCTGCGTGACGTCGACCCCGAGCGAGCTGCCGCGATTGCCGTGGCGGGGATGTTTAATCACGGCGGTCAGATTTGCATGGCCAATTCGCGCATCGTCGTTGAAGAGCCAATTTACGACGCTTTTTGCGCGGCAATTAAACGCGAGACCGAGGCGTTAAAAATCGGCGATGTGTTTGACAGCGACTGCGCTTATGGACCGCTGATCAATCGCCGCGCAGTGGAAAAAATTCAGCAGCATCAGGCCGATGCCTTGGCGCAGGGCGCTAGCTTATTGTGTGGGGGGCGTGTGCGCAGTGGCTTGGTTTACGAACCGACCTTGCTGCTCGACCCGCCTCGCGACGCGAGCATTTGGCGGGAGGAAAGCTTCGGCCCGCTGGCCAGTATTGTGCGGGCTGCCGATCTTGACGAGGCCATTGCCCTGGCCAACGACAGTCAGTATGGCTTGTCGGCCGGGGTGCTCACCCACAATGTGCAGTGGGGTTTTAGCGCCGCGCGTCGTATTAATGCGGGGGCGGTGCATATCGGTATGCACTCCTTTCAGAGCAATGCCCTGGCGCCGGTGGGTGGCAGCGGCTATTCCGGCGTGGGTCGCAGTGGCGGCAAATTCAGTACCGAGGAGTTCACCGAGCTGAAGTGGGTGAGTGTGGAATTGGATGGGATGCTGTGAGAAGTCAGTCCCTGAGGCGCGGTTATATCTCGGTGGGTGCGGGCCAGCTGCACTATCGCTACGCCGGCAAGCCGCATAGCCCGCTGCTGCTGCTGATTCATCAGGCGCCCAGTAGCTCGGTGATGTATCAGGCGATGATGGCTGAGTTGGCCAGTGACTACTATGTGCTGGCGCCGGACTTGCCCGGCTTTGGTCAGAGTGATGCCCTGCCTGGTGGCAATAGCATTGCCGATTGGGCCGACAGCATTGCGGCATTTTGTCGGGCTTTCAGTCAGCGTGTGGCAGGGGTTTTTGGTCACCATACGGGCGCTGCCGTCGCCACGGAACTGCTGTATCGACACCCTTATATCGACGCCCGGCTGATGTTGTCCGGGCCGACCCTGCTTAGCCCGGAATTACAGGCCGCGCTGCCGGATAAGGCGCGGGCCTTTCCGCTTGCGCGCGACGGTGGGCATATGCAAGGCATGTGGCAGCGCATGTTGGCTAAGGACGGTGGGGCAGATTTGGCGCTGGTGCTGCGTGAGAGCCTGTTGGGCTTGGCCATGGGGGAGAGCTACCCCGATGCTTATCAAGCGGTGATTGATCACGATTTTCGGCGGGCGATCCGCGCCGTGACGGAGCCGGTGTTGATGTTCGCTGGCTCCGCTGACCCCTTGTATCCGGTGTTGGATGAGGCTTTTTCCGAAGTGCGACGGGGTGTGAAAAGCGAAATTGCCGGAGCGGCGAGCTGGGTTTGCGATCGCCAGCCGGGCGCGGTCTGCGCGTTGATTCGACGGTTTATGACTGCCGATGTGGCGGCCAACAGCAAGCGGGAGTGGCGCGATGAACCTTGAGCGAAACAGCCTGGGCATCGTTGGTCGCCCGGCGCTGCTGTTGGTGGATATGATCAACGGCTTTACGCATTCTGCATGCCCGCTGGGCAGCGACTGTCCGGAGGTGGTCGCGGCGAATGCGAAATTGTTGTCGGCCTTTCGCGAGCGCGGTCTGCCGGTGGTGTTCACCACTGTGGTGTACCACCGTGACGATCAGGCCAAGGTGTTTCGTTCGCGTATTCCAGCACTCAATTGCTTAACCCCAGATTCGCGCTGGGTGAAGGTCGATGATGCCCTCGCGCCGATAGCCGGTGAACGGCTGATTGAGAAGCAGTGGGCCAGTTGTTTTTTCGGCACCGACTTGCACGAGCATCTGCAATCCCTCGCTGTCGACAGCTTAGTGGTGACTGGGCTGACGACCAGCGGCTGTGTGCGCGCCACCGTGGTTGATGGCCTGCAGCATGATTACTCGATAGTGGTGCCGATTGAGGCCGTGGGCGACCGCAATAATGCCGCCCACGAGGCCAATCTTTTTGATATGCATGCCAAATATGCCGACGTTATGAAAGTCGATGATGTGTTACTGCAACTGCCGTAGAATGGCCGCAAGCCATCATCAGGAGGAGTTATGGACGCAGTAATCGAAAAGTTGTTCAGCGAGCACGATCTGAAGGCACTGCGTGGCGATACCCCTACGCCGCTCTATCATCAGACCTACTTACTGCTTAAGGGACGGATACTCGACGGCTCTATTGCCTTTGGCGCCAAGATGCCGACTGAGCAGCATTTGGCCGAGGTGTTTGGCATCTCTCGTATTACTGCCAAAAGGGCGATGGATGAGCTGGCCGCCGAGGAATTGGTGGAGCGCCGCCGAGGAAAGGGCACTCACGTTATCTACCAGTATAAGCCCGAGGCGGTGAATGCGCCGTTGATGGGCATGCTGGAAAAACTGGCAAATTTGGGTCGCCACACCAAAGTCAAGGTGCTCGATCTGTCGGAGGTCAATCCGCCGGCCAAGATCGCTCAGCAGCTCGGCTTAAAGGCTGGTGAAAAGGCTCATCGGCTGTTGCGTGTGCGCAGCAGTGAGGAGGGCAAGCCCTTCGCCTATTACGAAAGTTGGACGGCGGGCATTAAACACGGTTTTAGCCGCGAAAATCTTGAATCTGCAGTGCGCTTGGATGTGATTCGCGACAATGGCATTAAGTTGACCAAGGTCGAGCAGGATCTCAGTGCCATCGCGGTCAGTGCAGATGTGGCCCGCGAGCTGGAAATGGAGCCCGGTGAGCCGGCGCTGACCTTGCTGCGCCAGTCCTACAGCGAGGACGGCCGCCTGGTGGATATTCTCAGCTGCCAATATAACCCTCGACGGTTTATCTATCGTATGAGTCTGGGTATAGACGAGTACATAGGTGAACAGACGTGATTTTTTAAATGTCTGATATTTACGGAAGCACTTATGAATCAGCCAATTGTTGTTGTTGGTGCCGGCCCAGCCGGTTCGGCATTGACGCTTTATCTCGCGCAGCACGATATTCCCGTTATCTTACTTGAACAAGCTGCACAACTACCTGTTGATTTACGTGCCTCAACCTTTCACCCGCCGTCTTTGGAAATGCTCGATCGCTTGGGCGTGACTGAGAAAATGCTCGCCAAAGGCCTAGTTGCCGACAAATACCAATACCGCGATCGCAAAACCAATGAAGTTGCCGAATTCAATATGCAACTGATTGCCGACGAAACCAAGTTCCCGTTTCGCCTGCAGCTAGAGCAGTATGAGATGACGCGCATTGTCGGTGACATGCTAAAAGATTACCCCCATGTTGAGGTTCGCTTTGGCCACAAAGTCGTTGGCTGTCGCGAGGTCGACGATGGCGTCATCGTTGAGGTGGAAAACGCTGGCGGTCGCAGCGAAATTCACACGCCGATTTTAGTGGGTAGCGACGGTGCCTCCAGCAATGTGCGCAAAGGCGCGGGCATTGGTTTTGGTGGCTTTACCTATGATGAAAAATTCCTGGTGGTCAGCACCGACTTTGCCTTTGAGTCGGTGTTCGACAATCTCGCCTGGGTCAATTATGTGTCTGACCCCGATGAGTGGTGTGTGATTCTGCGCACGGAAAAACTTTGGCGAGTATTGATTCCCACCGAGCCTGGTGACGACGAGGCGACGCTGCTGTCAGACGACTTTATTCAGTCCCGGTTGCGCCATCTCCACGACAAGGGCGATAGCTATGCCATTCACCACCGGACGCTTTACAACGTTCATCAGCGAGTGTCCGAAACCTATTATAAGGGGCGGATTGTGTTGGCTGGTGACGCCTGCCATATCAATAATCCACTCGGCGGTATGGGCATGAACGGCGGTCTGCACGATGCCTTCAACCTCGCGGAACGGCTGGTTAATATTGTTCAGGGCGGTGCTGATATCGCCAGCGAGTTTGCTCTGTACGACCGCCAGCGTCGCCAATTGGCCGTAGACTTTGTGCAAAAGCACACCATCGAAAATAAGAAATTGATGGAGTCCAGCGACCCCGATATTCAGAAAAAGCGCCAGGCCATGTTGATGGAGACCGCCGCCGATCCGGTCAAGGCCAAGGCCTTTTTAATGGAGCGGGCGATGATCAACTGTGTGCGTGAGAGTTTGGCTGTGGCCTAAGTCGCAGCGGCCAATATTGAGCTTTCGCCGAACGCGCTGGCGCGCGAATTACGCGGTTATATCCATTTGGTTGCGCCCTCATTAACGGTTTTTAGTCGCCGAGGGCCGTGTTTGCCCGCCCGCTAATACTGCCGGTATTGGCGGTGGCAGGCGCGCCATTTTTGCAGAGGCACTTCGCCATGCTTATTATCTTTTTTGTTATCTTGCTGGACCTTATAGGGTTCGGCATTATGATCCCGATTTTCCCCTACTTTGCTCAAAACCTCGGTGCCGGCCCGGCGCTCGCCACGGCGCTGATGGCCTGCTATTCCGCCGCGCTGTTTATCAGTACGCCGTTTTTGGGGCGGCTCAGCGACTACTACGGGCGCAAGCCGGTGTTGTTGTTGAGTATGGCGGGGGCGGTAATCGCCTATTGTCTGATGGCCTCGGCGACCACGCTGTGGATGCTGGCACTGTCGCGGCTGATAGCCGGGGCGATGGCCGGCAACCTGTCGGCGGCGCAGGCCTACATCACTGATATTACCAGTGCCGAGAATCGCGCTAAGGGCATGGGTATGGTCGGTGCTGCCTTTGGTATCGGCTTTATCGTCGGTCCGGCGCTGGGCAGCGCCTTGGCCGGAGCCGATTTCGAGACCGCCAATTTTGTCCGCCCGGCACTGTTTTCTGCGGCGATGTCCAGCCTGGCATTTTTGGCCATCCTGTTTTTTTTGCCGGAAAGCCTCCCTGTAGACAGTCGCCGGGCGTTGCGTGAACAGCCCTCGGTTAGCCGCCTGCAGGGCCTGCGGCGCTTGCTCGACAAGCCGGCACTGCTGGCGATCATTAGTTGCGGCCTGGTCTACAACATCGGTGCCAGCCTGGTGGAATCGCTATTCCCGATTTGGGCGGCAGAGCTGGGTGTGATCAATGGCCCGCGTGGCTTGATGCCTATTCTGTTGGCCAGTGGGGTCGTATTGGTGGCGGTGCAGGGGGGGTTAATTGGCCCGCTGGCGCGGCGCTATGGTGAGCTTACCTTGTTGCGCAGTGGCGCTTGTATCTATGCCCTAGGGCTGTTGTGTATGGCGTTGGCCGGCGAGGGCGGCAGTTTGCCGGCGGTGACCTTGGCGATGATGGTTCAGTCGGCGGGCGCCGCCTGTGTGTTGACCAGCGCGCAAAGCCTGGCGTCGATGGCGGCAATACATACCGATCGCGGCATGGTAATGGGGATCTATTCGTCGGCGGGTACGTTGGGTAGAACCTTGGGTACGCTGCTGACGGGTGTGTTATTTGCCAACGTTCATGTTCACTCTTCGTATTTGCTTGGCGCCTGTTTGAGCGTGAGCCTGCTGTATTTTTCGCGCTCTGCGGCGAGCATTACTGCGTTGCGACAGAGCGCGGTATAGCCTCAGGCCTTAAAGCCCAGCGGCAAGCCGGCATTGGCGGTAAAGCCGTAGAGTTCGGTGGAGGGCAGCGCCGCGTGTAGTAGTTCGCGCACGGCAATCAATTTTTCAATGTCTATGCCGGTGCGCAGGCCCATCGCTTCGAGCATAAACACCAGGTCTTCGGTAACGATATTACCGCTGGCGCCGGGGGCGGCCGGGCAGCCGCCGATGCCACCGAGGGAGCTGTCGATGGTGGTCAGGCCGAGGTCGACGGCAGCCAGGGCGTTGGCCAGTCCTTGCCCGCGGGTGTTGTGCAGGTGGACACCGTTGAGCTTGTCGCGGCCACAGTGTTGCCAGATCTGTTTAACCAGGCGTCTCAACTGGGCGGGGTTGCCACTGCCGGTGGTGTCAGACAGGCCGACTTCGTCGACACCGGCAGCCACTAATTTTTCGGCGATTGCCACGACCTTGGCCTCGGGGATCGGGCCTTCGATGGAGCAGCCAAAGGCGGTGGACAGGCCGACTTCAAAGTGGGGGCGAGGGCCGCTGCTGGCGTCGATAGCGGCGATGATGCGTTCTACTTCATTGAACATTTGTTGATGACTGCGGTTCACGTTTTTCTGGCAGTGGCTCTCGCTGACCGAAAACGGCAGTGAAATTTTGTGCGCACCGGCGTCTAACGCCGCTTGGGCGCCACGCAGGTTGGGCACCAATACCGCCACACAGAGTCCGTCAATGGTTCGCGCATAGCGAACCAGTTCGGCGGTGTCGGCAAGCTGGGGCAGGATGCTGGCGGGCACAAATGAGCCGACCTCGATCTCTCTCACGCCAGCCGCGGCCTCGGCGCGCAGCCACGCCTTTTTCGCTTCCGTCGGCATGATGTCGGCAATACTTTGCAGGCCGTCTCGTGGCCCTACTTCACTGATTTCTATGTCTATTTCGGTATTTTTCATAGTCCGCCTAACAGGGGTGGTGGCAACAAAAGATATATTGATATAACATAATAACAAATTGTAATTGCAGACCTGCAGGATGTCCACTGATCGACGGTTTTTCAGTGGTGCAGGCAGATGACGGAGCTGGAGACTGACGATGGTTGAGCTGACGCCAAGCGAGAATTTACCCCTGAGCGGTATTCGTATTGTTGAATTTACCCACATGGTGATGGGGCCGAGCGCGGGGGTCATTTTGGCTGATATGGGCGCCGAGGTAATTAAGATCGAGCCGATTAAAGGCGACAATACTCGACGTCTCAAAGGCTCTGGTGCGGGCTACTTTCCGATGTACAACCGCAACAAGCAGAGCCTGTGCCTGGATCTTAAGTCGGATGACGGGCAGCGGGTGGCGCGTCAGCTGATCGATAAAGCGGATATTCTGATTGAAAACTTCCGCCCGGGTGCCATGGATAAGCTGGGCTTTGGTTATCCGTCGCTGCGCGAGACCAACCCGCGACTGATTTACTGTTCGCTAAAGGGCTTTCTCGATGGCCCTTATCAACACCGCACCGCCCTGGATGAAGTGACCCAGATGATGGGCGGCTTAGCCTATATGACGGGCCTGCCGGGCAGGCCGATGCGCGCGGGCTCCAGTGTCGTGGATATCGCTGGCGGTATGTTTGGCGCTATCGCTATTTTGGGTGCGCTGGAGGAGCGTCACCGCACGGGTGAGGGCCAGTTGGTGAAGAGCAGCCTGTTTGAAAGCACCGCCTTCATGGTTGGCCAGCATATGGCGCAGCAGGCGGTCAGCGGTAAGCCCCTGCAGCCGATGTCGGTGCGTACCTCTGCTTGGGCGGTCTACGATATTTTTGACACCAGTGATGGCGAGCAGGTTTTCGTCGGAGTGGTGAGTGACACCCAGTGGAAAGTGTTTTGCGAGGCCTTTGCCTTGACCGAGTTTAGTCGGGATGCCGGTTTGGCGCAAAACAATGACCGCGTGGCGCGGCGCGAGGAAATCATGCCGGTGATTCGCGATTGTCTCGGGGCAATGACTAAGCCGCAGCTGATGGAAAAATTAGAGCAAACTGGCCTGCCCTTTGCGCCCATCGCCTCGCCGTCGGATTTATTTGACGACCCTCATCTCAATGCCAGTGGGGGGTTACTTGAGGTGAGCTTGGCTGAGCAGGGCAAGACTGCGTGTCTGCCGGGGCTGCCTATCGATCTGGCCGGTCGCCGCTTGGGCTTGCGTCGGGATCTGCCTAAGGCCGGCGAGCACAGTCGTCAGACCTTGCAAGAATTGGGCTATAGCGACGAGCAAATCGTCGCGCTTGCTGCTGCGGGCGTGGTAGCCTTTGGCGAGGTGTAGCGGCGCGGCCCGGAGTTTCTTGTGGGCCGCATTGGGGGCGGGACGGCGATGGGCGCGAAGTCTAGAATAGAGCGGAAACTGCGACGAGTACTGACCTTCCGCCAGCTGGAAGTGCTCAGCGCCCTCGCCGAGACGGGGGGGGTTGGCGCCGCCGCGGAACGGCTCAACCTCACCCAGCCCAGTGCGTCGATGCAACTGAAAAAGCTCTCTGGCCATCTGGGTTTGCCCCTGTACGAAGTCCTCGGTAGGCAGCTGCATTTAACTGAGGCGGGAAGGGTGGCGGTCGCTAGTGCCAGTGATATATTTGCCAGTTTGGAGCGTTTAGAAGTCGCGTTAAATGCTCTGCAGGGCCTTCGAGCCGGCACCCTGAAAATTGCCGCTGTGACCTCGGCGGAGTGTTTTGTTCCCCATGTCCTCGGTCCCTTCTGTAAGCGCTACCCCGATATCGATGTGCATCTGGCGATAGGTAACCGCAGCGAGATGACGGCGCGGCTGACTGACAACCGCGATGACCTATATTTTTTTGACGATGCCCCGCAGTTAGCGAATCTTGAATCCCTGGCCTTTGGGGCGAATAAACTTGTGGTGATTGCCTCGGCTAAACATCCCTTGGCTGACCGCCGGCAGCTGCGCTGGCAAGACCTTGCCGGTGAAACCCTATTGCTGAGAGAGC
>NZ_JBFIGO010000094.1:0-10688 GCF_041602295.1 Spongiibacter sp. | reverse complement strand
TGATGCCAAAGCCCAGTGATACCGCCATGGGGATCACGAACTGGGCCTGTAGGCTGTCCTCTAACAGCATGGGCAGCAGGCCGAAGAAGGTCGTCAGCGAGGTGAGCAAAATAGCCCGGAAGCGCTGGCAACCGGAATCGATGACGGCGTCTATGATACGCTCGCCGCGGGCGATGGCTGAGTTGATAAAGTCGACCATGATCAGGCTGTCGTTGACCACCACGCCGGACAGGGCGATAACGCCAAAAAACGACATCATGCTGAACGACAGGCCGATAACAATATGGCCAAAGACCGCTCCGATAATACCGAAGGGAATAACGCCCATAATAATCAGTGGCTGTAGGTAAGAGCGCAGGGGGATTGCCAGCAGGCCATAGATGCCGAACAGCGCCAGCGCGAAGCCCACTAACAGACTGACCATCAAGGTGCCGATCTCTTCGCTTTCGCCGCTGAGTTTGATGTCCAACCCCGGGAAGCGTTGTTGTAGGCTGGGCAGAAGTTTATCAATAATGCTGGCGGTGATTTTATCGGGTTCGACCCGTGACTTATCCGCTTGGGCACTGACCGTGATGGAGCGCTCGCCGTCGATCCGGGTCATCGTGGTGTAGGCGGGTTGAATGGTGACATTGGCGACGCTACTCAGCGGCACAAATGCACCGTCAGCCGCGCGAATATACATGTTTTGCAGGTCGGAGACGGCGGCTCTTTCTTCGCGAGGGTAACGCACCATCACTTTGACTTCGTCGTTGCCGCGCTGCAGGCGCTGGGCTTCAGCACCATAGAAGGCGTCGCGAACCTGGCGCCCCAGCAGCGCAGAGCTCAGCCCGAGGTTCTCTGCTTCGGGTTTGATCTCCAGCACAATTTCATCGCGCAGGGCACTGGCGCCGTTGCGGATGTCGTATACGCCCTCAAAACGCCGCAATGCGTGCTCGACTTCGGCGGCTGCCGAAGTTAAATCCTCGGGGGTTGGACTGCTGAGTTTAAGCGATATAGCGGGGCCCATTTGCTGGTCGGCAATACTAACGGCCAAGACTTTCGCTCCGGGAATGTCGCCGATTTCTTCACGCCAGCGGCGAGCGACTTCGGCGCCGTCGATGTCGCGCATTTCATTTTTGGTTAATTCCGCCATAAACGTCACATGGCGACCGCCCCGGCCATAGGCCGCTACATGACTGACCAGTGCGCGATTTTTGGCGCCGGCGTGGGCGGCGGCATACGCCTCGTTAATGCGGCGCAGGCTGCGATCCATATGCTCGAAGGCGCGCCGAGTTTCACTTTCTGGGGTGCCCTCTACCATTTCCAGTTTGGCTTGGACAAAGTCGCCGGGTACCTCGGGAATCATCACAAAGTGCACGATGCCGCCGGCGATCACGCCGACGGTGATAATTAGCATTGCGGTAAAGCTGGCACCGGTAATATAGCGATGTGCGATGGCTTTCTTTATAAAGGGCCGGTAGTGCTGTTCGATAAAATGGCTTAGCAGTGCGTTGGATTTCGCCGGGATGCGGTCTAACTGTCGCCAGATTGGCCCCTGTCCCGGAGCACTGTGAGCCAGGTGAGCTGGCAGAATCCACTTCGACTCAATGAGCGAGAAGGCCAGGCAGAGTATCACCACCCAGCCCACCGCTTCGGGAAAGGGGGCAAAGGTGCCGGTGGCAAAAATCGTCGGCGAGAAGGCCATGATGGTGGTCAGTACGCCGAAGGTTGCCGGGGTGGCCACGCGCAGCGCGCCTTTGATCACAGTATCGACAGAGTGACCTTGTTTTTCGGCTTCGGCATAGGCGCTTTCGCCAATGATAATGGCGTCGTCTACGACGATACCCAGTACCAGAATAAAGCCGAACAGGCTGAGCATGTTCAGACTGATATCGACCATGGGCATCAGCGCAAAGGTGCCCAAAAAGCATATCGGCAGCCCGACCATGACCCAGAAGGCCAGTTTGATGTTCAGAAATAGGCTGAGCACGATAAACACCAGCAGGGCGCCCATGCTGAGGTTGTTGAGCATCATGCTCATCCGGCCTTTTAGATAAAAGCTGATGTCGGCAAACTGGGTGAGTTCAACGCCTTCAGGAAGGCTGCTGCGTTTGTTTTCCACAAAGCGGCTGGTGGCCTCGGCAACGCGGATCAGGTCTTGGCTGCCGACAGAAAATACCTGCAAATCCAAGCTGGGTTTGCCGTCAAAATAGGCAAAACCGTCGGTTTCTACAAAGCCATCGCGAATGGTGGCGATATCGCCCAGGGTCAGTCGAGTACCGTCGGCGAAGCTTTTGATGACCAATCTTTCGAATTCGTGCTGACGGCGCGCCTGACCTTGGGTGCGCAGTGAGATATTGCCATTATTGGTTTTGATCGTGCCGCCGGGCAAATCCAGCGATGAGCGGCGAATTGCCTGCGCAACGTCGTCCAGGGTTAACTGGTATTCCTGCAGCCGGTGTTCGGGAATTTCAATACTGATTTCAAAGTCGCGAGCGCCATTGATCTGCACAAAGGCGATGTCTGGATCCTGGAGCATCTCCTGTTTGATTTGCTCGGCCAGCGATTTCAGACTGCGTTCATCTAAATCGCCATAGAGTTCTACGCTGACGGTGTGGTTCTGGAATTCTAGGCGTTTGACCACCGGGCGCTCGGCCTGTTCGGGAAAGCTGATAATGCCGTCGACCGCGCTTTTGACCTCGTCCATAACGGCCAAGATGTCGTAGTCTTCATAGATTTCAACAGTGATGTTGGCCAGGGACTCATCGGCTCGTGACTCAATACTTTGAATGGCATCAATGTCCTGCAGGGCTTCCTCTATTTTAAGAATAACGCCATCTTCAACTTCTTCGGGGGTGGCGCCGGGGTAGGGCACGGTAATGCGGATAATATTGATTTCAAACTCGGGCTGCAGCGTGCGCTGAATGTTCAATGCCGAGCCAACCCCGACAAACAATATCACCAGCATGAGCAGGTTGGCGGCTACGTGGTTGCGGGCGAACCAGGGAATAATGCCGCGCCGGGTGTCGAGGTGCTCGGGGGTACTCATGGCGCGTTAGGCTCCTCGTTAATGGTCGCCAATTCGGCTGACGGCGTGGCGACTAGCTCTGCCGTCGACAGGCTGGTGTTGATTTTAACCGCGGTACCACTGATGGCGCTGGGTACCGATGACAGGCAGATGCGATCACCGCTTTCCAGGCCTTCGTAGACGTACACCAGTTTGCCCTCGGTGCGCAGTGCCTTAATGTCACGGTTGCGCAGCGTGTCGTTTTCATCCACGACCCAAAGTTGATTGCCGGTGCGCAAAATATGCCGCGGTATGGCAACGAGGTCGGCAATGCTCCGCCCCTGAATGTCGGCTTTCACAAAGCTGCCGTTGCGCAGCGGTTTGCCGTCGCTATCCAGCCGGTAGGGGTCTGCGATCTGAGCGACGACGAATAGCACCCGGCTGCGTTCGTCGAGTATGCCCTCGTTGCGTACCAGCTTCGCAGGCCAGCGCTCGCCAATATCATTTTCCAATATGACATCGGCCTGGGTGCTGTCGTCGCGCGGGTCGGGCAGTTGCAAGTAGGCGAGCCGGTCGCTGGGCACTGGCAGGCGCACTTCGGCGGTGTCTACGGAGAAGATTTGGCCGAGGGCCGAGCCGGTGGCAACAAACTGTCCAAGATCGACCTGCCGGGCTTTAATCATGCCGCGGTAGGGCGCGCGAATTTTAGTGCGCTCCAGGTTGATTTCGGCTTGGCGGCGGTCGGCCAATGCCGAGTTGAGTCGCGCTTTGGCCTCGTTGAGCTGTGGCAGGCGCAGTGCCAGCGCTCGCGAATCCTCATTCGCGTGGCGGCGCGGGTATTTTTTAAGATCTTCACGGGCCACGGCGGCACGGCCTTTTTCTTGCAGCAAATTGCTGTGCGCTGTCGCGACAGCGGCTTCGGCGCGTTTGAGCTCGGCGCGGTAAGTGCGGTCGTCGATGAGCAGCAGTATCTCGCCCTTCTCGACGAGATTGCCGTTCTCAAAATTGCGCGATACTTCCATAACCTGTCCAGAAACTTCGGCAACCAGACTGGTTTCGGTGTGTGGTTGCACAGTGCCTTGACTGTGAACGTTAATGGTTAGGCTTTGCTTGTGGGCAATGGCTACGTCGATAAGCAATTTGTGGCTGGCAACTTCCTGTTGCTCGGGCGATGGGCGCAGGGCAAATAACGTAATGGCGATAATAACGGCGGCGCCGATGATGGTTGCGACCACAATGGCCTGCTTGGGCAGTTTTAACAAAACGACAGTCCCTAGATGAGTGCAGTGGGCAGAAGCGTGTCGGTGACACAGCTGCTTGGCAGACGCCATTCTAGCTGTTTCCGCCGCCTAACTGTGTGAAAACTTGTTAAGGCAATGGCCAGAATGCCACTGCCTTGCGGCGCTCAATGGCTGCTACTGTCCAGAGGGATTACCGGGTCCCAGCGCAGCCATACCGCGTCCACTTCGGCGTGCAGAGGAAAGTGCTGGCCGGCCTCCGCGGGCGCTGCTAATGCCGCTTTCGCGCCTTTGCCAGGGGGCGTTGCAAAGGCAATTCCCCCTTCTAACAGTGATTCGACTGACTTGCTGCGGATGGTGGTGCCACTGAACAGGCCGAAGTTGACCGCGATGCCGCTGGAGTTCCAGAAGCGGCTATTGCGTCGTACCAGCGTGGCGTAGCGCGGTTCGATATTAATGTGGATTAGTGTTCGGCGGGCGTCGGCCGACAGTTCAAAGCCGAACACCTCGCCCACGGGGATGTCGCGGTAAAACACTTTTACTCCCTCTTTGATCGAGCCGCGTTGATCGGCGCCCAGCACCAAGTTCAAGCCCGTCGCCGGAGGCCGCAGTCGCGGTGGGCGCTCCAGACCGATAAATTTGCTCTGCGGTTCACCGTCACCGGGCAACACGCTGATATAGGCGCCGGTGACCAGGGTTTCCAGGTTGCGGGTGCCAACCAGCCCCAGTTCAGGCTTGACCACCCAAAAGCGGCTGCCCTGGCGCGCTAAGGCCTTGGCCGACGGTGCCAGGCGCGCACTGACGACAACGCCCTGCATGCTGCTATCGAGTTCTACGGCGGTCACTTCGCCAACCTTGATGCCCTCGTATTTAATTTCTGTGCCTTTGCTCAGGTTGACACCGCTGGTGAAGTACACGTGAATTTCGCGACCCGCGTCGGCAAAGCTACTTTCGTAATCGCGGTGCAGGGTGTAGCGCAGCCCCTCCCAAGCAGCCTGAGGACGTTTGACTTCGGGCGTTTGAAAGGCGATGCCGCCGGCAACGATGGTGGCCAGCGATTCTGCTTTCACGTCGAGACCGCCCAAGCCGCCGCTAATGCTGATGCCGCTGGCGTTCCAAAACAGCGATTCGCGGTGTAGCAGGTGGGCGTAGCGTTGGTGGATGAAGGCGCCAATCGTTACCCCGTGTTTGGCGAGTTCGACACTTTCCACCTGGCCAACGGCAATTTTTCGATAATAGATTTTGCTGCCAACACTGACTGAATTCAGCTCGTCGGCCAGCAGGACCACGCGCAATCCCGGGGCGCTAATACGCTTTTCGGGTGCGTCGCGCAGCGCTTGGTAACGGGCCGCCAGCTCACCGGGCGCGCCGTCAGTATGCACGGCCACATAGGGGCCGCCGATGAGGGCGTCGAGGCCTTCAATGCCGGCGGTAGAAAATTCTGGACTCACCAGCCAGAAGCGGCTGCGTTCATTGAGATGTTCAAAGTATGGCGCGTTGATCCGCAGTTCAGCCTCGGCGCCGGCATTGGGGCCTGCGGCCTTAAAGCGAACGGCCTCTACGCGGCCAATGCGCAGCCCCTGCAGGCGCAGTTCGGCACCTTTGCTCAAGCCCTCGGCACTGGCAAATTCAACGATTACGCGGCGACTGCCGTGGGCGAGTTCGCGGCTTTCGAACAGCGTGAAGCGCTGGCCATTGTCGACGCTTTCACCGCCATCGGGGCTGTCAAAGGCCACGCCGCCAGCCAGTATGCTGGCCAGTGAGCCTGCGTCGATGTGCAGTCCTTGCATCCCCGCGTTAATTTTGACGCCACTGTGGTTCCAAAAGCGGCTGTTACTGGTAACCAGCTGTTGATAGCGGGGGTCGATGCGCAGCGCAATGTCGACGCCGTTATCGGTGAGCGTGTAGCCCTCGATATCACCAACATCGATTTCCTGATAAAGCACGGGTGCGCCGACGGCGAGTGAGCCGAGCTTGTCGGCGTGTAGGGTGAGTCGCAATCCGTTGGTGCTACTGGCAAAGGCAGGGGGTTCGGCCAATGCGGTGAAGTGCTGAGCGGCTTGGCCGTCGCCGGGCGCAAAGCTGATGTAGTTACCGGCGACCAGGGTATCCAGGCCCGAGATGCCAGACAGGGATATTTGGGGTTTGACCAGCCAAAAGCGCGTGCCGCTGCGAATCAGCGGGGCGATTTGCGCGTGCAGGTCGAGCGTGGCGTTGACGCCACTGAGTTCGTCGTTGAGTTGCAGTTGGCTGACGCTACCCACGGTAATCCCCTGGTACACAACCGGAGTTTTGCCGGCGGTAATGCCGCTGCCATTGTCAAACTGCACCCTGACCTGCAGGGCACTGTTATTGAGGTTTTCATAGAGCAGCCACAGGGCAATAACTGCGGCTACCAGAGGCAGTAACCACACGGCCGACAAGCGTTTTTTGGGGCGCAGCTGAGCTTGCGGATACGGTGTTTGTGAATCAGTCATGGTGTTCTAAATCCCAGATAAGTCTCGGGTCAAAGCTGTTGGCGGCAAGTATTGTGAGCACGACTACCGCCGCGAAGGCGGTGGCGGCGGGGCCGGTGTCGACGGTGGCAATATTGCCGAGGCTAACCACGGTAATCAGTATTGAAATCATAAACAGGTCGAGCATGGACCAGCGGCCAATAAGATGGACAAAGCGGTAGAGTGCGGTGCATTGCGACTTGCTGAGGGGCAGCCGGAACTGCACGACCATCATTAGCAATAGTAGAGCCACGATTTTAATGATGGGTACCAAAATGCTGGCGATAAACACCACGGCTGCGATGGCGCGCAGATCGGCTTGCCACAGCCGGACAATCCCCGACATGATGGTGTCCGGCGCGCCTTGGCCAAGATTGACGACGGTCATGATCGTTAAAACATTGGCCGGTATCAGCAGTAGGGCGGCAGCAATGCACAGTGCCAGCGAGCGCTGCAGGCTGTGGTGGCGGCGAAAATGCAGCGGGCTGTGGCAGCGCGGGCAGAGCGCCTGTGACTGTTGTTGGCGGCTGGGCATGGCGCTGAGCAGGGCGCACTGCTTGCAGCGGGCCAGCCCCTGCTGTTTGGCGGTTGTCGGCTGCATGGTCAACGCGGTTGCTCCCAGAACTGCCAGGCGCGCTCGCTGTTGAAGCTTTGCGCGCACAGGATAAGGCTGACCATCAATCCCGCCAGGCAGTAGCTGCCGCTGAGAATTTCGATGTCGCCGTCGTCCATCATTTTTACGTAGGCAACCAGAATGCCGATGGCATAGACCTCGAGCATGCTCCAGTCCTGCATAAAATGGCTGAGCTTAATGCAGTGCGCGAAGCTTGACGGGCAGCGCTGCAGGGCCTGACAAAGACCGATAAAAGTGTTGAGCAGCAAGTGCAGCAAGGGGGCGAGCAGCGAGCACAGCAGTACTAAGAGGGCGAGCAGTTCAAAGCCTTGCTGCCACAGTCTTAAAATGCCCTCGGCGAGGGTGTTACTGCCGGTCTGGCCGGCCAGGGTAAACCGTAGAATGGGTAGACAGGTAGCGGGGATAAACAGCATCAGTCCACACAGTGCCGCGGCTAAACTGAGCTGAGGAAAGCGCGGTGGCGGCTCGGCGAGTACCGCTGCACAGCGCGGGCAGTGGGCGCGCTGTGCGGCCTGCGGCGGCGGTAGGCGCTGCAACAAATCGCAATCGGGACAGGCGGAAAGGCGGGCTGCGCTGGTCATCTTACTGCAGCGGGGCAAACAGATAGGCGCAGCGGCTGGCAAGGCGCCGCATCAGCGACCAGCGGGCGACTTCGCTGGGGAGCAGCTGCCGGCATTGGTTGAAGTCTTGTTCGAGCATGTCGCTGAGTTCTCTGGCAAAGCCGTGGTCGTAGATCACTGCGCTAATTTCAAAATTAAGACGAAAGGAGCGATTGTCGAGGTTGGCCGTTCCCACCGCCGCGATGTCATCATCCACCAGCAGCACTTTCTGATGCAAGAATCCGCATTGGTAGTAGTAGAACTGTACCCCGTGGGGAAGGGTTTCGCGTATCGCGGTAAATGATGACAACTTGATAGTCAGTTTGTCGGGCTTCTCGGGGAGCATGATTCGCACATCGACACCGCGCATTGCCGCGAGCTGCAGGGCGTGAATAATGGATGTGTCGGGGACGAAATAGGGGCTGACTATCCACAGTCGCTCGCGGGCTTGGTGAATCAGGGTCTCAAAAAATAGTGCGCAGCTCTCTACGCTGTCGGCGGGCCCCGTGCTCACGATCAGCATTTGCTGGTCGCCGTCCTTGCAGGGTGCGGGTGTCCAGTTGAGTGCGGGCAGCGATTCATTGGCCCAGTACCAGTCTTCAACAAAACAGAGCTGTACGGCTTGCACGATGGGGCCGCTCATGGCCAGGCCGGTATCGCGCCAAGGGCTGAGCACCGGGTGTTGATGGCGGTATTCGTCGCCGATGTTCATGCCGCTGATAACACAGTAATCGCCGTCGCAGACGACGATTTTTCGGTGGTTGCGGAAGTTCAGCTGCAGGCGATTGCCGGTGCCCTTGGTGCTGTTAAAGGGGCGCATTTGCACGCCGGCGTCGCGCAGGGTTTGCGGGTAGTCGCGGGGCAGTTTGAGGCTGCCGATCTCGTCGTAGATAAAGTAGATGGCCACGCCCTCGCGAGCCTTGTCGATCAGCAGCTGGGCGAGTTCGCCGCCGATGTCGTCGTCGCGAACAATATAGAATTCCAGCAGAACGTAGTGTTTGGCGCGGCGGATATGCGTGAACATGTCCGCAAAGGCCTGCTCGCCATCGATCAGCAGTCTGGCCTTGTTGCCGCGACTGAAGGGCAGTGTGCTCAGGCGCGGCAGCGCGCGCAGGCGCGAATCTTCCGCTTCGGGGGATGTTTCCAGGCTGGCATAGTCGCGTGCAAGTTGGCCGGTCAGCGCGTCTATGGCACCGGTGTCGCCGCGTTTGGCCATGGCGTAACCGCGAAATTTGCGGCGGCCAAAGATCCAGTACAGTGGTACAAACAGGGGGGGGAAGCCGATTAGTACAATCGCCCAGGCGACTGCGCCTTGTGCGGTGCGCGTTTTAAGGATGGCTTCGAGCGCCGACAGCAGCCCCAATAACGCGAAAGTGGCCGCCGTCAGGGCGGCCAGATAGGGAAGGCTAGCCTGGAGCCAAGACCAATGCGTTGTTAGAAACTCACGGATATCCATTGCGTCCTTTGCCATTTTGGTAGCGCGCTATTGCCCGCTGTCACCCGCATAGACGATGCCGGCTGCGACGTAGCCGATGGTAAGGTTATTGGCATGAAAATACGACTGTGCATGCAGCTTTTAACAGTCCCGGTAATAGGAATGTCAATATGAGTAGAGTTTTCCCCACCCCGTCGGCCCTGCTGGACGCTGTTGGCGAGCATTTGGGCAGCAGTGAATGGCTGGAAATTGATCAGCAGCGTATTAACCTGTTTGCCGATGCCACGGGGGATCACCAGTGGATACATACCGATCCGGAGCGTGCCAAAGACGGCCCGTTTGGCAAGTGTATTGCGCACGGTTATTTGACGCTGTCGCTGGTCAATCTTTTCCTGCCGCAAATTATCGATGTGCAGGGCATCTCTATGGGCGTGAACGTGGGCTGCGAACGCATTCGCTTTCCGGCTCCGGTGCCGGTAGGTTCGCGGGTGCGCGGCGTGGGTGAGCTGCTGTCGGCGGAAGAGTTGAAGGGCGGAGTGCAGTCGGTGGTGCGGGTGACGATAGAGATTGAGGGCGGGGATCGCCCGGCTTGCGTCGTGGATACTATCAGCCGTTATTTCCCTGCCTGACAGTAGCGTGCCGGCGGCTTGTAACGCAGGGATGTTAGAAAGGGGGCGGTTAAAGCATTTTGTTATAAGCCAATGGTAGGGCGCATCGCTTGAGCATGCTATAACAAAAGTGCAGGCCTATGACTATAGGCGTTGTCCCTTATCCTGTGGAGGCTGTCAATGGATTTGACCCACGGCGACGTATTGCACGAGGGCAGGAGGCTGCTCAGTGACGTCCCTATGTATATTCTGACCGATGAAGGCTATTCCGCGTGGAGCGGTTGCCTTCACTTGCAGAGTAATGACGGAGAGTTGTTGAATGGCGTGCAATACAGTATCCGCCTTCGCGACGGCCGCCTCGGCAGTATCCGCATTCGCAAAGTGATTTCCACCAATGGTGCCCACCATATTGAGGTATTGTTCGAGGGTCTCGGGCAATTGGAGAAGCGCTGCGCGGTATAGCGACTGTTGCGACCCCCTGCCTGGCGCAGGTCTTCGCTTGACCTCCCTGTAGAGTTGTTTGCGTGCCCACTGTCGCTGCGGGCAGGCGCCTGTCATTTGTCCTAGCTGGAAGGCGGCTGGTGTTATCGGGGTATTCCGCTAAGATGGGCGTCGGCGCGATTGTCTGGGGGAGCGAGTGTACAAGGGGGAGCGTTTTAACGGCTACAGCCATTTTGTTGGTGCCTTGGCGGC
>NZ_JBFIGO010000093.1:0-10962 GCF_041602295.1 Spongiibacter sp. | reverse complement strand
CCACAGCTCTACCCGCACCGCGGCATCTGGCTGGCCAGCCTGCTGTGGCGGCTGGCCCCGGCACTATTTCACCGACTGATGCGCCGCAAATTTGCGGTCGAATTGGAGCAACACTGATGGACCCGTGGATCTGGCTGGCGCTATTTGTTTTTGGCGCCTTTACCATCGAGGCCATCACCGGCTTTGGCAGCATTGTTATCGCCCTGTCGCTGGGTGCATTGCTGCTGCCCATCCCCGCCATGCTACCGGTCTTGGTACCGCTGAATATCTGCATGACCGGCTATTTGTTGGCGCGCCACTACCGCCACGTTCACCTGCCGACGCTGCTGAAAATGATTTTGCCCCTGATGGCCGGCGGCACCCTGCTCGGCTACGGCCTGCGCCCCTGGCTGGGCGAACAGCTGCTACAACTGCTGTTCGGCGCCCTGGTCATCTGGTTTGCCGGCCGAGAATTACTCAAGGTCTATCGCGGCCTGCACAGCCGCCAACACGCCAGCTGGTGGACCCGCAGCTGGATGCTGGTCGCCGGCATCACCCACGGCCTGTACGCCTCTGGCGGCCCCTTACTGGTCTATGCCCTGTCGGGTACCACCTTGGACAAGGCCGCCTTTCGCGCCACCCTGATTACCGTGTGGTTCAGCCTCAACAGTCTGCTGACGCTGGTCTTTGCCCTGGACGGCAGCCTGCAGCCGGCACTGCCAAAAATCATCATGACACTGCCGGCACTGATTGCCGGCCTGACACTGGGCGAATTCGTGCACCACCGGGTCAACGAACAGCGCTTCCGCCTGCTGGTTTATGTGCTACTGCTGATTACCGGTGGCCTGCTAATCATCACCAGCCTGTAAGCCTAGACAAAATATAATAACAAGGGGTATGCCATGACGATCGACTACCGCCCGCTACTGATACTTTGCACAGCGATAAGCCCCGCCGCCTGGGCGGAGTCACCGCGGGTGCTGGAAGAAGTGCTCGTCACCGCGCAAAAGTCGCAACAGAGCCTGCAGGATGTGCCGATTTCCATCAGCGCCCTGTCGGGCGACTTTATGCAGGACAATGCTATTGGCGATCTGGTGGCGGTGTCGGCCTATGTGCCCAATGTCCGCGTCGAATTTACCAGCCCGTCATCGCCCCAGGTGTTTATTCGCGGCTTTGGCACCAATAGTTTTAACCCCAGTTTTGAACCGGCGGTAGGGCTGGTGCAGGACGAGATCTTCTACGGTCGGCCGAGCTATTTCAGTGAATCGATGTACGACCTGGCGCGCGTCGAAGTCCTGCGCGGCCCTCAGGGGACGCTGTTTGGCAAAAACACCATCGCCGGGGTGTTCAATGTCAGCAGCCAGCTTGTGCCCAGCAACACCGGCAGCGAGGGCAAGCTCAACTACCGCGAAGAAGAGTACGGCGAGCAGCGCATTGAAGCCGGCATCGGCTACCGCCTGTCGTCTAACTTCGGCCTGCGCCTGTCGGGGCTAAAATGGCAGCGCGACGGCCGCTTGGAAAACAGCAAATTACAGCGCAAAGAGGACGACCGCGACCAAGATGCCCTGCGGCTAAAGCTAAACTGGCAGCCCAGTGATCGCAGCGAACTCGAACTGATCGCCCAGCAGTCCAATACCCATGTCAATTTCTGGCCGCGACAACTGATGAAGCTGGACGACGATACCCGCGAGTATCTGCAAAATTTCGACCCCGACATAGAAGACGATCCACTGAACTTCCAAACCAGCTTTAATGATGACGGCAAGCTGTATCAAGGTTCCGACAGCATGGTGCTGCGCGGCAGCTACGACTTTGGCGAGTTCGCGGGCCTGTCGCGCCTGGACAGCACCGTGGTGCTCGGCGTGTCGTGGCTAGACGTGGAGCAGAACCAGGACCTCGACGTATCGCCGGCGGATCTGCTCAAGCTCGACGAAGTCGACGACTATCGCCAGGAAAGTGTCGAATGGCGTTTCAGCGGCGCCGCCGACAGCCTGTTTGGTCTCGGCGGTCAGGTCGAGTTTATCGCCGGTTTATTTTACTTTCAGAGCGACTTCCACATTATTGCCGATGTCATTGTCGGCGACGACATTGCCTCTTACGCCGCCACCAAAGACGCCCAACAATTACTCAGCGGCAACAGCAACGCCCCCGGCAACCCACTGGCGGGTACCATCGGCGGCAGCCTGCCAGCGCTCACCAGCAGCCTGCAGGAAACCGATTACTACCGCTTTGACTACTTTCAAGACACCACTGCCACCGCGGTATTTGGCCAGATAAGCTGGGATATTAGCGACAAGTGGGTACTCACCCCCGGCCTGCGACTCAACCGCGAAAGCAAAAAATCCACACCGACCGGCACCGCGGTGTGCAGCAACCCCCTGCTGCCCTGTATCACCGCCACGCTGATCGGCGCCAATGACTATGCCCCCGGCGAAATCGAGCGCAGCGAAACCCAGCTGTCGCCCAAACTCACCCTGAGCTATTTTCTCAACGAGGATATTTCCTTTTTCGGCTCGGTGTCTCGCGGCTTCAAAAGCGGCGGTGTGAATGCCATCTCCTTCACCGGCGAACAATTGGAGTTTGAGCCGGAGCAAGCGCGCTCCGTGGAGCTGGGCCTGCGCAGCCAGTGGCTGGACAACAGCCTGCAGCTCAATCTGACCGCCTACCGCATGGACTTCGACGACCTGCAGGTGCTGGCCTTTAACGGCCTGCTGTTTGATGTGACCAATGCCGCCGCCGCGTACTCCGAGGGGCTGGAAAGTGAGCTGCAGTGGCTGACGCCCTATACCCCTCTGAGCATCAATGCCTCACTGGGCTATCTCAATGCCCGCTACAAAGAGTACCGCAATGCCCCGGCCCCCATCAGCGAGGGTATCGGCGCCAAGCAGGACCTGGGCGGCGAAAGCCTGGCCTTCGCCCCGCAGATTACCGCGACGCTAAACCCGACGCTGGAATACCAAATCGGTTCGCTTTGGCTCAGAGCCAGCGCCAACATTCAGCACCAGGACGAGCACTACACCGACACCGACCTCGATGACAACGCCCGCATCCCCGCCACCACCACAATCGCCGCGCACCTGTCGCTAAAAAGCGACGAACAGGGCTGGACAGTCACGGTCGGCGGAAAAAACCTCAGCGACGAGCGCAGCCTTAACCAAGTGATCGATACCGCCATGTTCCCCGGCACCTACAACCCCAGCCAGAACCCCGGACGCAGCCTGTTTGCCAGCCTGGCCTGGCAATGGTGAGGCCGCGGGCAAGGCGAGCCGCCCCCGACATTCGCTTTGAGTCGCCAATAAACATCGGGGTACTATGACAGCCTTGTTGGCATGTCATCCCGCCATGCCGCCGTCAGTCAGCTAGGCAACTCGCATGTGGGTCACTCGCTTTACCCCCGTCGCCATACTCCAAGCACTGGGCATCATTATCGTGGCCGCCGCAATTTCCGGCTTGTTGCTGCAGGCCCGATTCGCCCCGACGCCCGCCAAGCCCAGCCCCATAGACATCGGCTTTAGCCAATTTATGAGCCTGCACCACCAGCAGGCCATTACCATGTCACAGCTGTTATTAGACGGCCGCCCCACCGGCCTGGCTCCTCTCGCCCGCACGATCGCCACCACCCAACTGCTAGAACTGGGAGAAATGCGCGGCTGGCTACGCCTCTGGGAGCAGGATTTATATCCCAGCAATGACGATATGACATGGATGCTATTGGGGCGTGCGCCGCTGAGCGACGAGCTGCGCCAGTACCTGATCGACTGCGGCCGCTCGCCCCAGGGCATGCCCGGTATGGCCAGCCCGAAGCAGCTCCAACAACTGCGCCACAGCAGCGGTCGCGCGCGCGATGAACTGTTTGTTCAGTTGATGCTGGACCACCACGAAGGCGCTCTGCTGATGGCGCGCTTTACCGCCACGGAGGCGGCGTTGGAACCCGTGCGGCAACTGGCCGGAAGAATATTACTGGAACAAGCCAAAGAAATTTATCAACTTCGCAGTATTCTCACGACCCTTGTGCGGCCACAATGAATCACCCCAATAATGGCCGGCGCAATAACAATAAAAACCTCGGAGCACGCTAATGACTCGCGCATATCCCCTTGCCCTGATCACGTTGGCCACCCTGTTATTTGTCGGCTGCGGCAGCGACAAGCCCGCGCCCGGCCCAAACCCGACTGACAACAGCACTGCCCACTGCGGACCCAACTCGCGGCCCGAAACCGGCATGCAAGGCCGAGTCTCGCAGGAAGACCACGACAATGGTCTGGCCCGCGAGGGCTTTACCTGCAACACCGAATTGGTCGGCAGCTATACCGTACCCAATGCCATCGGCAGTGTTGGCGGCTTCAAGGTAGAGCGCTATATCGACAATGCCGGGCGCGAATGCGCCTACTACGACAGCACGCTGTTGTTTCCCACCAGCGTGCTGGATATGAATGTCGGCATCAATGTCTTGGATATGTCCGACCCGGAACACCCGATGCTCGCCAACCGGCTCATCACGCCCGCCATGCTATCGCCTCACGAGTCCATGGTGGTATCGCAGCAGGCCGGCATACTGGCGGCGGTAATGGGCAATGTGTTGTTTTATCCCGGTTTGGTGGATGTCTACGATCTCAGCGAAGATTGCCGCAACCCGGTATTGCGCGCCTCGGCACCGGTTGGCCGGCTGGGCCACGAAAGCGGTATTTCCCCCGACGGCAAGACCTTCTTCACTTCGTCACCGGCGTCGCCAACCTTAACCGCCATTGACCTCTCCAACCCGGAGTTCCCCACAGCGCTCTGGTATGGCAACTACCGCTCTCACGGTCTGTCGATCAGTGCCGATGGCAACCGCGCCTATGTTACTGGCGATGGTGACAACGGACTGCTGATTCTCGATATCTCTGAAATTCAGGCGCGCCAAGCCAATCCCGAAGTGCGCGAAGTTGCCAGCTTATCCTGGGAAAACCAAAGCGTTCCGCAAAACGCCATACCCTTCACCCGCGATGGCAAACCCTATGTACTGGAAATCGATGAATTTTCTACCAGCGAAGCCGGAAAATCCTCAGCGCTGACCAGCCACGGCGCATTTGTCGGTGCGGGTCGGATCATCGACATCAGCAATGAAAGCGAGCCCAACGTCATCTCCGAGCTGCGCCTTGCGGTTCACAACCCAGAAAATCGCGATGCCATTGCCAACGACCCAGGGGCAAACAACATCGCCGGCGGCTATGCCGGGCATTATTGCGACCTGCCGACGCGCGTTAACCCCGATATTGTCGCCTGCAGCATGATTCTGTCTGGGCTGCGGATTTTTGATATTCGCGACCCCCACAAGCCGCGTGAAGTGGCTTATTTTAATGCCCCGGTAACAGACCGCCCGCTGGATGTGCAGGCACCGTCAAGCAATATGGCCATGTCCAAGCCGGCATTTGCCCCCGAGCGCAAGGAAATCTGGTACACCGACGGTTACAGCGGCTTCTATGTGGTGCGCGTCACCAATGGTGCTTGGTAAGCGGCGGCACTAGCTGTCGTCAGCAAGCACTGCAACACAGCCTAAGCCCCCGGCTCAGCCTTACCTTGCCCTCACCATGCGCTTCTCGCCGCGCGCGTGACCGAGCTGCGCCTGCTGCACTACATAGTGTTTAATCGCCTCGGCTTCTTCGGCAGTGATCACCTCGCCGCGCGCCGGCATGCCCAGCGATGCCATGGCGCCATCGCGAACAATGGCCTGCCAAATCGGCGCCACATCGTTGATGCGGTAGCGCAGATCGGAGATCAGTCCGGCGCTGATGGCATTGCCGCCGTGGCACACCGCGCAGTAGAGATTGTACAATTCACGCCCCTGCGCAACCCTGTCCTCAGCGGCCAATTCCACAGTCGGTGCCGGCAGACTTTGCTCAACCACGGCCACCCTCGGCAGCGGCGCCTCAGCGCCCAACTTAAATACCAGCAGGCGGCTGATATTGATCATATTGCGCGGCCCGGATACCGCCCCGTAGGGTAGACCGCTGATGCCCCCCCAGCCTTGGGCAATGGCAATGTACTGTTCGCCATCCAACTGGTAGCTGATCGGCGCCGCCATCAGCCCGCCCTGCACATCGCGCTGCCACAGCAGCTTGCCGGTATCCGCCGCGCGGGCGCGGAACTGACCGTCCAAATCGCCCTGAAAGAGCAGATTACCGGCGGTCGACAACAGGCCGCTGGCCGAAAAATAGCCGCCATCAATCCGCCAGGCGTCTTTATTGGTGGTGGGATCGCGGGCAATCAGCGTCGACTGCAGCAGCATTTCGCCCATGGCCTTACGCTGCTCCACCGTCACCGCATCGGGGACCTCCAACATCGGCGCCACCGCGTAATTGGTGTTCCACACACCCTTGCGATCGCGGGCAGAGAAGTCGTCGGCGTAGATCGCCCCCGAACTCATCGCGGGGATATACACCAGTCCGGTCTGTGGACTGTACGTCATCGGCTGCCAGTTGTGGGCGCCGCTGGGCGCCGGCTGCACCATGCCGGGGAAGGTGCCCTCACGCAGCCCCGGCGCCACCACCGGCCGGCCGCTGGCCATATCGACGTGACTCGCCCAGTTTACCGGCATGTATTTTTCCGCCGACAACAGCTCCCCCGTGGCGCGATCCAACACATAGAAAAAGCCATTCTTGGGTGCCTGCATAATGACCTTGCGCGGCTGACCGGCAAATTCGATATCCGCCAAAATCATGTGCTGAGTCGCGGTGTAATCCCAGCTGTCGCCCGGGGTCGTCTGATAGTGCCAGACGTAGTCGCCGGTATCGGCCTTGACCGCGACAATCGACGACAGAAACAGATTGTCGCCCTTGCCGTCGCTGCGCACCTTGCGGTTCCAGCTGGAGCCATTGCCCACACCGATATACAGCAGCTTGAGCTCGGGGTCGTAGGCAAAGGAATCCCAGGCGGTACCGCCGCCCTTGCCATTCTCCCACCACTGGCCGTGCCAGGTTTCAGCGATCCATTTCTGGGTGGCATTTTCAAAACCCTTGGCGGGATTGCCGGGCACGGTAAAGAAGCGCCAGTCCAATTTTCCGCTCTGCGCATCATAGGCGCTGACATAGCCGCGCACGCCCAGCTCGGCGCCGCCGTTGCCAATAATCACCCGGCCATCGACAATGCGCGGCGCCCCGGTAATCGTATAGGGGTCTGTCGTATTAATACGGGTGTCGACCTGCCAGATCAATTTGCCGGTTTTGCGATCCAGGGCGTTCAGGCGACCGTCATAGCTGGCCGCATAGACCTTGTCGCCCCACAGAGCAACGCCGCGATTCACGCCGTCGCAACAGCCACGCACTGCGTAGTCTTTCGCCACCTGGGGATCAAAATGCCACAGCTGCTGGCCACTGCGCGCATCAAACGCCAGTACATGCCCCCAGGATGCGCTGACATACAACACCCCATCGGCCATCAGCGGGGTGGCTTCAATACCGCGCCGCGTCGGCAGGTCAGCAAACCAGGCCAGCCCCAGCTGCTGAACATTGCCGTCATTGATGTTTGTCAGCGGGCTAAAACGCTGTTCGCTGTAGTCGCGGCCGTGACTCAGCCACTCGCTGCCATCGGCAGCGATAATCCGCTGAGCGGTCACCGGCGCGCTATCTGCCGTGCGCTCGACACTGCGGCTGCAGCCCGTCGTCAATATTGACAGCGCCAGCGCGCCGCCTATTAAGCGTATTGCAAAGCTCATAGCAGTCCCTTCTCATTGTCGTACAGCCGGCGGGCGGCGCGAGGCAGCCCGCCCCCGAGGGTTCAGCGCTCGGCCATCAACCCTTGAACTTCAACAGGAAATTATAGAAGCGGGTGGCAAAATTGCCGTAGGGGGGGCGCAGCCATTCCATCGGCGAAAAGCTCGGCTGGTAGTACACCGGACGCAGCTTGCTGAAGGTAATAAAGCCCTCATAACCGTGATAGTGACCCATACCGCTGCCGCCGACTCCGCCAAAGGGCAGGTCGTGCTGAGCCAGGTGAAACAGCGCGTCGTTAACGGTCACACCACCGGACATGACCCGCTCAATATACATGTCGGCCAAAGCCCGCTTCTTGGTAAAGGGGTAGAGGGCCAGCGGCCGATCGCCGGCGTTGATATAGTCCACCACCTCTTCCGGGCTGTCGTATTCCACCACCATCAGCAGCGGCCCGAAGGTCTCGCGCTGGCGAATAGTCATCTCCGGCGTGGTGTCGAGCACCAGATGCAGCGGCAGCTTGCGCGCTTCAACATTGGCCTCTTGATTGCTCAGGTTGATCACTGTGGCGCCCTTGCTACCGGCATCGTCCAGGGTGCTTTGCAGACGCGCCATCGAGCGGTCGTCAATAATCGAGGTGTAGTCCGGGTGGTTGATATCGGGGCAGTGCTTGGCCACATAGGCCTTGGCCGCCTCGACAAAGGCCTCGCGCTGGGAGCGATGCACAAACACATAGTCGACATTGGTACAGATCTGCCCGGCGTTGAACTGTTTAATGAACATGATCCGCCCTACCGCTTTTTCTATCGGGTAGCTGGGATCGATCACTGCCGGCGCCTTGCCACCGAGCTCCAACACCACCGGCGTCAGGTTCTGCGCCGCGGCGGCCATCACCGACTTACCCGTCTGGCCAGAGCCGGTAAACACCAATAAATCGAAGGGAATTTTTGAAAACTCGATGCCGACGCCACCGGTCTCGTCAAAAAACTGCAACTTGTCCTCGGCAAAATACTGGCTGCACAAGCTGCGCAGCAGGGCGCTGAGTGCCCGCGAGTTTTCCGACATTTTCACCATCGCGCGGTTGCCCGCAGCAAAGGCCTGAGCCAGCGGCACAAAGCTGAGATTGACCGGGAAATTCCACGGCACAATCACACCCACCACCCCCAGCGGCTGGGGAATCACCCGGTTGCGACCGCCGGGGAACATGCTGTGATCGACATGGCGCTTCTGCACCCGCATCCACTTTTTCAGGTTTTTAATGACATCGTTGATGGCGTCGGTCACCGCGATCACTTCGGCAAACAGGGTCTCGTGACGCGAGCGATTGCCGTAGTCCTGGCAAATGGCGTCGATAATCGCCTCGCGGTTATCACTGAGCATGGCTTTCAGCCGCAGCAGGTCCTGCTTGCGCTCGGCGTGACTGGGCACTGGCGCCGCCAGATAGGCCTGGCGCTGTAAGGTAAATGCCTGCTGAAGTGGTAGTGCAACATCGCTGCTGGATTGTATCGCGTTCATAGCCGTCCCCTTGATTATCATTTGGAGGTATGGCGATCACGCAAAGCTTGAATTTGCTAGAGGGGATAAACACCGCCCTCAAGCGCGACCGACATCATCACTTGGGGCAATGTTACCGCCGAACACACCGGCAAACGATGTGATGTGCGGACAGATTTAAGGTATCTCAGCGCAATAACAACAGCGGTTTTTGCGTTTTCGCAAGCATTTTCGCGGTGAAGCTGCCCAGCAGCACATCGCGAATACGGTGGTGGCTGTAGGCGCCCATCACCGTCAGATCGATATTCTGCGCCGCCTGGTAGGCGATCAAGGCCTCGTCAATTTTGCCCTGCAAGTGCACACTTTCGTGGTCGATACCGGCGGCGCTCAAACGGCGACTACCCTCGGCCAGCACCTCGGCGGCGCGCTTGTCGTCACCCACATACACCAGCTTGCAGGGAATCCCCTGAAACAGCGGACTGGCGGCAACCATATCCAGCGCCTTGCCGGCCGCCTCGGTACCGTTGTAGGCCAGCATAATCTGCTGGGGTGCCGTAAAGGCACTGTTAACCACCAGCACCGGGCGGTGCAGGCCGCGAATCACGCTCTCCAGGTGGGCGCCGAGCTGCCCCTCGTGGTGCTCTTCACCGCGAATACCCATCACCACCGCGCGAATGTCCTGCTCGTTTTCGATCAGCGACTCCTGCAGGCTGCCGTGGCGCTGCCAGCATTCGGCATTGTCGATACCATCGGCGCGCACCCGCTCCTCAGCGGCCTTGAGCATCAGCTTGCCTTTTTGCATGAGCAGGCGGCTGCGTTCTTCTTCGACGCGGGTCAGCTCTTCGAGCAACTCCTCCTGACTGCCCAAGCCAATGCTGCCGGTGAGATCAGCGACCGCCGCCTGCGGGCGCTGCTCCAGGTTGTGCAGCAATTTAAGCGGTGCGCCCACTCGGCTGGCAATCCAGGCCGCGTAGTCGCAAACGGCGGTGCTTAACGCCGCACCGTCGATACAAGCCAGTACATAGTTGTCGCTCATCAATGGGCTCCCAGCACTTTGTCGATTTCCTCGGGCTTGTCGTGAATACCAAAACGGTCGACGATCGTCTCGCTGGCTTCATTCAAACCAATCAGCTCAACCTCGGCGCCTTCGCGGCGAAATTTAATCACCACCTTGTCCAGCGCGCCCACCGCGGAGATATCCCAAAAGTGCGCGCGACTGAGGTCGATCACCACCTTATCAAGGGCTTCCTTAAAATCAAAATTGGCAGCAAAGCGATCGGCCGAATTAAAGAACACTTGGCCGACCACGCGGTAACGGCGACAACTGCCATCGTCACTGCGCTCGCTGTCCACATACATAAAGTGACCGACCTTATTGGCGAAGAACAGCGCCGCCAGCAGCACGCCGGTCAGCACGCCAAAGGCGAGATTGTGGGTCCACACCACCACCGCCACGGTGGCCAGCATAATAATATTGGCCGACAAGGGGTTGCTTTTAAGGCCCTTGATCGACGCCCAGTTAAAGGTACCAATCGACACCATAATCATCACCGCTACCAGCGCCGCCATGGGGATACGCGACACCCAGTCGCTGAGAAACACCACCATGGTGAGCAGCATGGCACCGGCAAAAAACGTCGACAGACGGCCGCGACCGCCCGATTTCACGTTGATCACCGACTGGCCGATCATCGCACAGCCGGCCATACCGCCGAGCAGACCGGAGAAGATATTGGCAATACCCTGGCCTTTGCACTCACGATTCTTGTCACTGCTGGTGTCGGTCAGGTCGTCGACAATG
>NZ_JBFIGO010000092.1:0-11004 GCF_041602295.1 Spongiibacter sp. | reverse complement strand
CAGTGGGCGTACGCCCAACCAGGGGATATCCCGATTGGCGTGCAAGAACTGGTATTGTGCCTCCTTGTCGAAATGCCGCAGCCGCAGGAAGATCGCCGAAAACCGCTGTACAAATTTTTCGCCAAATCCCGCTCGGTCCTCCTCGACCAGAGTGCTGCCGCCGCCACACCAAATAAAACGCGTAAGCTGCTTGCTGCGCATTGCCGCAAAAATATTGCGGGTGGCATCTGTACACAGGTTTTCTGGCGAGTGCTTGTCGACGCCAATGGCGAACAGCACCGCGTCGGTACCTGCCGGCAGGGCTTGGGCGACTTTGGCGGCATCCAGGGCATTGCCCTCAACAATATGCAGCTGTTGGCGCAGCGCCTCGGGTAATTTACTGGGATTGCGCAGCAGTACGGTGAGTTCATGGCCGGCGGCGAGCGCCTGGCGCAGGCATTCGCTGCCCAGTGCGCCGCTTGCACCAAAGAGTGTTATTTTCATCGCGCTTACCTCGTGGTGTATCGCTGGCCGATGTACTTGCCGTTGAAATACTGGCCATCAGCCCGTTTTGGCAGCCTAGCAAATGTTGGGCGATGGCCGCGTCGTCTGTTGCGGGTAGGGGAGGTCGCCGGCTGTGGCGCAATGTCCCGTGGTGCAATGTCCCGTGGCGTGAGTGCCGGGGGGCTTGCCGTCGAGTGGGCAGCGAGGGGCCGGGCTGCGGGCGGCCGCGGCGTGCAGTGACAGGCCTGTGCTATGTGGCGCTGTCGGCTGCAGCCGGAATTGACGCGCGCCGCGCTGGTTATCGGCTGACGCCGGCTGGCCCTTGCCAGGCGGATGGCAAGTTGCAGTCTCTAATTAATATCGCCTGTGTTTTGGTGTTAGGTATAAGTACATGGTGGTCATGCTTGGTGAATACCTGCGGAACTAAGTGCTTGTGCGGTCGTAGTTTGCGGGCTGTCTTACGCCGGTAGGTACTATTTCTTATTCTGTCAATAAATACCTTCCCATAGGCTTTTCCCATGTATAGCGCGTTGTGTCTTATAACAATGCGTTGAGAAATTCAGTCGTCGTGGGAGAGAGGTGTATGGGAAGTATTCGGTCGGCGATAGCAGTACCGACTCGGTTGGGTTGCCTGGTGGCCGTGCTGGCAAGCGCAAGCGCCTTTGCGGCAACGACCACTACTACTTTTAGTGTTACGGCGACGGTTGTCGATTCCTGCTCGGTCAGCGCCGCCAACTTGGCCTTTGGCAACGTTGCGCCAGTTAATAACCTTAATATCGATGCCACCGGTTCGGTGACCGTGACCTGTTCGCTAGGCACCAGCTATGCGGTAGCCCTGGACGATGGTACTAATAGCAGCGACGGCAGTGTCAACACGCGGCGGATGACCGACGGTTTGTCCAATTATTTGTCCTACCAGATGTATACTGACGTCGGCCGCACCGATGTGTGGGGCGAAACCTCTGGCACTGACGATGTTACCGGCACGGGCACAGGCTTGAGCGTACCGATAGTGGTTTATGGCCGCATTGCCTCGGGCCAGCAAGAAACACAGACGGGTAGTTACACGGATACAGTGAATGTTACGGTCACCTACTAAGTTAGGGTCACGTACTAAGGTTTGCAGCTATGATGCGCTTGTTAAGGATAGTGGTGCTGACCGCAGGGATGCTGTCGACGTTTGTCGTAGCGGCGGGCTCCTATTCGGTATATCCGGTCACCCTGGGCCTCAGCGACGCTCGCCCTGCCACCACCCTTAAGGTTCGCAATAGCGCGGCGGCCCCCGTTACCCTGCAACTGGCCGTTAAACAGTGGCAGCAGCCGGATGGCGAGGACGACTTGCAGGAAACCCGCGACATTATTGCTGTGCCGCCGGTTTTTACCATCGCTGCCGGCGGAGAACAGATTGTGCGAGTGGGCTTGCGTAAGCGCGACACTGTCGGACGCGAGCAGGCGTATCGCCTTTTAGTGAAGGAAATTCCCTCGGAAAATGGTGTCGGGCAGGGCCTGAAGCTGGCCCTGAACATGAGCCTGCCCGTGTTTGTGCTGCCTGAGCGGCCGGTGACTGCCGAGCTGGCATGGCAAGTGCGGCAGAGAGACGATGGTCAGCTCAGTCTGTCCGTGGCGAATCCGGGTGATGCGCACTTCAAATTCACCGAGTGGCGCCTGCTGGCTAAGGGCAGTGTGATTGCCGCCGGTGAAAAGCTGCGCTATGTGCTGCCGGGAGCGCGCCGCGAGTGGTCGACGCAGCCCTCACGTCCACTGGCCAAAGGTGACAAGCTGCATATCGTCACGGTGAGCGCTGGCCGAGAGCAGCGCACCAGCGCTGTCGTCGAGTGAGGGTGGTTGAGCCTCGCAATGAATCGTCATGGAAGACTGCTAGTCAGTTTGTGCCTTGTGCTTGCCCTGGCGTCTCAGGCCGATACCGCCACCGCAGCTGACAAGCAGACGGTCTTTTCCCGCCATGTGGTGAATGTGCTAGCCAATGGTGTGCCCACCGAATTTTCTGTACAGCTGCTGGTAGGCAGCTCCGGTGCGTTGTTTTTGCGGGCCACCGATATGGCCGCGCTGGGTTTTTCAACGCCGGCTTACGGCGGGATCGTCGACCGCGGCGACCTCTATCTGCCCACTGATTCCCTGCAAGCCTTGCGAGTGTATGCCACCCTGGAGCAGGGGCAGCTGTGGTTGCGGTCGCTGCCGAAGGGCGCGGCGCAGCGAGTCAAACACCACCATGCCGGCGAACCTGTGCCGCACCAGCCCACCTCGCCAGGCAGCGAGCGCTACCAAGAAGTGATTGTTCGGGCGGTGATCGATCATCACAACAGCGGCCGCGAGTTAAAAGTACTGCGCCAGGGCGACCGCTGGTTTATTTACCGCGAGGATCTTGTGGCTTTAGCGCTGCCGCTGCCGCAGCGGCCATCGATTATGGTCGGCGCGCATCACTACTTCTTGCTGGATGGTCATTGGCCGTTCAAGGCGAGCATTGATCCAACCTGGAACCTGCTCAGCATTGAGCGCGGGGAGCGCGAGGCGGAGGGCGAGCTGTCGGAGACCTGGTTAGAATTCAGCGTCAATGGGTCGCGGCAATCGCGCCTGGTGCAGGCACTCAGTGACCATCGGCAGCAATTCTATTTAACGGCTGAAACGCTCACCGAGTTTAAATTGCGGATGCCGCAGCAATTCCTTGAAAGCAACGGCGAAGCCTTTTATTCAGTGCAGGCAATGGCGGGGGTGTTGCCGGTTTTCGACCCCCAGCGTCAGGCGCTGACCCTCTATGCAAAGGCCGAGGCTTTTCAGGCTAGCCAAGTGGACGGCAGTGATTTTGAATATGTGGAGCCGGATTCTGAGCAGCACGGCGCGCTGCTAAATTACGCGGTGTTTGGCTCCAAGAATGACGTGCGGGATAGGGTTAGCGGGCAATTTGAAGTGGGGGCATTCTGGCGGCGGGGCTTTTTCTCCAGCCAGCATCTGCTGCGGGATATGACCGGCAGCGAGCGCGAATCCATTCGGCTCGAATCCAGTCTGAGAATCGACTGGCACGAGCAAATGCGCAGCCTTACCCTGGGCGACACCCTCAACGATGCCGGGGCCTGGGGGCGGCCGGTGCGTTTTGGCGGCTTTAAGTGGGGCAGGAATTTTTCCACCCAGCCCGGTTTTGTCACCTTCCCGACGGAATTGATTGCCGGTGACACCGTGGTGCCGTCAACAGTCGATGTGTTTGTGAACAATGTGCGGCGCTCCAGTGAACCGGTCGACCCCGGCCCGTTCGCCATTAGCAATGTGCCCGTCGTGACCGGTGCGGGTGAGATGCGCATCGTCACACGCGACCTTCTGGGCCGCGAAACCGTCACTACCCGGTCGTTTTATACCAGTACGCGACTCCTCAAGGCCGGCTTGCATGAATACAGCTACGAGGCCGGTGTGTTGAGGGAGGGGTTTACGCAGCGCAGCAATGACTACAGCAGGGGCTTCGTCAGTGGTAGTCATCGCTATGGTTTCAACCGCTGGTTTACCGGAGAGATTCGCGGCGAGGCCACGGCGGATAATGGCGCAATGGGGCTGGCTGCCAATATTGTCTGGCCGGCGGTCGCCGAATTCAATATCGCGGTGGCCGCCAGCCGAGACGAAGATAGCCGCTCTGGCGAACTGTTGTCACTGGGGTTTCGGCGGCAGGCCAATCGCTTTAGCGTGGGGGCTAGCGCTACCCGGCGCAGCGCCGACTTCGCGCAACTTGGCATGGCTGACGGCGCCTTGCCCGACGCCTTGGAGTCCACCGCCTTTGCGGCCTTTAGCTTGGGTCGCGGCGGTAACCTGTCGCTCAGTCATATAAAACGCGAGCGCCGAGCTGAAGCGGATATTGCCTTTGCTACACTACAATACTCAAATCGTTTGTGGGGGCGCGCGCACCTGCGGCTGAGTTACCTGGAGCCGGATAGCGCCGGTATTGAGCGCAGTCTTACCCTGTCACTATCCATGCCGCTGGGCCGGCACAACTCAGGGCAGTTGAGCCGCCGGAGCGAAGGTGGCCAAACCAGCCAACGCATGGAAGTACGGCGCAACCTGCCGGCAGGACGCGGCTTTGGTTATCAGCTGATGGCGGAATCCGGCGAGCTGGACCGCTTTGAGGCCGGCGGCAGCCTGCGCACCGACGTTGGGCTGTTTAGTGCCCAGGCTGGCCAACTGGGCGAGGCGCGGGAATACCGGGCGTCCATCGACGGCGGAGTGGCTTTTATGGGCGGGGAGGCGTTTTTGAGCCAGCGGCTGGATCAGGGCTTTGCGGTGGTCGATGCCGGGACGCTGTCCGGGGTCGATGTCTATCGCGACAATCAGCTGCTGGCGACGACTGGCGACGACGGCAAGGCCTTGGTTCCCGGATTGCGCGACTACCAGCGCAACCGGATTCGCCTAGACGATGCCTCAATGCCGTTAAATATTCAGGTGGCCTCTCTGGAGCGCACAGTGATACCGGCGTATCGCCATGGGGTTAAACTGAAGTTCGATATTAAACGCGCTCGCTGGGTGGGCTTCCGGCTGGTCGACAGCACCGGCAAGGCACTGCCTGTTGGCGCGCAGTTCCTGCATATGGCGTCGGGTAACGCCTCGCTGGTGGGGGCCGAGGGCCAGGGCTTTATCGAGCTTGACCCGGGCGAGCATCAACTAAAAGCCTGGTGGCAGGGTGAACACTGTCGCTTCCAGCTGCGCGTGCCCGAAACAGCGGAGCCGATGCCAGACATTGGGGAATACATATGCCGATAAGCGAATGCTGGGCAGTGAACAAATTCAGGCAAACCCTGCGGGTCGCGGTGTGTCTGGGCCTGCTTGGCTGGGCCCTGCCCGCGGCAGCCAGCTGCAGTGTCAGCGCCACGAATTTGGCCTTTGGCGACTACGATTCCCTGGGGGGGCTGCCTGTCGACAGCGTTGGCAGCGTCACGGTCAGTTGCATTTTATCGCTGGGATACAACATTGAACTGTCACAGGGCGGCGCCGGCAGCTTTGACCCCAGAACGCTGATCAGCGGTGCCAATACCCTGGACTACAACCTGTTTACCGATGCCACCTACCTGACTATTTGGGGCGATGGCAGCGCTAGCACGGCGGTTGTGTCGGGTTCGGTTGGTTTATTGCTGCTGCCGGTGGTGCACACCGTTTACGGCCGCATTCCGGGTGGACAGAATGTTGCCGCCGGCAGTTATGCCGACACCATCACCGTGACGGTGGTGTTTTAGTTTTACCGCCGGTCGCACAGCACCGGGCTTAGCCGGTTTCAGGCTGGTGGTATCTGCCGCAGAGAGCGAGCGCGGCTCAGGCGATGCTCCGAATTGCCCACAAGTGCGTAAACGCAGCATGACTCAAACAAGGAGCGCGTTATGTTGCGTATGGCTGTTCTCGGTTTGTTGCTCAGCGCGCTCGCTGCCTGCGCGACGGCCAAACCCGCTCTGCCGGCCCCCGTCTCGCTAGACCTACAGCGCTTTATGGGCGACTGGTATGTGATTGGTTTTATTCCCTTGTTCCCCGAGCGCCATGCCCACAATGGCGTAGAGAGCTATCGCCTGAGCGCGGCGGGGGAGATCGAGGTGGCCTACCGGTTTCGCAATGGCCGCTTTAACGCGCCCTTAAAAACCTATCGGCCGTCGGCCACAGTGGTGAAGCATACCGCCAATACCCAGTGGAGAATGCAATTCCTGTGGCCGTTTAACGCCGACTACCGCGTGGCCTATGTGTCTGACGACTACTCGGTAAGCATTGTCGCCCGCGCCGCCCGCGACTATGTGTGGTTGATGGCCCGCGAGCCGACGCTGCCCGAGGCGCGCTACCAGGCCCTACTGACGCGCATCGCGGCAATGGGCTACGACATGGCGGCATTCAAACGCCAGCCCCAACAGTGGCCGGAAACTGAGCCGCGCCCGCCGGCGTTTCCCTAGTCAGCAGCCTGGCGCAGTGCCTTCCTCTTGTGCTCCGCCGTGCTGACCACAGCCGGGTGGACGGCGAGGGCCGGGCAGCCATCGGCTAGAGCGCGGGTAAGGGAAATCACCTAGCTTAAATCCACCCTTGGTCAGCTAATATTAAAAAACACATCCGCTCTAAAATGGAAATTAGAGTATGTTAGAGAAGGACCCACTCAGCGAACCCACCGCCCCCCAGCTCGTCATCGAGAACGCCAAGCAGCAAGCGCTGAATCAGATTGTTTTCTGCTTGGCCGTGGTCGGCGCTATCGGCGGTCCCCTCTCTGTGGCGCGCACCGTTGTTACCGGCTGGCAGGCGATTTATGCCTTGCATATTGTTATCAGCATCGGCGCAATTCTGCTTTGGGTGTTTTCGGGAAAACTCCCTTACCGCATTAAATTCTGGTCGTTGATCTCGGTGATGTGGTGCGTCGGCGTTGCCGGCCTGGTCAAATATGGCATGTTGGGCGCGGGCAGCTGGTGGCTGGCCTCCAGCGCGCTGCTGGGCGGCATGTTGGCCTCGCGCCATATCGGTTTACTGCTGGCGAGCGGCGCGATTGTGGTCACCACTCTGGTCGCCTATTGCTATACCTCTGGCATTTTCGCCCTGCGCCCGGCTATTGAGGTCAGCGACTATATGCACTCGCCGATCACCTGGGCCACCTACTTGGTGTCAGTCGTGTGGCTGCCAATGATTATTTTTACCTCCTTTTCCCGGTTTTCCGGCCTTATCACTAGCCTGGCAAACGAAACCGCCGCGGCCCAGGCCGAGCTCTACCGCATGGCGAGTGTCGATACGCTGACCGGGGCTGTGCGGCCCCATATTTTGCAAGCCAGGCTGGAATACGAACTGCTCAAGGGCAAGCGCTCGCAGGCAGGTGTTGGGGTGATATTCATCGACCTGGATAACTTCAAACCCATTAACGACACCTATGGCCACGCCGCTGGTGACGCCATTCTTGTTGAAGTGGTCAGGCGCGCCCGCGGCGCACTGCGCGAAGAGGATATTATTGCCCGAATTGGTGGCGACGAATTTATTGTGGCGATCACCGGCGTCACCACAGAAGAGCCATTGGCGAAAGTGGCTGAAAAACTGAAACGCGCCGTTGAACAGGTGTTTTACTACCAGGGCCGCAAATTAGATATCGGGCTCAGTCTCGGTATGGCCAGCAGCGTGGGCAACGATCTCAGTGTAGAACAGTTGATCAGCGCCGCCGACCAGCGCATGTATCGCGACAAGCGCGGCGGCAGAACGCTAGCGTCGGTGCAGACCCCACTTAATCACGGTGCGGCCTGAATTCGCTGGGCTGGAAGATTTAGGCCGGCAGGCCGAATTGCACCGACTGAAACGACTCCAGAATCGGCCCCGCTACCTCCTGCAAAAACTGCTGATGGCGGGGGTGATTCACATAGGTCTTTAAGTCCGCCTCAGAATGAAATTCCGCCACCAGCGCATAGTCGGCATTGCCCCGATAAATCCCCGCGTCGGGGCCGAACTGGTAGCTGACAATTTCAGGTATCGCCTCGGGCAGGGCGCTAAGCCCCGCCGTGACCGCGTCGATGTCGGCTTGAGACGTGCCCGCTTTCCAGTTGAGTAGTACCACGTGCTTGAGCATTTATTTAGTGCCCCATATCTTCGAAACCGCCGCATCCGAGCCCAGCGTGCCAATAATCAACGACACGAAACCGACGCTGAAGAACACCACGACCGGAATCAGCGAGCCCAGCTGGCCGCTATTCAGCGCCGCCGCGCCTGAGCCCAGTGCTAGTATCCAGAACAGTGCCCCCACAACGTTCAGAATCACCCGGTGAGAAGGTTTGTAGTTGGCAGGCGTTTGCTCGGTCTCGAAGATCCGCAGTATCGGCCAGCATAGTTTTGTCAGTAGGTCTCTCATAAAGCCAATCTCTGTGCCTGAACAAGTGCGGGCAGAAGTGCCTGAACAAGTCCCTGAGTTTACACAAGAACAAAACGCCGTGCTGGGCCACGCGTCGATAGGGCGTCCAATTACGCCTTGCACCGCCGCCTCCGGCAGTCCCGTAAGGGCGCAGATTTAGCCTGAATCAATCTGCCGTCTGTGCGGTATTGAGGGCAATAGCTTATAGGCCTTGCCCAAGGGAAAGCAGACTATGCAAGCACAGGATTGAATAGTCTAAGCGTGATATTCTGCCGGCCACGTATTAATGCTCAGGGGATTAGACCTTGCTCAAATGTGAAGTAATAGAGCCGCAAGCGGTGGCCGATGCGGCGGTGATCTGGCTGCACGGCTTGGGTGCCAGCGGCCATGATTTTGTGCCAGTGGTGCCTCACCTCGGTTTACCCGACAATCATGGTGTGCGTTTCGTGTTCCCCCATGCGCCAGAGATAGCCGTCACCATAAATGGTGGCATGGTGATGCCCGCCTGGTACGACATACTCGCTATGTCGCTAGAGCGCGAGATTGATCTAGCGCAGATAGAATCGTCTTCGGCAGCGGTCAGGGAATTAATCCAACGCGAACTGGATGCCGGCATCCCCAGTGAACGCATTGTGTTGGCGGGCTTCAGTCAGGGCGGGGCCGTGGTGTATCACACTGCGCTGTCCTACCCCAAGCCACTGGCGGGCTTACTAACGATGTCTACCTATTTCGCCACCGCCAAAGAAGTAAAACTGTCGGACGCGAACAAGGCCCTGCCCATTCATATTTTTCATGGCAGCCAAGACCCTATGGTGCCGGAAGTGATGGGGCATACCGCCAAGCAAATTCTGCAAAGCATGGGCTTTACACCTAGCTATCGCAGCTACCCCATGCAGCACGAAGTCTGCCTTGAGGAAATCGTTGAGATTGGCAACAGCCTTAAGGAGTGGCTGCAGTTGGCTTGAGCGGATCGCTAGGCGGCGGCAATCAAAGACTCAGACCTTATTGACTCAGGCTTAGCGTTCATTGCGCGCCATCGCCTCGGCCAGTTTAACCGCGCCGCCTGCCTGTAGCTCCTTAATGACCTGGGCCCGGTCTTCAGCGGGACGGTTCTGGCTGAGCTTATACTTGCACTGTATTTCACTGATCGTTATTTCAATGCCGACGATAGCGCCCAGCATTGTCGCGCTGTACTCCGGCTGCCAGGGCGCGTCAAATCCGGCCTCGTACTTAGCCGTCAGTGCGTTGACGATTGCCTGCAACTGCTTAGCATCGCGCAGGACCCGGCATTGCCCATAAAAATGCACGGCCTGGTAGTTCCAAGTCGGCACGCCAGGGCCGCGATACCACGAGGGCGAAATATAGTCGTGGGGCCCCTCTATACTGACGAGGACTTCCCGGCCGTCAAGTTCGCCATGCTGCGGGTTTTGGGCGGCTAAATGCCCGAGTATTCTGCTTTTGTCCTCGGCAATTAAAAAGGGCAGGTGGCTGGAAAACAGCCTGCCGTTGACGGTGGAGATCAGTTGCCCGAAGGCGTTTTCTTCCACAAAGGCAAATATCTCGTCCTGGTTAGTAACTTCAAAAGCTTTTGGGATATACACAATATTTCCTTGTGCGATTGCCGCGGGCAGCGCGGCGGCAGTGGCTAGCGTGGATGGCCACGTCGCCGGCCAATGGCATAGGCCAGCCCGCCTACCCATAGCACTGATGCGCCGTAGTTGATTCGCTGATACAGCCCGAACCCCGAGCCGGATTCAATAGCAGTAACCATCGGCACCAGAGCGATAACGGCCGCTGCTGTGCACAGCAGCGAAAACCAGCGCAGCCGCGCTGACGCGTATAAGTGGTTGCTCAAATAGACCCATATTCCGCTGGCGCTCACCAAGGAAACAAACATCACCAAGCCGGAGAGGTTGTGGATAATCTGCGCGGTCGATGGTTGCTCGGGATTACAGGCGATATCACAGGGGAAATAGCCCGCCAGAATACTCGCCACCCCGTGGATGGCAATGAGAATGCCTGTAAGCCTTGCCAGACGCGAAGCCGAAAAGCTGTTTACCAGTGAGGCGCCAAACACGATAAACAGAATGCCCAGCGGATAGTTATTGATCAGTGGGGAGAGGACATGGGTAGGCGAACCCTGTGCGCCCAGCTCGCTTAGCGCTTGATCAACATGGCTGTAACCCGGGTACATTGCACCCGCGGCGACCACCCCAATAAAAATCCAGAACGGGATCATCATGCCCGCTACATAGCCAATCTTGCTCAGTTTCTGGTTCATGTTTTGTTGCTGACTTGTCGAATAAAGGTAGTGTCGGCCTAAGCTTCTGGCCGGCGGTTTATACTGAATGTCACGGCCAGCGCTCGCTGTGTGTGGCCTTTTCCCGGTATTAGAAGCGGGAGATATTTCGTGTTGAATTTTACTGGTCTGCCCCGCAAAAAGTAGACCCGTCCAAGTCGGTTTATATAACTACTGGGGGGTGCTCACAAGTTGTGGGGTAGACAACACAAACTTTCCTTCGCGGTATTCTTGCCGCCAACGATAAACCATCACCGGGTGAAGGCCCAATACCTCAGCTATCTGGTTCGCCTTAACACCCTGCTTTTCCGTCAATTCGACAACTTCTACTTCAAAGCCGACGGCGTACTCAATTACCCGTTCTTTACTGTGAGTATTTGCCATT